>JAIWAP010000136.1:0-2255 GCA_048634345.1 Methanobacteriota archaeon | reverse complement strand
AGTTCCTGCGGCTCGATGATGCCTGCAAGGTTCCTGTCCGGCACTTCGACAGAGACGCTTCCGTTCCCGTAGGGCAGCGATATCTTCATCGAGATTGTTGGTGGGTTCTGGGGATTTAAATGTTGGCTTGACCGGACACAGGTATCCGGGAAAGCTTGTCATTCTCTCTTTTATCAGGAAATGCCCTTCCCCTACCTCGCATCTTCTTTACGTATTCGTATCGGTCTTTGTCTCATGTAACACCCACCCAGAAGAATCTATTTTTCCGTTTGGTAGTACAACTATCGTTCCATCACTTATCTTCAAGCGCGTTTTTCTGAGCGTGACATCAATAATCACCCCTCTGTATTTCATCGTCTCAATTTCCTCGCCGATGTTGAAGTGCCGGTCTGCTAAGAGGAATATCCCCGCCACCGCGTCACCCAAAGCATCCTTGACTGCCAGGGCGACAGCAAGCCCAACCAAAACTGATGCACCCATAAGCGGCATGAAAACCTCTTCTAATTTCAGTTCACGTACGGCATACATCAGAACAGCGAACCATAGGCCATAGACCACGATTCTTCGCAAGAGGTTCTGCACATCCGGAGGCAGACCGGTGGTGCTTAAGAATCCCCTAATAAGTTTTTTAGTTAGACTAATTACAAAGAAAGCGACTACCAATACCAGTATCACTTCCGAATATGGCAGAACCACCTGGTAAAAACCCGATATATCTATCGTAGTCATCTGTGTTACCTATCCCATCTCATTGTTTTTCTGACGTATCCAGTCACCAAACCCTGTACTTGGTACAGAGCCCACGTAGAGCGATTTCATGCCGTTTATCGCACCATCCACGTCGGCAGATTCGCCCGCAGTCAGATCAGCAGTGGTACTGCCATCTGCTATCAGATCGCATCGCCCCATGCCATGATCAATACTGCCATGATATTTAAGCATGGCGGTCTCGGGCGGTCGCCATTCCAAGATTCTTTGCATGACGCCTGACAACCCAGACCCTCCACAACCTTTTTCTACAGACGATAACAGATGATCACATTCCAACGGCGCATGAACCGGCATAACGGTTCGAACATGAATTCTATGTGAGTCTTGGAGGAAGCGAATGAGCAAAACACAATATAAAAAGACAAATCCGCGGATTATATCCCTGGTAGAGGATCTGAAATCCAGATCACGCGAGAACAACGCTCCGATCTGGCGAGAGATCGCAAAGCGCATGCAGAGTCCTAAGAGAGGTTATGCGACAGTGAATGTGAGCCGCATCAACCGGCATACTGCGGACGGCGAGACCATCGTCGTGCACGGCAAGGTGCTCGGCGCAGGCGAGTTAAACCATCCGGTGGTCGTGGGCGCTTTCGATTTCAGCGATGGCGCACGGTCAAAGATCACAGATGCTGGCGGGGAATGCCTCACGATCGAGGAACTGGTGGAAAGAGCGCCCACGGGATCAAATGTGCGGATAATCAGGTGATTTCATGAATACAGTAATTATCGATGCAGATGGGTTGATTCTTGGCAGGCTCGCAAGCGTTGTCGCCTCAAGATTGTTAAGCGGCGAGACCATTGCGATCACCAATGCCGAACGCGCTGTGGTGTCCGGGAGCAAGACCACCACATACAGGGAATACAAGGAACAGGTGGACAAGGGATCAACAGAAAGCGGTCCGTACTTCCCGTCGAGACCGGATCAGATCCTGAAACGAACGATCCGCGGCATGCTCCCGCACAAACGGATGCGTGGACGCGACGCAATGTCGAGACTGCGCGTGTACGTGGGCACTCCTGCAGAACTGGCAGGATCGGACGCGGAGACGATACCTGCAGCGAGTCTGACACGGTTGGGAACGATCAAATACATCAAACTCGGCGAAGTCAGCACGAAGCTGGGTGTTAATGTACGTTAAAATTCCACAGGACCGGATTGGCGCAGTGATCGGACCGAAAGGCATCACCAAAAAAGCGCTCGAGGAACTCTCAACCGCGACGCTGGATATCGACAGCGAATCCGGCAATGTGCAGATTCTGTCGCCAGAGGACCCTTTGCAGGGTATGCGGGCGGCTGAGGTCATCTCGGCAATCGGGCGGGGTTTCAGCCCTGAGCGGGCTGTCAAACTGTTCGGTGACGAGCTTCTCATATACGATGTGATCGATATACCTGCGAACACGCCAAAGATGCTGACACGCTTCAGGGGCAGGATCATCGGCACCGGCGGGAAGACAAGGGCGCTAATCGAGAATATAACCCATGT
>JAIWAP010000135.1:0-2611 GCA_048634345.1 Methanobacteriota archaeon | reverse complement strand
CGGGTCGGTGAAGAGCGTGCTGGTCGATGACCTGAGCGAGGGCACGTTCTATGCGCGACTGGTTCTAAACGTGCAGGACACGCAAAAGGAGATCGATGCCAGACCGAGTGATTGCATAGCGATTGCGGTGCGGACCGGATCCCCGATTCATGTGCGCGAAAGTCTTTTCAGTCAGGTTGCGATCGAATCCAGTGAACTCGAAGGTGTTAGCAGCCTCGATGAGTATATCACAACAGACCAGTCATAATGAGTTCGATAAGCTCAATTACAAGGTTTGTGAGGCAGGAAACTGCTGGAAGCACCCCCTGCATGCATGGTGGCAGGATAGCAGAATCGGGACGGGAGGGTGTACTTGATTTCAGCGCCAATTTAAACCCGGGTGGGATTCCCGAGGTCGAGACCGCAGCTAAGAGCGCCGAAATGATCGAGGAAGAGATCAAGCGTTACCCTGATAACAGATATCTCCGTTTGAGGGGTGCATTCGCCGATTTTATCGAGAAGTACAGGTACTCCGGTTCCCCAAAACACACGCAAAAGATCACCGCAGAGAATATCATACCCACAAACGGATCGTCCGAACTGATAAGGCTGTTTGCAGAGACTGTCGTACGGAGTGGCGATTCCGTGATCATCCCATCGCCCACATTCGGTGAATATGCTTTCCAGTGCCAGCTATTCGGAGCAACTGTGCAGTACTGCGATTATTCACAGATTCTTGAACTGACGTCCACAGAGCTCTCAGATGCAAGCGCTGTGTTTCTGTGCAATCCAAACAACCCGACAGGAGGTCTGGTATCGCAAAGCGAGGTGATGCGACTTGCAGATCGCTGTTCTGACCACGAAACATTTCTCTTTGTCGATGAGGCGTTCATAGAGCTTGCTGATCCGACTCAATCGATTGCGCACACCGTGCTTGACTCTGATTTCGTGCTTGTGCTCAGATCGCTGACAAAGGTGTTTGCGGTCCCCGGACTTCGCATCGGTTTTGGCATCGCATCCCGTGAACTCGCCGAACTGCTCAACCGTGTGCGGCTGGTCTGGAATGTTGGTGCGCCAGCCGAGGTAATCGGAATGCGCCTGATGGATGCATGTATGAAAAGCGATTATCTCGTGAAATCAATCGATCTGATACGTACAGAGCGGGAGTATCTCACAAAAGGATTGATCGCTCGTGGTTTTGTCCCGCTGAAAAGTGATGTTAATTTCATTCTCGTTGATATCACCAATACTGACATGGATTCGCAGGAACTGACCCAAAGACTGCTTGAACATGGAATTCTGATCCGGGATTGTGCATCGTTCCGGAATCTGGGCACAGAGTATGTCAGAGTGGCGGTTCGGACGAGGCAGGAGAACCGGATGCTGCTGCAAGCGGTCGATTCGGTGGTCGGAGTCAAATAGAGAGTCTTTTTAATTTCTTCTGGTCGGTTGAAAAACATGATGCCGATCCTGCAAACACTGGTACGATTGGGTTAGTGCAATCAGTGAAATCAGTGTTAATCTGTGGCTAAAAGTTTTATTTGCCACTGATTAATGCAGATTACGCAAATTAACGGTGTAAATGACTTTTCAGATCGATAGTGTCCCATTCTGGCAGTTGTGCTTACATAAGACAATCCGGCGTTCCCAGAAAATAATAAAAAGTCTCCAAATAGATCAGATAGCACTCAGATATGATAACATGTGCCAGTAATCTCTTTTTCGACCGTCCCGTCGTCCAGTTCCACAATCAAAGCCCCATCGTGGTCGATGCCAACTGCTTCGCCTCTGATCGTCCGGAACCCTGCAACGATCTTTACTCTCCGTCCGATGGTAGACGAACAGCCTCTCCAGCGTTTCAGGATCGCATGGAAATCTCCTTTTAGAAATGTAGTGTAATGCTGCTCAAAACGCTCGAGAATGCCTCTAACAAGAGCTATCCGGTCCACATCGCTCCCGAGCTCTTCTCTCAGTGACGTTGTCTGCATCATGGTGATCGGCGGGAGCATGTCAAGATCGATGTTGGCATCGATCCCGATTCCAACGATCACATAGTTCACGACGTCTAACTCGGCGTCCATCTCGGTTAAGATTCCGCAGACCTTCTTTTCATTGATGAAGATGTCGTTGGGCCATTTTACCTCTGCCTTTAGTCCAAGCTCGCTCAGGACCTCTGTGACAGCAACTCCTGCCACAAGCGTTAATTTATGAACCTGATCAGGAGGGATTTTCGGTTTGAGGATCATTGAGAACCAGATTCCGCCTGGTGGTGAATACCACCCCTTACCCATCCGCCCCCTGCCTTCAATCTGCCTTTCTGCGATTATAACAGTCCCGTCCGGGTTATCTGCAGCAAGTTCCTTCGCTTTTGCACTGGTGGATTTTATTTCATCAAAATAGTATATTTCCTTACCAACAAAATCGGTCATGAGGTCATGTTTGACTTCGGCGGGCAGCAGCCGGTCCGGAATCTCCTTGAGCCGGTAGCCCTTGCTGGTGACCGACTCGATGATGTAGCCGCCCTCTCGCAGGGATTCAACATGTTTCCATACCATCGTGCGCGAGATATCCAGTCTTTTTGAGAGATATTCACCCGAAACGAACTCGTCGTGTTTTTCTTTGAGTATCTCCA
>JAIWAP010000134.1:0-3057 GCA_048634345.1 Methanobacteriota archaeon | reverse complement strand
GTTGCCAAGGATCGGATATCCCGACTCGATATCGATAGCCATCGCCCGCACGGTATTGATGGCAACCACAGCGTCCGCGCCGCCCTCCTGCGCGGCAAGCCCTATCTCTGTGATGTCTGTGACATTCGGCGTCAGTTTTGCCCAGACCGGGATATCAACTGCCTCTTTGACTGATGATGTGATCTCCCTGACAAGAGACGGGTCAATACCAACAGAGGCTCCGTATTGATCCGCATGTGGGCAGCTCAGGTTCAGTTCGATCGCATCAGCAGCATCGCAGAGCCCGAGTGCGACCTCTTCGAATTCCCGGGCATCAGCGCCAAAGATACTCGCAATCACAGGGACCCCTGCCGCGCTTGCTATCTGTAGCTCTTCGTGATAATGGCGATAGCCCGGATTTGGCAGCCCAAGCGCGTTTAGAAATCCGCATTCAGTCTCAATCATGCTCGGGTTTGGATGTCCCGCTTTTGGATCGCATCCGATGGATTTTGTGACGACCGCGCCTGCGCCGTTGCGCGCAACCCGCAGCAGCGATGCACCAGTGGTTCCAAGGATTCCCGCGGCAAGCAGCGTTGGATTTTTCAGTGTTAATCCTGTTATAGTTATCATGACCAATCAGTATATGACACAATATCTTATGGGTGTTTCTATGGGCAATCCCTATGAATTTATTTACACGATGATTCATCATGCCCGGAGATCATAAATTCAATTTCTCAAAGATATTTTCCACTGTAACGTGGATGTTGATCAAAAAGTATATATAGACCTTATTTCAAAAAGTAAGTACATAGCAACACCATGCATTAATATGGTCATAGAATAGTGGTCTATTCTGTGCATCGTTATGTGCTTGGTGTCGGTGCATAAAATCGAATACGCACCGATTAGTTGCGAACCAAATCAGACCACAGAAGGAGATAAGAACAAATGGCAAAGAAAATAATACCGTTGGCTCCAGTTGAGCGGCTTATACGAACTGCATCAGATGGGGACATTCGGGTCAGCGAATCGGCACGCGGTGCCCTGACCGAAGTGCTTGAAGATATCGGTATAAAGATCGCCAAGGAAGCGATCATCGAGACAAAGCACGCTGGCAGAAAGACTGTCAAAGCAGAAGACATCAACAGGGCGCTTGAAATTCTGAAAATGTGAGTTTTCAGTGATTTCAGAGCCAAAGCCAAACATTCGCCGCCCAGATGCGTAAAATCGTCTTTTGGGCGGTCTCATTTTCTTTTTTTGCGGGGTATTATGAACAACCATCTCACACACGTGGAACTTAAGAAACATCGACAGGCTGGAAGGATTCTCGCAGAGGTACGTGAGAAAACAGCGAAGAAAATAACAGTGGGCGCAAGTATCCTTGAAACGGCAGCCTTTGCAGAGGATCTGATACGCAGTCTTGGTGGACAGCCGGCATTCCCGTGCAATCTCTCGAGAAACGAGGATGCCGCACATTACACGCCGGGTGCGGACGACACGTCTGTGTTTGGCGAAGATATGGTAAAACTCGACATCGGCGTACACATTGATGGCTATATCGCGGATGCCGCCGTGACGATCGATCTTTCTGACCACCCTGAACTCGTAGAGGCGTCGAAAGCCGGGCTTGCGGCGGCAATCGACCTGATACATGCCGGGATCGATACCACAGAGATCGGGGCAGCTATCGAGCGCGTGATCGGCGAGTTCGGATACAAGCCGATCGCAAACCTCACAGGGCACGGGCTTGAGAGATATCGCACACATGCCCCGCCGAGCATCCCGAACATTCATGTACGCGGCGGAACCGTGCTTGCCGAGGGGCAGGTGGTCGCAATCGAGCCGTTTGCCACGAACGGTGCGGGCAGGATCAGGGACACCCAGCGGTCCGAGATCTACCATCTTACAACCGAAAATCCACCGCTTCCGCGTATTCCAAGAGCAAGGGCACTACTTCAGGAGATGATGGAATATAAGACCCTTCCATTTGCGAAGAGGTGGTTTTCCGGAGCGAAGCTTGATTTCACATTCCGGAATCTGGAAAAATCCGGGTTGATCGAGTCTTACCCTGTTTTGACGGAAGTTACGGGTGCGCTTGTGTCACAGGCGGAACACACCGTGATCGTTACTGCTGACGGCTGCGAGGTTATCACCGGATGATGCCAAAAGACCTCCTCTCCATATCGGACCTGACACGCGAGGAGATCCTGCAACTGCTCGATCTCTCTCTCGAACTGAAAGAAAAACGTGGCAAACGCCATGCGCAGACTCCGCTTACGGGCAGGAGTCTTGCCATGATCTTCGAGAAGCCATCCACCCGTACGCGGGTCTCTTTCGAGGTCGCGATGACCGAACTCGGCGGACATGCGCTGTACCTGAATTCTGATGATCTCCAGCTCGGTCGCAGCGAGACGATCTGCGATACCGCGATGGTGCTTTCACGGTATGTACATGCGATCATCGCACGGGTTTATAGCCATGAAACGGTACGTGAACTTGCAAGATGCGCAGATGTCCCTGTGATCAACGCACTCTCCGATGCGGAGCACCCGTGCCAGTTGCTTGCCGATTTACTCACGATTAGAGAGCGTAAAGGCGATCTTCAGGGCTTGCATGTCGCATGGATCGGGGACGGGAACAACGTCTGCAATTCGTTGATCCTTGCAAGCGCGATCACTGGTATGCGCCTTTCGGTAGCCTGTCCTGCCGGATACGAGCCGGATCAGGCTATGGTGAGACATGCCCGGGAACTCGGTGGTGATGTCGTGGTCACGCACGATCCGGCAGAGGCTGCGGCAGGGGCTGATGTGCTCTACACCGATGTCTGGGTCTCGATGGGCGATGAGAAGGAAGAACAAGAGCGGTTACGTGATTTTGATGGTTTTCAGATCAATGACGCTCTTCTGAATCGTGCAAATCCTGATTGCATCGTGCTCCACTGCCTGCCAGCACATCGCGGTCAGGAAATCACGGGCGAGGTGCTGGAAGGTGCGCATTCTGCTGTGCTGGATCAGGCAGAGAACCGACTGCATGTCCAGAAGGCGCTGCTGGTGATGCTGATGGCGGAGCGGTGAG
>JAIWAP010000133.1:0-3236 GCA_048634345.1 Methanobacteriota archaeon | reverse complement strand
ATTTTATAGTCTTTTTGAAAGTTCTTGCATCCGAAGAGCACGTTTTGACCATCGATAAATATCATTGCCCGCTTGGCTATTTTTATAGTATCCATTGCAATCAGACCTCTTCTCTATTTGAGATCGATCTTTCAAATACCTGGTTGCGGGAACTGTCGAAAAATCCGAGTGTTTTCGCCGAGTCCGCACACCGACTTAAAACCCAAACACCCTCCTCGCGTGTTCCATTCCTCTATCAAACACCTCTTCACCCATCCTGAGCGGTATACTCTTCTTTCGGAGCGTTCTCATTATCACGCGTACCGTTACACCGGTTATCTCTGATATCTCTTTCAAACTCCCCTTTTCATTCACATAGAGTTCGATCGCCTTCTCTATTCGGTACTGTTCCAGCCGTTCCTCTATGAATTTCCTTGCCAGCGTACTCTTTGGTATGTGTTCTGCCTTTGCAAGTCTGCCAATCGCCATATCGATATCTGCGCTCAATCGAATGGTTATTGCGGTCGTATCGCTCATTTTCTCGCCTCCAATATCTTTTCAAGTGTCTGTATTGCGCTATCAACTACGCCCTTCTTCAACACTCCATACAAATCTTGCAAACGTGCTCTCGATTCGGAATATGCCAGATGCCCGGTTGCAAAGAGTGTTATCACGATGTTCGCTGTTGTCAGGTATGTAAGATCTTTCTGCGCCATAAACCAGAATACATCTGAATTATCTATCAGCAGGACAAGGGTTGGTTCCCTGATCAGTGCGCTCAACAGTTCTGCTTCCCCGGAACTCGAGTTGACATAGTTTCTCATCCCCATCACGCTCTCCTCATCCACTCCCATAAGTTTGATCTTACCACACTCCAGCATATCTTCAAATAGCGAAACATCACCGGAGTTATACGCCTTTCCAACCTCTATTTCATCATATATCCTTGGCGTTATGTAGATCACATCAAATAAATCAGATAGCTTATCGGTCAATCCCAGATGATAGATGTTTATCCAGAAGGACGTGTCTAATAATGCCCTCAGTTTCATTAGAAGTAATGTGATGTAATGTGTACATAAACATTTCTCGCGTCTGCTTCCACGACAGCATCCACCAAAAACATAAATCAGATGCCGTCCCAACCAATTGGTATGGCAGTATGCGAGAGATGCGGCGGCAAGGGGTTCGTTCTCATCGAAGAAAAGAAGTGTACCGCGTGCAAAGGCACCGGAAAAGCAAAATCAATAAATCTGAGCGGGTTATCCGAGCAGCAGCTGAAACTTGCCCTCGCCGGTTCGTGCCCCACATGCAACGGGACCGGGGCGACTCAGGTAACCGAAAAATGCAGTGAATGTGGCGGCTGCGGAGAGATCAAGGAGTGCAGGGTCTGCGGTTCGCGTTTTGGCGGGGATGGCGACCTGTGCCAGAGCTGCGCAGAGAACCAGTCTGTGGGCATCCTGAGCAATCTCTGCGAGGTGGCTGATCTGCAGACCGGCGAGGTCTATGAAGGATCGGTCAACGGAGTTGTGGATTTCGGGGTCTTTGTTGACCTGAATAAGAAGATACGCGGACTTGTTCATTCAAGCAACATAAGTTCGGAGGTTGGCGTCGGAGATACCATCCATGTACGCGTGAAAAACATAAAACCCAATGGAAATATAGAGTTGATTCCTGAAAAGCTGAAAAAATACCAGATAGTTGAAATAGAGAAAGACTTCCCGGTATACTTGAGTTCAGATCTCTCAAAATGTATCGGCAAGACCGTGTCCATCCGGGGAAGGGTTATCCAGATAAAACAGACGTCAGGACCGACGATATTCACCGTGCTCGATGGAACCGGCGCCACCATCTGCGCTGCATTCGACCGTGCCGGCGAACGGGCGTACCCTGAAATTGAAGCTGACGCCATCGCGAAGGTGATCGGGGCTGTATCGCTCCGGAACCGGGAGATTCAGATCGAAGTTGCGGATATGGGGCGGCTGCTTGGCAGCGAGGCGGCAGAGATCCATGACCGAATCGAAGATGCGCTCGATGCTGCGTCCGAACCGCAGGAGATCGACTTCATGATAGAAAGCGAGGTGCTGAAGGCTCTGAAAGGCAATATGCGCACGGTCGCAAAGAGGATCCGCAGGGCGGTCTTCGCATCCCAGCCGATCCTTCTCAGGCACCACGCCGATGCGGACGGGATGACTGCTGCGGTTGCAATCGAGAAAGCGATCCTCCCGCTGATACGGGAGGTCGGCGGCGCGGACGCCGAGTACCATTACTACCGGAGATCGCCTTCAAAGGCTCCTTTTTACGAAATGGTGGATATCACAAGGGATCTCTGCTTTGCTCTTGAGGATCAGGAGCGGCACGGTCAGAACCTGCCCCTGATAGTCATCGTAGACAACGGCTCGACAGAGGAGGACGTGCCTGCATTCAAGCACGCAGCGGTCTACGGGATCGATATCGTTGTCGCAGATCACCACCACCCTGACGAGATCGTGGACCAGTATCTCTGCGGGCATGTGAACCCGTATCATGTGGGCGGCGACTTCGGGATCACGGCAGGGATGCTCTGCTTCGAGATCGCACGGATGATCAATCCTGACGTGACCGAGGAGATAAAGCACCTTCCGGCGGTGGCTGCTCTCGGCGACCGCTCAGAGGCGGACGAGGCTACAAAATACATTGATCTCGTGTCTGATCAATATTCGAGGTCAGATCTCTCTGATATTGCGCTTGCACTTGATTATGAGGCGTTCTGGCTCAGATTCCAGAGTGGCAGGGGGCTTGTTAACGATATTCTCAATCTCGGAAAGATCGACCGCCACCGGATGCTCGTGAAGTTGCTCTGCGAGCAGGCAAGGGATGCAATCGCTGACCAATTGCAGGCTGCCATGCCGCACCTGCGCACGCAGAAGCTGCAGAACGGCGTATCGCTGAATGTGATCGATCTCGAGCACTTTGCGCACAAGTTCACGTTCCCGCCACCGGGGAAGACGTCCGGCGAGATCCATGATCTCATCTGCCAGAAAACCAGCGATCCGGTGGTGACCCTCGGGTACGGTCCCGATTTCGTTGTGATCAGGTCACGCGGGGCTGGCATGAACATCCCGCGGATGGTAAGAGAACTGCACGACGAGCTTACCGGCGCAGGGGTTAACGGCGGCGGGCATCTGGTTGTGGGCAGCATCAAGTTCGTGGAAGGGACGCGAACCGAGGTCCTGCAGCGGCTTGCCGAGATGATCGGGGCGCTTGAGGTTGATTGA
>JAIWAP010000132.1:0-3273 GCA_048634345.1 Methanobacteriota archaeon | reverse complement strand
CCTGGTTTTTGTAGGGGCGGGCGGTTCGGGGCTATGCTTCCTTAAACTCCATGCAGATGAGAACATGCTCGGGTGTCTTGTGGTGGGAACCACAAGATTACACCGTCTGCGAAGCAGCGGCGCAGCCATCTCCACAAGATTTCGGTGTTAATCTTGTGTAATCTCGTGGTTTTTGTAGATGTCCACATAATATTGTAAGTACGCAGATGATGCTAAGATACTAAAACAGATGCACCGCAGATGCTTTAAAAACAATCCAGACACGCACGCCGCATAAAAGCTCCATATCCTCATACGATTGCTTTGTCAGCGCAACCACGAAGGGAACGCCCACATCAACCGCCACTCGCACGATTGCGCCCATATTCTTAACCTCCGTAATCTCCCCGTAAAATGAGTTTCTCGCGCTCGTTTCGATCTCCTTTTTCGAGATCAGTATGTCTTCGGGTCGAATCGAGATCGAGACGTCTCCTGATTTAAGTGAACTTGAGACCATCGAGATCCCGTCAATGTGAACCACGGCGACATCGCCATAGACAACCGACTTTCCGCGGAACAAATTCTCAACACCAACAAAATCCGCAATGAACTCGGAATTGGGTCTTCTGAAGACATCATCAGGCGCACCCACCTGCATGATTCTGCCGCCGCACATCACAGCGATCCGATCCCCAAGAGCGAACGCCTCTCCGAAGCTGTGCGTCACATGAATCGTTGTGGTCTCTGTGATCTCGTGTATTCGCGCAAGTTCCGCCTGCAGCCGCTCGGTTGTGCGAGAATCCAGTGCAGAGAGCGGCTCATCCAGCAGCAGCACCTTTGGCGCCGTCACAACCGCCCGTGCGATTGCGATTCTCTGCTTCTCTCCTCCGCTAAGTGTACCCGGATACCGGCTCAACAGGTGCGAAACGCCAAGAAGCTCTGCAATTTCATCTGTTTTCACAATGATTTCGCGTTTGGCGATCTTTTTCTGACGCAGCCCAAATCCGATGTTTCCTGCCACAGTCAGGTGTGGAAAGAGCATGTAATCCTGGTAGACCATGCTGATCTGCCGATCCTTCGGCAGAACGTCTGTTACATCCGCCCCGTTCAGAAACACTCTGCCACTATCCGGGCGGTAGATGCCCGCAATCGTCTCGATGAGGATTGTCTTTCCTGCACCGGTGGGACCGAGTATGATGAAGTATTCGCCTTCATCGATCTGCAGGGTCGCGTCATCCAGCTTGAATTCGCCAAGATTCTTGGATACATTCTCAATTCGTATCATGTTCAGTATAGATGAGTAATCCCACCGCGCTGTTCAAAGATGTATAGGGATATGATCGATATGACGATCAGGATGGTTGCAGCGGCTATTGCCAGTTCAAGATCCCCGCACGACATATTCAAATACAGCGATATCGGCAGGGTTTCGGTCTTCATCTGTGTTGCGCCGGCGAGCATCAGGGCTGCTCCAAACTCCCCGATCCCTTTTGACCATGTTATGATCCCGCCAGCCATAAGCCCGTTCTTTGACATGGGAAGCGTTGTCTGCAGGAATGCCTGCATCGGGTTGCAGCCAAGCGTCTGGGCAACGTATTCGTACCTCGGACTGATCCCTTCAAACGTCGAACGCATGATCCGCAGCATAAACGAAATATTCACAGTGAACTGTGCGATTATGATCCCGAGCGGCGTGAATACGAATTTTAGCCCGAAACCGGAAAGCCATGCGCCAAAGGAAGTCGTTCCAAAGAGGAGTAGGAGCCCAACCCCTGCCACAAGCGGTGGCAGCGCAAGCGGAAGATCCACTATCGTATTGATGAGCGTCTTTCCGAAAAAATTGTAGCGTGCAAGCGAGTATGCTGCTGGTATCGAGACTGCGATACACATCAAGGTGGATATCGCGGATGTGAGCAAGCTCAATTTTATCGCAAACCTGATCTCTTCGGACGCGATGCTTGCAAGCAAGTTCTGCGGGCTCGTATGTGTGACGATGCAGACAACCAGCGACAGGATGAATGCGGTCAGGAGTAGTGCAATTGAGATTGTGAGAATCTTGAACGTCGATTCATTGATTGACATGTACTTATGAATCCTTCAAGCTCCGCGGGGTTTTATCCCCGATATCATCGATGTGCTGGTCATCCACCCATCCGCTCTGTATATCCGCCCTGTGATCGAACTGATGTACGAAAGGCTTGATATCCAGAAGCGGCGTCCCATCCAGGATATCGACATCACAAATCTCCAGTATGTTACCTCTAACGTTCTCCAGTCTGACAATAGAGATTCCGATCGGATTCGGTCGTCTCGGATGCCTTATCGAGAAGATTCCCTTCTCAACGCCCCCTATAAATGGTTTTGAGATCAACGAATAGCCGCTTGCAAGATGGAAATGATATATGAGGATCAGATGGGAGAATCCGCCAATGTCCTTAAGTCCCTCAGCATATTCCGGAAATACCTCTACCTCGCCTCTCGCGTCGTCTGCGAAGACGCCCTGAATCGGCGTATCAGCAGGGTCTGTGAATGGTGAATGTATGACCCCGATTGGGGTGTGTGTTATATTTGCCATTACTGCCCACCTTCGTACTTTTCATCGGGATATGTTGTGAAACCATGCTTCTCAAAGATTGCTTTTCCCGCGGGAGATGCAACAAAATCCACGAACTTCTTTGCAGTATCCTTCTGTTCGGAAGACGTGAGCACGCCGATCGGGACGATCTTTATGATGTTCTGCCCACCAGGGATATAAACGATCTCCATTTTATCACTGTACACGACCAGATCCTCCCAGATTATCGATGCGTCTGCCTGTTTCATGGATATGTAGACGATGAGTTCGTTCACGGTCGCGCCGCGGGCGATTACGTTCTTATCCACAGCATCATATATCCCGTTCTTCTCGAGGATCTTATTCCCGAGTTTGCCGATGGCTGCTGCCTTGGGGTCTCCAAGTATAACCGTAACTTCAGGTTCTGCAAGATCATCAAGAGATGCTATGTCAGCGGGATTTCCTCTCGGTACTGCGATGACAGGCACATGGTATGCGATGAGCTGCTCGTAATCGGTGAGTCCCTTCCCCCTTGCAAGATCGAAGTAGTATGTCGCTCCGGGCATGTAGACATCCCCCTTTTGCGTGAGTTCCATCTGGGAGAGAAGCGTGTTTGAGCCTGCGTAGTTGTAGTTTATAGAGACGCCGTGTTCTTCCTTGAAGAGTGATCCGATCTCATCCATCGGCTTTCGCATCCCTGCGCCGCAGTAAACAAGGAGCGACTCCGGTGTTTGTTCCTG
>JAIWAP010000131.1:0-3335 GCA_048634345.1 Methanobacteriota archaeon | reverse complement strand
GCATCCATCGCGACATTGCCGCCGCCGACAACGATGACACGGCTGCCCTTCTTGATCGGTGTGTCAAACTCGGGGAAGAGGTACGCCTTCATCAGGTTCACACGGGTCAGAAACTCGTTTGCAGAGTAGACGCCGTTTAAGTTCTCGCCATCGATTCCGAGAAATGACGGCAGCCCTGCGCCGGTTCCCAGGAAGACGGCGTCGTACTCGTCGAGCAGTTCATCCACCGTATCGATCTTCCCGATGACCGAATTCAAGCATATAGTAACGCCCAGTTTCCTGATAAAATCGACTTCTGCCGCAACAATCGCTTTTGGCAGCCGAAACTCAGGAATCCCGTACACGAGAACGCCGCCAGCAGAATGCAGCGACTCAAAGATCGTGACCGCATACCCCATCTTCGCAAGCTCGGCTGCCGCGGTCAGCCCGGCAGGACCTGCTCCGACCACTGCAACGCTTCTGCCGGTGGATTCTGGAATCTCGGGGATCTCGACGCCTTTTTCCATCTCGTAATCAGCCACAAATCGCTCAAGACCACCGACTGCGATTGGATCGCTATCTTTTTTCTTTCCGAGTACGCAAACCGCCTCGCACTGCGTCTCCTGCGGGCAGACGCGTCCGCAGATCGCGGGAAGCGAGTTCGTGCTCTTCAGCGTGCGAGCCGCCGCATCGAAATCACGATCTGCGATCTGCCGTATGAAGAGCGGGATATCCACCCCGACCGGGCAGCCCTCAATGCAGGATGGTTTTTTACAGTCGAGACAGCGTTTTGCCTCTGCCACCGCCTCATCCCCCGTATACCCAAGTGCAACCTCGTTAAAATTGGATCTCCGCTCGGACGGCAGTTGTTTTGCCATTTCAGGCCGTATTTTCGATTCCGATTCAGTGTTCATATCGCTGGCTCCCCGCTGCGGACTCCGTCTCTGCTTCGCAGATCGCAGTCAAGCGCCTCCTTCTCTTCTGGCAGGTACATAGCAAGCCGGCTCATCAGGAGCGTAAAGTCGACCTCGTGCGCATCGAACTCGGGTCCGTCCACACATGCGAATTTTGTCTCGCCTCCCACAAGCACCCGACATGCTCCGCACATGCCGGTACCGTCCACCATGATCGGGTTCAGGCTGACCACAGTCCTGATGCCAAACGGTTTTGTGACGCCGGCAACCGCCCGCATCATCACCGGCGGACCGATCGCAATCACCCTGTCGATCTGCCCACTGTGTCCACCATGTTTGTCACGTTCACCATGCTCGTCATGTCCGCCATGTTCGAGCAGATTCTGTACGACCTCGGTAACAAACCCGTGGTGTCCTTTTGTGCCGTCGTCGGTTGTGATATGCAGTTCGCTGCTCACTTCGTTCATCCGGTCCTCCCAGAACAGGATGTCCGCGCTCCGCGCTCCGATTATTGAAATTACCCTGTTGCCTGCACTAAGCAGCGCCCGTGCGATCGGGAAGATCGGCGCAATCCCGACACCGCCACCCACGCATACCACGGTTCCGAATTTCTCGATTGCGGACGGTTTACCGAGCGGTCCCGCTACGTCGGCGATCGAACCGCCGGCAGCAAGCGATGCAAGCTGGCGGGTCGTCTTCCCGATCTCCTGGAAGATCAGGGTGATCGTGCCAGCCTCTTCATCAAAATCAGCGATCGTGAGCGGTATGCGCTCTCCGTGCTCGTCGATTCGTAGTATCACGAACTGCCCGGGCATGGCTTTCTTTGCCACCCGCGGCGCAGCAATCTCCATCAGATGAACCGTTGGGACGAGTTCATGTTTTTTTAATATGGTAAATGACATTGTGGATCCCTCTCTTCGTGTGACATTTACATAAATAACCCATACCTCCTCCAAAAAGATATTGGTCAGGCGGGGTCCGCCCGGGTGACATCGCTCGATTCCACCAGTCAATTCCGCCCACCAAATCCACCGCATCATTAAGTATATCTCACATCCACACCGACTCTATGACTATGACTATGACCATGACTATGATACTGACATTTTCATACGGAGGGATATAATGGACGACATCGGAATTGTTGCTGTCGGCGGATATAATGAGATGGGCAGAAATATGACTGCGGTGCATGTCGGAGATGATATTGTTATTTTTGACATGGGTCTTCGCCTCGACCGGATGCAGATCCACGAGGATGTGGAGATCGAACGGATGCACTCGCTCGACCTGATCCAGATGGGTGCGATACCTGATGATACCGTGATGAAAGAGGTGCCCGGCACGGTTCGTGCGATCGTCTGCACACACGGACACCTTGACCACATCGGTGCGATCTCGAAACTGGCGCATCGATATCGTGCACCCATCATCGCAACGCCCTACACGATAGGCTTGATCAGACAGCTGATCAAGTCCGAACGCAAGTTCAGCGCAGAGAATAAACTGATTGAGATGAATGCCGGCGATACACGAGAGATTTCGCCAAAGATATCCATGGAATTCATCCGGGTGCAGCACAGCACCGTAGACTGCGTGTTTGTTGCTTTGCACACGCCAAGAGGCATCGTCATATACGCCAATGATTTCAAGATGGACCGGACACCGACACTGGGCATGCCGCCGGATATACAGCGACTCAAACAACTTGGCAAAGAGGGCGTCGCCCTGCTGATCACCGAGAGCACCAATGCGGCGATTTCAGGGAAGACGCCATCAGAGCGTATCGCAAAAGACCTGCTCAATGATGTGTTGATAGGTACCGAGGAGACCGAATCAGGAGTTGTTGTGACCACTTTTTCATCGCATATCGCAAGAATTGATTCGATTATCAAGGTTGCAGGGAAGATGGGGCGGATTCCGGTACTTATGGGCAGGTCAATGGATAAGTATGTAAAACTGGCAAAAAAGATGGGGTATGTTGAGCTTCCGGAGAATCTGGAGATATATGGCACGAAAAAGACCATAGACAAAGCGTTTGCAAGAATCGCATCCGCGGGAAAGGAGAAGTATCTTCCAATCGTTACAGGGCATCAGGGCGAACCGGGCGCAGTGCTTGAGCGAATATCGATGGATGGTACCAATTACAAGATCGAAAAGGGAGATAAGGTTGTATTTTCCGCAAACCCCATACCAACACCCGGGACGATTGCGAATCGGCACGCCCTCGAGACAAAATTGAAGATGCGTGGAAGCCGCATCTACGATGGCATCCATGTGTCAGGACACGCCTGTAAGGAAGATCACTGGGAATTATTGCGCATGTTAAGTCCTGACTACGTGATTCCGGCGCACGGCAACATCGTTATGCACGGTTCGTACATCGAGATGGCTGAGGATGCCGGATATGTGCTTGGGGACACGATTCATCTGCTCAGAAAC
>JAIWAP010000130.1:0-3419 GCA_048634345.1 Methanobacteriota archaeon | reverse complement strand
ACAACTGATGTTGACATGACCATCTACGAACTCGGCGAGACCGCAATCGTGAATCGGATCATAAAGCGGCTGGATATCGAATTTGAGGACTGCGCCATCATGGATCTCACAGATACCGAGTATCTGGTCGCAACCACCGATATGTTTCACAGGGAGACCGATTTTCCTGTTGAGATGAGCGCATGGCAGATCGGGTGGATGTGCGCCGCAGCAACACTCAGCGACATCGCCGCGATGGGCGCACGCCCGCAGGGCATGCTCATATCGATGGGGCTGCCTGACATTGAGTCTGCATTCGTTGATTCGATGATCGAGGGGATGGATGCATGTGTGCGCAGGTGCGGCACAGCCATCATCGGCGGGGACACTGACTCGCATCAGGAACTGACGGTCTGCGGAACGGCGCTCGGACGCGTGCCAAAGGACCGAATCCTGCGTAGAACCGGCGCAAACGTAGGCGATCTGGTCTGCGTCACCGGGTGCCCGGGCATGGCTGGGGCTGGCATGGCAGCACTCGGGAAAGGACTTACAGAACCGGAGATACATGATTCAATCGCGGTGAAGAAATTCTTTGAGCCGATTCCACGTATAAAGGAGGGGATAAGGCTTGCGGAATCGGGCGCGGTCACCGCGATGATGGATAACAGTGACGGGCTTGCGCTATCACTGCATCAACTGGCAGAGATCAACGGGCTGGGATTTCGGATACGTGCGGACACGCTTCCGGTACCGCCAGAACCGGGTTGGTCGCTGGATCTGGCGCTGTACGCCGGCGGGGACTTTGAGTTGCTCTTCACAGTTAAGGCGAGCAGACTCGCAGATGCCGGTCATGCATGTGAACTGACCGTGATCGGGGAGGTGACTCCGGAAGGAGTATTTCTCGAGGGGGGCGAGGGTGGTACAACTGAAGAGATCGAACAGAGGGGTTATCGGTCACTGGTACCTGATATGATGCTTAAAGACCTGAATGGCTGATAACTCATACAAATTATCAGATATAGACATGCGTGATCGTAAAGTGGCCCGGGTCGGCGGTCAAATGATAGTATCTCAAAGCCCGCTGAAACGATAGCTTTACAAACCAGTGCGGCGACCATTCATGAAAAGGAGGTAATAAGATTGGCTGACATAAAAGAAAAGGTTATACCCGTAATAGAGAAGATCAGACCGATGCTACAGTCTGATGGCGGCGATATCGAACTGATTGACGTTAGTGACGACGGCATCGTCAAGGTGAAGCTCGTTGGTGCCTGTGCTGGCTGCGCCATGTCGCAGTACACGCTGAAACTCGGTGTCGAGCGGATGCTGAAGCAGGAGATTCCGGAAGTTACCACGGTTGAGTCCGTATGACATCTGATAAACACGGGGGGCATGGCGAGCACGGTGAATGCGATGAGTACCGGGTAGCACGGGTCCATGACCGGGACGTCCCCTGGGACCCATCGCAACTCAGGCAGATACAGGAGCATCCCTGTTTCAGCGAGGGCGCGTGTCACGCATTCGGCAGGATGCATCTTGCGGTCGCTCCGAAGTGTAACATCCAGTGCAACTACTGTATCAGGGAGTTTGACTGTGTGAACGAGAGCAGACCCGGCGTCACAAGCAAGGTACTATCACCCGATGAGGCGTTAGAACGTGTCAGAGAAGTGATCACAGACTTCCCCTACATAAAGGTGATCGGGATCGCAGGTCCGGGTGAACCACTCGCTAACGAGGAGACGTTTGAGACGCTCCGACTCCTGCAGGAGGATTTTCCGCATCTGATCAAGTGCCTCAGCACCAACGGGCTCCTGCTTCCGGAGAAAGTGGATCTCCTGGATAAGCTTGGAGTTTCGAACATCACAGTGACGATGAGCGCGGTTGATCCGGATATTGGCAAGAAGATCTATTCGTTTATCAATTATCACGGGAAAAAGTACACCGGGAGAGAGGCTGCGGAGATCCTGCTCGAAAACCAGTTGAAAGGGCTTGCGAGGTCAGTTGAACTGGGCATAATAACAAAGGTGAACACCGTCCTGATACCGACTGTAAACGATCATCACATACTCGATGTGGCAAAGAAGATCAAGAAGACCGGGGTTTACCTGCAGAACGTCATGCCGCTCATCCCGCAGTACAAGTTCGCGGACATCGCGCCGCCAACGCCATCAGAGAAACGCGCCATACAGGACGAATGTAGCAAGATCACCAAACAGATGCGGCACTGTAGGCAGTGTCGGGCTGACGCTATCGGACGGCTGGGCGAGGACATTCAGGAGAAATATTACCCGGCATCAGAGGAAACATGAAGAAGAGACTCTACGTGCCACACCCGGGACACTTCGACGGCTTGAAGCTGCTCATATCAGAGGCGAAAAAGGACATTTACTCGGTCTTCATGGCAGGCTCGCCCGACTTTGTTGGCACCGGCAGGAGCAATCTCGCCGCTCCAGAGATCGATGACATCAGGGCGCAGACCGGGTATGCACACAAAAACGGCGTGAAGATGGAGATCGTGCTCAACAGTTCGTGTATGGGCGGGCGGCACCTGACGCCGGAGGGCTTCAATCTCATCTACCGGTATCTCGGGGAGCTGGATAGCTGCGGGGTCGATACCGTTGTTGTGGCAGACCCATACTTAGTTGAGGTGATCGCAAAGGATTTTGAGATGCAACCGGTCGTATCGGTGCTCTCGTTTGTGAATTCCCCGGAGAAAGCCATCTTCTATGAGGATCTTGGCGCATCGTCGATTGTGGTTGACCCTGACGTGCACCGGCATTTCGATGTCCTGAATGCGATCCGTGATTCCGTGGACTGCGAAATCAAGCTGCTCGTGAACGAGGGCTGCCTCTACCAGTGTCCGTTTCGGTATGCGCACTTCAACTTCTTCTCACACGCATTCGGTCCGCACCCACGCCCGAACGTGCTCGATGACTATTATTATGAGAGATGTATACTCTCAAGGATCAAGAATCCGAGACTGATCATCACATCGCCATGGATCAGACCCGAGGACATCCATGAGTACGCCGGAATCACTGACGTCTTCAAGATCGGCGGCAGGACCCACTACATCAACTGGATCTTAAACTGCGTCGAAGCGTACACCAACGAATCGTACGACGGCAACCTGATGGACCTGCTCGACTGCCCAAAAGACTTAAAAGACCTATATTACATCTCAAACAGGGATCTTGACGGCGCAATCGACCAGTGGAAGAACTGCGGGGCGGTCTGCGTTGACTGCGGCTTTTGCAGGGATCTTACAGAGAATGCGGTCAAGGTATACTCGGGAGGCGGCACAGGGAGCGAGACGCTTGTCGGGTGGAGCGAGATTACAGGTGCGGGCGGAGTGGTTGATAGAATAACCGGCAAGACGAAGACGGCGGTGCACGCATGATTACAGAGAAACTACTACAGACAAGAAGTGATATCGAAAA
>JAIWAP010000129.1:0-3487 GCA_048634345.1 Methanobacteriota archaeon | reverse complement strand
GCACAGAGCACGGTAAGCCCGGTCTCACGGTTCACTTTCTTTATCGTGTCAAGCATTTCCTGTTTGGTGGCAGGACATGCCATCGTTGCAGGTTCATCGAGCAGAAGGATCTTTGGCTTCTTTGCAAGCTGTCTTGCTATGATCACTCTCTGTTTTTCGCCGCCGCTCAATGCATAATCGATATGGCGTGCTTTTCCTTCCATCCCCACCATTTTCAGGTATTTCGTCGCCTCCTCAAGCATGTCATCATAGTCTGGCAGATCCGTTGATGGCATCTCTTCATAACCTATTTTGAGCGAATATATCTTGCGAAGGACGTCGTTTACTGCATAATCGGACCACAGCGCGAACGACCGCTGGAGATGTATCGCAGTATTCTTTCTAAGCTCTACTAACGTCTCCTCCGGCGAGTCCGGCGCCACTTCCAGCCCATCCAGATTCATCGCCCCTTCGTCGAACGTCTCGGTCCCGCGGATGATATTCAGGAGTGTGCTCTTTCCGCCACCGCTGCGCCCGATCAAACCCACGATCTCTCCTTCATTCACATCGAAACTGACTCCATCGAGTGCCCTGACCTTTTCAGAGCCTATATTATAGTCCTTTACAAGATTGTTGATTTGCAACATTTTTGTCATGTGTATTCTCCTGTCGCCGATTCGGTTAATGCATTTGTTCTGTGGCATGTATTTAACGTTTTGATGGGGCGGGCGTGGATCCATGTTTCAGAAACATCGTATCGCTGATGTCAATTTGATATTAGAACACCAGTCGTAATATTTAAATATTATCAAATTCTGTTACTTTGTAGTTGAATAATAGAAATCATATTTCATCTCAGCGAGGAAGTTCATGATAAACAGAACAAACAGCATGCCGGGTATGACCGGACAACACCGAACGATCCGGAATAGCGCACAATATAGGATCGTCTTATGCCGGCTCGTTCTGGCGATGTTGTGTATGACAGTAATCGTCTGTGGCGCAGCAGGCGTGGTAGAACCCAGCTCCGCCGGCAACGGCGACCCGATCTTTATATACAACGGAAGTAATGAAAGTAATGAAAGCTATGATAAGATCCCGAGCATGAGTGGGATTCTCGCGATGGGATCCAAGAACGGTTCCACAGACCACGCCGCAAGTGTATCAAAGGGATCACCACGCCCGCAACATAAGAACCCCAAGATGGTGTCAGCTCTTGCAGAGCTTGCGGATAGGTTTGAAACCGTGGCGCCGGCAGATGTGCGGGGCTTTGCCATAATGCACCGGATAAAGGTGCGCGGTGATGGGGATAGGGTTCAGGTAGTTCTCGTAATGAGTGGTGAGACGCAGCCGTTTGACCGATACAAGAATGTAGAGATAGAAGCGCAGTATAAAAATCTTGTTCAGGCGAGTGTACCCATATCAGAGCTTGAAACACTCGCAGAGGATCCCGCGATCCAGTACATACGCCAGCCAAACAGACCACATCCCGCGACAGTAAGCGAGGGTGCAGGGGTGATAAATGCGACCGCGCTTCAGGCAATCGGGATAAACGGCACCGGAGTGAAGGTTGCGGTGATCGATCTCGGTTTTTACGGATTTGAGACAAGTTCTGAGGTATGGAACGTTGTTGAAGCTTGCTCGTTTCGCGGGGACGGAGATATCACGGGTGGCGGGGAAAGACATGGTACCGCATGTGCCGAGGTGATACTCGATGTTGCACCGAACGCGTCGCTCTATCTGTACAACATCGATAGTGACATCACATTCGGAGAGGCTGTGAACCACTCGATCGCCCGGGGGATCGATATAATCTCCTGTTCACTCGGCTGGGTCAATGCAGGACCGTACGATGGAACCGGGTTCGTATGTGACATTGCAAACAACGCAAACGCAAACGGGATATTTTTTGTAAACAGCGCAGGAAATCAGGCAAAGAGGCATTACGAGGGTGGATATAACGACACAGATGGAGATGACTGGCATGAGTTCGAGCATGGTGTTGATGAGGTGCTGGATCTTGGATATCTCTCAACAGGCCGCTGGATCACACTATTTTTGAGCTGGGACGACTGGGATGTGGTGGATCAGGACTATGATCTGTATCTGGTTAAAGAAACCGGAACTACGTGGGATATTGTCAGCGCGTCTGAAAACTGGCAGGATGGTACCATAGGGCAGGAGCCAACAGAAGTGATCGAGTATCATACATCGACTAGCGGTCATTACGGCGTCGCAATCGGCAACTGGAGTTCAAGAGGCGATGCCCACTTAGAACTCTACAGCTTTAACAACGACTTCCTTGATCACAACGTTGAATCAAGCAGCCTCATGATCCCGGCGGATGCTGCGGGCGTTGTGGCTGCGGGTGCAACACGCTGGACAGACGATCACCTGGAGTATTTCAGTTCACAGGGACCGACAAACGACGGGCGATTGAAACCTGATGTGACTGCACCTGATGGAGTCTCAAACTCGGTATATGGATCTTTTTACGGGACATCCGCATCAGCACCACATGTTGCAGGGGCTGCCGCGCTGCTCCTCGATGCGAATTCGTCGCTTGGCAACAACGAACTTCGATGCTGCCTCGAATCGACCGCAAAAGACCTTGACACTCCTGGAAAGGATAACAAAACCGGATCCGGGAGAATCGATGTGTATGCGGCGTATTCCGTAGCTCCGTGTGCACCGATTCCGGAGTTGGCGTCGTTTGTGCTCCTCGCAGTTGGTTTGCTCATGCTTGCAGGATATGTCCGGATCGGAAGAAAGCCGTGAAGGGATTTTATCCTTTCGTTCCGTAAAACCGATCTTCGTTGTTCTGAAGCAGCTAAAAAACGATTTTTTCACAAAAAATCGAGTAAAAACTGCCCTTCGGGTCGGAAGCCAGTTTTTGATCAAACTTTTGTGAAAAGTTTGCGAGTAAGAGATGCCCTTCTGGCGGGGGCTGGCGATATACTTTTTCGTAAATGAAAATGGTGCGTAGAGTGACTGGATGTTATAGTGCATATACCATAAAAAAGAAAAAGAGGGGAAGGAGCCTGCAATCCTGCCCTGAAACGTGTAGGGCTGTTTGCGTTCCTTAATATATGCATCTGGTAGGGGTTATATAAATGCATGATCCAAGTGCGGGGTGAAAGTGAAAGTGGATGGAAAAACTGTGGGAATGGGTTAACCTCATTTCCAGTAGCCCGGATGGATAACTGACCGGGAAATGCCTGCACACTAACCCGCGTTTAAAGCAGCATCATACAGACCAGTGCCAGAACCGTGGTCACAGCGGCAATTGCCGCCCTCCGGGTGCCTGATATCGGCTGCGCCCGCAAGATCTTCATCCCTGGTATTCTTGTATTCTCGTATACTCGCGGTCACCAACTGAGCCTTTTGTGAAAGGGGTGGAAGGGTTATTACAAATACTTGAGAAAACAAGATGAACAAAGGCAATACAGATGGTCATCCCATGAAAGTCGAAGACAAATTCACTGAACTAAAAACCCAGCACGAAGGC
>JAIWAP010000128.1:0-3509 GCA_048634345.1 Methanobacteriota archaeon | reverse complement strand
TTTTTGATCAAACTTTTGTGAAAAGTTTGGTGAAAAGTTTGCGAGTAAAAACTGGCATCTAACCCGGAGGGCAGTTTTTGATCAAACTTTTGTGAAAAGTTTGGTGAAAAGTTTGCGAGTAAGAAATACCCTTCGGGTGGGGTTTGGCGATATACTTTTTCACGCTCCATCCTATCTCCCGCACTCTTATCACATTTGCAGTGGTTGTTATTGTTACCTTCGATCGTTATAATCTCATTTCGTATGGACTTCATCTCCACTACCTGACAAATCGCTCAATAAAATCCTTAAATAGTATCAGTAAATAGAGCAAAGTATGAATCCTATTGACACGGAATCCATACTCAAGAAAGCCATCAAGTTTCACGGACACCAGTGTCCCGGACTTGCGATGGGGCTACGGGTCTCTCTGGTCGCGTTAAGAGAACTGGGGAAGCCTGCTAAGGACGAGGAATTGGTTGCAATCGTCGAGAACAGCTCATGCGGCGTGGATGCCATCCAGATGCTTACCGGCTGTACGTTTGGCAAAGGAAATCTGATCTTCAAGGATTATGGTAAATACGTCTATACATTCATGAACCGTGAAAACCAGAGAGCACTCAGGATTTCCATCAAGAACGAGGCAGTCATATCAGACGAACATCACCTGAACCTCTTCGCCAAAGTCAAGGAGGGAACAGCAACTCCTGCTGAAATGGGGGAGTTCAAGCGGTTACACATCGAAAAAAGTAATGCGATACTGGATCTCCCTGAAGTGGATCTTCTGAGCATAGAGGTGATCACTCCGGAACCGCTACCGATGGCGCACATCCACGAATCGATATGCTGCGATAGATGCGGCGAACCTGTGATGGAGACGCGGATCCGGCTGCTGGACGGTGCACCACACTGCATCCCGTGTTTCGAGGAGTTGATGGGATGAAACGGATACTTATTGCATCAGTGATAGCGCTTGTTATCGGTATCTGTCTGCTCACGCCCGCAATCAGTGCTGCTTCGGAAAGTGTGGAGCGAGAGGTCAGGATCGCAGATAAAGCAGGCGATTGGGGGCATCCGTCCCCGTACCTTACTTATTCGCGTGGACCTGGGTACCTGAGGATGCACTTCATCTTTGATACGCTTGTCTGGAAGAACGAGACCGCAGGTCCGATTCCCTTGCTCGCCGAAGACTGGGAATATATAGCTGAAGAGAACGCTTACGTCTTTAATCTGGCAGAGAATGCAAAGTGGCACGACGGTGAGCCCGTGACTGCCGATGATGTCGCCTTCACCATAGCGTACATGAAGGAGCATCCTTATGGGTGGGTCGTTCTCGATAGTGTGGACCGGGGAGAGGTGATAGATCCGCACACGGTTAAGATATATCTGAGCCGCCAGTACGCGCCGTTTATAGCGGATATCGGAGGTACGATGCCGATTCTGCCAGAACACATCTGGAAAGACGTCGCAGATCCAAAGGACTTTGTGGAGGATGGTGCGTTCATAGGATGTGGTCCTTTCAAGTACGCCGATTTCAGTAAGGAGCACGGAACCTACCGGTACGAGGCATTCGACGAATATTATCTCGGAAGACCGGTCATTGATCGGCTGATCTATATGAAGGCAGGCGATCCGCAGATGGCGCTTCAGCACGGCGAGGTCGATTTTGCTGATGTGAAACCTGATATGGTGGATACCATGCGAGAGCGCGGGTTTGTCGTGATTGCGGGTCCGCATTACTGGAACAAGAAGCTGATGATCAACCACGACAAGGCACCGCTCGATGATATCGTATTCAGGCAGGCTCTTTGCTATGCGATCAACCAGAGCGAGTTTGTGGATAAATCTTTGAGAGGGCACGGAAAGCCTGCAAGTTACGGACTGATCTCATCTGAGAGCGTGTGGGCAAGCCCGAACGTTCCTGATTACCCGTACAATCCTGATAAGGCGAAGGAAATGATCTCAACGCTGGGCTATGTCTGGGAGGATGGTGTCTTCACGAAGGACGGCAAGCCGCTGGAACTTCAGGTGCTCGTCTCGATGATCGGTACTGGTGGACAGCCCGCGCCAGACCGGGATGGAGAGATCCTCAAAATCCAGCTCGAAAAAGTCGGGATACGGGTCGATCTGACCTCCCTTGACACAAAGGTGGTCGATACAAAGGTGGTCAACCGGGACTTCGATCTCGCAATATCAGGACACGGCTTCCTCGGCGGCGATCCGAAGATGCTCTATGACATGACTATGCAGGTTCCAGGGACCAAGACGAGTCCGAATACAGCACAATACAACAAGAGCGAGGAGTTAAACGAACTTCTGGACGATCTGATGCACGAGATGGATCCTGAAAAGAGACGTGCTGCCGTCTACGAGGCGCAGAACGTCTACGCAAGGGAACTTCCTGCAATCTCGCTCTATTATCCGACATGGTACTACGCGTACAACCCGGACGCCGGAGTCGAGTGGTTCTACACGACCGGAGGAGCTGCCAAAGGAATCCCGATCCCGCAGAACAAGCTCGCTCTGATCGGGGGCGGCGATAGCGCGGGCGCGGAAACGATAGAAACCGCAGAAACAGAAACCGGGACTGCTGCACAGGCGACCCCGATCGCGCCGGGTTTAACGATGATCGCAATTCTGATAGCATTCGCGATCGTGCAGATGAAACGCTTCAAAAGGAAGCCATAACATGCGAAACAGGACGGTAAAGATGGTCGTAGCCTATCTACTAACCATCTTTATCCTCCTCTTCTTAAATTTCCTGTTGCCGCGGCTTCTGCCCGGCGACGCGATAATTGCGATGTACAGCGGTCACGAGATGGTGATGACTGAAGAGATGTATGCGGAACTCGTCAGGATGCATGGGCTCGACCTGCCGCTTCACGAACAGTTCTTTACGTACCTCTCAGAGCTCGCACACGGAGATCTTGGATATTCATACATCTGCCACGCATCCACCGCGGATCTAATAATGGGTGCGCTGCCGTGGACGCTGCTTCTTGTGGGTACCTCGTTTATTCTGTCAGCCGTCGCGGGAATCGTGCTGGGCGTTGAGAGTTCGTGGCGGCGCGGCGGACGGTTCGACGAAGCGCTCCTCACATTCATGCTGCTACTCGACGGCATCCCGTCTCTTGCACTCGGCATCACAGCGCTTACGGTATTTTGTCTGCACTTCGGATGGTTTCCGAGCGCAGGCGCAATGACGCCGTACTCGAGTGCAGAAGGGATCGGGCATATCAGGGACATCCTCTGCCACCTTGTGCTGCCGCTTGCAACGCTCACGCTCTCCATGATCCCTGGCGACTATCTCCTGATCAGAAACAGCATGATGCTCACGATTCGCGAGCCCTACGTGCTCACAGCCCGTGCAAAGGGCATCAAAAATCGCAGGATAAAATATCTTCACGCTGCAAGGAATGCGATACTCCCGTTCGCAACAAGGATCGGTATCAGGATCGCATACCTCATAACGGGCGCGCTTTTCATCGAAACGATCTTTGCGTACCCTGGACTCGGGCTTCTGACGTATC
>JAIWAP010000127.1:0-3775 GCA_048634345.1 Methanobacteriota archaeon | reverse complement strand
ATGGGCAAGATCAAACTATCCCGCCTGCGCATATTCTACTACATCCGCGGAAACGAGACGCATGTCATGCAGAAACGGATCATCACAAACGGCGTGCCTCCGTACAACTCGGTGACTGCTGCGAGACTGGTCACGGTTCAGGATAATGACATTACAGCGTCCGACGCCGAGGAACGGATGCCTGACGCGAGCATGTCGCCGAAGATCAAACTGTGGAACCTTGTCGAGGTCAGACTGGAGATGTGGTATAAATGATACGGGACGAAGAAGCACAGTGGCTCGTTCTTGCCGGATTTACGATAAGCATATCCCTCGCAGTGCTGATCGTGCTCCTGAATCTCTCGTTCATGTCTGGATATCAGGCATCACAGGCGCAGATCGAGTTTCCGATGTACGAACTCCGTGAACTGCACGACGAGACCTATACAGAGGTCAACATCATCGCCATGCAGGATAACACCACCACCGACGAGATCAATGACACGATGGTGAACTACGGAAACTTGCTGTCCCAGTTGTATGCGTACCACGGGCAACTGGTGACCACGTCGGTGAACACCACCACATCAACGAAAAACGCGACAGCGACATCAAACGCCACAGGGAAGTCCAACGATCTGAACGTCACCACAGTAACGATCGAGATCACATTCTATGATGGGATCACCGAATACACCGAACGGTTGAGCAGCAGTACGATCTAAAACTATTTGGGGGGAGTAACGATTATGACCGACCTAAAAGATAACCGTGCAGTATCCTTCTCGCTCGAATACATCCTGATATCGAGCGTATCGATCCTGCTATTCCTATCAGTGATAACGTTATCAGGTTCGATACTGCTTGATCTTCCGACCGATGTTGCGACAACACAGCAGTTCAATGATGTGGGAAACGATATCGGAACCAAGCTGATCATGTTCTACTTGATCGCACCTGAAAACGGCACACTGGACACGTCGCTTGATATGCCGGCTACCATCGGCGGGCACACATATATGGTGAAGCTATCTGCCACCAATACCACTGACCAGCGGGTAATAATCGATGCGGACGATATTGATCTCAACATATCATACACAATAAACGGCATCGGCGCATCCATTCCGATCAACGGGGCGACGCACAGCGCAAGCGGCAAGCACCGACTATGTTTCAACAATACATGAGGATAATTACGGTTATGGGGTGGTAAATATGAATAAAAACGAATTGATCCGATCAGACAGCGCTGTTTCAGAGGTGTTGGGATATACGCTCGTATTCGGAATCGTCGTTCTTGCGATCGGACTGATCTATATGGCGGGCATACCGGCACTGCAATCGACAAAGGATGCGACCCAGTTCAAGAGCGTTGAGCAGGGGTTCATGATCCTCAACACAGATATTCGCAAGGTTGCTCTCGACCAGTCGCCGGTCAGGACGACGAAACTTGGCACAGCGGAGGGCGGCATGCTTGCGTCCGATCCTGGGGCATGTAAACTCTCGCTCAAGATCTTCGAGAGCGGAAACGAGCAGTTCAATGATACGATAGAACTGGGACGCATCGAATTTGCGAGCGGAGTTGGCTCCATAACATGTGAAAACGGCGCCGTGATCACGAAATACGCGTCCGGGTCGTTTATGGCGGTAAAACCGCGGATGTTTAAGTCAGATCAGGACCATATCATGTTTTCGCTGATCAAGGTCAATGATTCGTCCAGGTCTGCCAGCGGCGGCATCTCGCAGATCACGATCAGCAATCCGCGGTTCAATGAGAGCCTCTTCAACACGCCGGAGGTCTATGAGAATGGGGAGCTGGCAATCAAGGTTGATAGCGAATACGCGGATTCATGGGCGAGATTTCTGGGTAGCGAGTTTAATGCGACGTTTTCTAGCCCGTCCGACGATTCAACCGGTCTGAGCGACAAGATCCCATTTGATAAGCTCGTGGTCGTCGAGTACGTTGTCAGCGTGGAGGTCTGGTGACAAAGACAACGTATGAACATGGAAGCTCAGGCTCTATATGCATAACCTTCCCCCATCCACCTTATTTTGTGAGTCCTGGTACGTAAAAGTCTCAGATTTTGACTACCCGCACATAAAGTGTTTAAGTCATCAGGCGAAAGAGATGTGACAAGAATCCCACCCATGCAAAAACCACCTGATACGATGAGCGGAATGAACAAAAGACCACCGAAGTGGGCAATTGCCGTATGGATACTCGGAATATTGATGAGTATCACCCAAACGTTGGGCGCATATCATTTCAACCACAACAACGTTGTTGGAGTGCTGCTGGGAATTGCGTTGACGGTCGTGTGGATAATCTGGGCGATACTGGTGTGGCATCAGGAAATTGTGGGGTGTTGGTTGCGAATACGAGGGAAGAACCATGAGGCGAATTGATCCTGGGAAAAACACAAGAGCGGAATCTAAAAATTTTGAGAGAGCGGGCGCAATGCAACACGATAGAATACATATAGAAAAAATATTTCGGGTTGGGAGAAATATGTTCTCCAGTGACCCGGCGCAGAGAACGATTGATGCGCAACCGCAGCCAAATCCGCTTGCGATACGAGAGGTGACCCGGAATGAATCATAACCCTGACCCCCACTACAATGTCGCAATCATCGGCGCAGGACCATGTGGCGCAACCGCGGCAAGGTACGCAGCAGAAGGCGCAAGCACGATCCTGATCGACAAGAAAAAGACGATTGGAGCGCCTGTGCAGTGCGCAGGATTTCTCCCGACGTACGACGAACTCGAGGAGTTGATGCCGGACGCAGGTCTTCCTGACACCTTCCGCTATCCTGCGAGCTGCGTCTACACCGAGACAAAATACCAGCGGTTCATTGCACCGACCGGCGACTCCAAGGAGTTCGATGTCGATGCAGGCGTACTCGATCGGAAGCGATTCGATCAGTATCTTGCAGAACGAGCGGTCAGCGCAGGCGCAGATCTCCGCATCGGAACGAGAGTTACCGCAATCGACGGTAAATCAATTGAGATTGCCGGAATGTGGGGCAGCCACACAATCACGGCTGATGTGATCATCGGTGCGGACGGACCCTCCTCGATTGTGGCAAAAGCAGCAGGGCTTCCCGGAGTCGAGGACGATCCGATGGGAGTCGCCCATGCTATAGCCTACGACATGACCGGAGTTGAGGTCGACAACGAGGCTATCGAGATGCATTTCGGCAGAAACTTTGTGCCGGGCGGGTACGCATGGATCGTGCCGCACGGGGGGACTTCCGCAAACGTCGGGATGGGCATCAGAAAAGCGATGTGCGAGCCAGGGCTTACGTTTCGGGACTATCTGCACCGTTTTATAATGGAACATCCGATTGCAAGCGAGAAATTGAAGGGAGGGAAGGTTACATCGGTCATCGCGGGAATGGTTCCGGTGGGGGGCGCTCCTGCGAAGACGTGCGCCGGAAACATCATGATAGCGGGTGATGCCGCCGGGCACCTGATTGCGACAAACGGCGGCGGGATACCGACTGCGATGGTTGCAGGGAAGATTGCGGGCGAGACTGCGGCGGACGTTGTGAACGGCAGATGTACAGTCGATGCGTATGAGTCAAGATGGCGTAGCGAGATCGGGATGCAGATCACGACATCGGTCTATGTGCGGAAGCTGATGGACGGCATGATGCGGTCAGATTCGATGATGACCGCGGTCATGAATATGATTACGCCAGCGCAGATGAAGGCGCTCCAGCGGGGGCAGCTTCCTGATGCTGTGAAGCGGCTGCTCCAGGGGATGCAGAGGCGGATGGGGTGAGGGGACTG
>JAIWAP010000126.1:0-3850 GCA_048634345.1 Methanobacteriota archaeon | reverse complement strand
CGAGGCGTACACCGGCGAGACCACTTGTGTGATCTACGCGGACTACGAGCCGTACATCTTCTTCACGGTGATAAACTGGGGTGATTACGCCATTCCATCGCTAACGCTTATGGATTCGCCTGTGGACACCTGGCACAAACCAGCGACCACCGATTTTAATGTATGGAAGTGCGCGCTTCCTGCGGACATGTTAAAAGTTCCTGATATGGAATCTGATCGATGGAACTGGGACTTCTCGCTCGAACCGGGCGGAGTGATGACGTGCGCATATCCTGTGAGCCTCTTAAAGCCCGGAACCTACAAACTCGGTTCTGCGACCGTTAACTGGACTGAAGACGGGCATAATTACAGCATGGTTTCGCACCCGCAGCCGGTTCAGGTACATGGTCCCTATATAGAGGTGACAAAGACGATCGATCCTGCTCTGGTAACCCAGAATAATACCACGAAGGTCACAGTGACTGTGAAGAACACCGGAGACCGGGCTGCATCGATAACAATCATGGATCAGCTCCCGATGGAGTCTGTGCTGGTCAGCAAGCCAGTCTCGCGCGGCATGGTCATCGATGAAGGGAACGAGACCTTCTTCCTGAAACGTGTGATAAAATCAGGTGAGGTGGAGACGTTTGACTACACGATCGATCCGAACCGGACTGTGATGCTGCCGCCTGCTGTGGTTGAGTTCGTTGATATCACGACATACGAGGGAATCAGCATCTCTGATATGCCGATACTGACGGTGAACGGGACCAAAGCCATTGGTGCGGCTGCGGATGTGTTGGCTGAAGCTGAAGCAAAAGCGGCGGCTGAAGCCATGAACGCATCAGGATCCGGATCGGGGGCAGGAGTGGCAGCGGCAGAGGTTGCGGAGACCATAGAAACTCCGGTCCGAACGGAACCCGGGTTTACTGGCGTGTTTGCGGTTCTTGCGTGCCTTGCTGCGGTATTGATCGGCAGACGTCGAAAATGACATCCAGCAGAGCCACTCTTTTGATTTTTTTATGGTATATCCACTATAGCGTCCAGTCACTCTACGCACCATTTCCATTTACGAAAAAGTATACCGCCAGCCCCCACCCGGGAGGACATTTCTTACTCGCAAACTATTCACCAAACTTTTCACAAAAGTTTGATCAAAAACTGCCCTCCGGGTTAGATGCCAGCTTCTACTCAAAAACATCTCACAAACGCTCAACCAAAAAACAACCCCCACCCAGAGGGCAGTTTTTACTCGATTTTTTGTGGTATGTCCACTATAGTGTCCAGTCACTCTACGCACTATTCTCATTTACGAAAAAGTATACTACCAACTCCACCCGAAGGGCAGTTTTTACTCGATTTTTTGTGAAAAAATCGTTTTTAATATTTTTGATGACCACAGTCCCCGTTCAGATGGCTGCATCCGAAGACAGTGTCTGCACGGATGCCACGCTCGTATGGGGTGAGCGTGTCACCATCGAGGGGTATGTATTCGAGGTGACTGATTTCAGCGTCGGTAGAGCATCTGATATCCAGCTCGGGGAACCGGTCTGGGCGCTTGTTACGGTGTATGAGAACGATTCCGTGGTGTGGCGCGAAGTCTTCAGCACCAACGAGACCGTTGCCGATTATGCATATAATGCAAACGAAAGCTCATACACGTTCGATCTCAATTGCACAGGAACGTATCTTAAGAACGAGACTGACCGGATACGGGTAAATGCCAGCAAGATCGTCATCGGAAGCAACCCGCAGACCCAGTCGATCACACTTCAGGCATGTATCATTGAGCCGCCGCCGATAAATCTCATATCCTTTGGCGAGTGGCTGAACAACACATTTTCTGTGATCAAGAGCGCAAGCAAAGAGGTCTATGTCAGAGAACAGGCATTCATAGAGATTAAGATAACGAATATCAGCATGGCAGACCGTGTCGAGGTCACCGATTCGATCACCGATGAGTTCGTGGTCGATCCGGACCGTGACCTCCACTGGGGTTATTCGCTGAACATGTATCGATACTCGATAACGCCGCTTGTGCCCGGAATGTACACGCTGCCAGCCGCAAACGTGTCTGTGTGGTGCGAAGGGCGGCGGATCAATATCACGAGCAACACTCCCGAGGTCACTGTGCAGGGTCCCTACGTCACGGTTACGAAGACCGCGGAACATACGGACGGTGTGGTGAATGTCACAGTGAGCGCACGCAACAAGGGGAATCATGCTGCGATGGTGTACGTCTTTGACTCGATGCCGGATGGCGCCGAACTGATAGGTGGCACGCTCAACTGGAGTATGGTGCTAAACCCGGCAGCGACAGAGTATGCCAGTGAATATGCGAATGCATACACAATAAAAATTAATGAAACGGTCACGCTGCCCCGCACCGTTGTGTATTACCAGACGGCAAGGCAGGTCGATCTGGTGCGAGACTACAAACCCGCGGCGACATTTGAACTCGAGAAATATATAAATCCCAAGTTCTATTCAGCAAGGGCGAGATCATCGGAAATCCTGATTAGGTATGGAGTCGATGTAGATGCGGCGGCGGATAACGCGACCGCTGATGCCGTGGATGGTACAGCCGCCGATGCGCCAGATGAGGTGTCAGATGAGGCGCCGGGCGACACGTCGGGCGAGACTGGCGAAAGCCAGCCGGCAACAGATGGAAATGAGAACGACGAAAAAGGAGCGGAAGAAGAGAATGGAGAGGAGAACGGTTTAATGGAGAAAATAAAAGCGATGCCAGGATTTACATCGATCTTTGCGATCATCGGGCTTCTTTCAGGATACCTGATTCTCAGATTCGGTTCTCAAAATTCATGACGACGTTTAAGGAATTTACAGATGTCTGTGAGGAAATCGAGGGGATTTCCAGTTCACTTGAGATAACCGCGGTCGTATCATCTCTTCTTCAAAGAATCAGTGGAAGCAGCAACCCTGACGCCGAACTTTCGATCATCTCCCGGTTCGTTATGGGAAAGGTGTTTCCTGACTGGAGCGCGGTCGAACTGGGCGTTGGTCCCTCGCTGTTGTACGAATCGATATCAAGGACGGCGGGGGTGCCGGTCAGGCAGATTAAGCAACTGATACGTGAGACTGGCGATGTGGGCGAGGCGGCAAGGGTTGCGCTCGAAAAAGGAGTTGCCGGATCATCGGGGGCGCGGGCAACGCAGACAACGTTTCTTGATTTTACTGACGTGGGCGCTGGCAGGGAAGACGGCGAGAGCGGGGGTGGAGGCAGTCGTGGTGGCAATGGGGCAGACGGGCACCTCACAATCGTAGAGGTCTTTGAGAGGATGCTCTCGATTGCGCAGGCGTCAGGCAAGGGTTCGCAGCAGATAAAAATAAAAAATCTTCAATATTTATTCGGTACGGCGTCCCCTACCGAATCAAGATATATCGCACGCATCGTGCTTGAGGAACTCAGGATCGGCGTAGGCGAAGGGCTTGTCAGGAACGCAATCGCACAGGCATTCGGGGAAGACGTGGGCGCGGTCGAGCGTTCATACATGCTGATCAACGATCTTGGCGAGGTTGCGGTCACCGCGTTCCACCATGATCTCGAGCAGGTGAGTATCCGAATCGGAAGACCGATCAAGCTGATGCTTGCCCAGATCGGCAGCTTCGGCGACGTCACAGGGGCGTATGCCGCCGAATGGAAGTTTGATGGCGCACGGGTACAGATCCACAAAGACGGCGACGACGTCCGGATATTTTCAAGAAGGCTCGAAGACGTGACAAAATCGCTTCCGGACGTCGTAAACATGATAAAATCACAGGTAACTGCGAACCAGGTGATTCTCGATGGAGAGGTGGTTGCCACCGGACCGGATGGAAAGCCTCTTGCATTCCAGGAGATCATGAGGCG
>JAIWAP010000125.1:0-3886 GCA_048634345.1 Methanobacteriota archaeon | reverse complement strand
TCTCTTGCAGGAGACCTCATGTTTAACACCTCTTCCGATCATGATCAACCATGAAAATCGCTGGAGTCGACGAAGCCGGCAAAGGACCTGTGATCGGTCCGATGTGTGTTGCCGGCGTCCTGATCGCAGAGGATAGACTGCATCTGATCGAGGAACTCGGAGTAAAAGATTCTAAAAAGGTTGCTCCTAAAAAACGCAAGCTTCTTTCCGGGCGTATCAAAGAAACCGCCGACAACTGGTTCGTGCTTGATGTGAGCGCACACCAGATCGATGAACTGCGAACCATCATGACGATGAACGAGGTCATGGTCATCTGCCATGCCAGGGTGCTTGAGAACCTGGGACCGGATCATGCGTTTCTGGATGCGGCTGACGTTAATGAGGAGCGATTCGGCAGAAACGTGCAGAAGAAATGTAAGGATCCCGTCACGTTCAGGGTGACTGCGCGGCATAAAGCTGACGTAAGATACCCGATCGTTGCCGCAGCATCCATCATCGCGAAGGTGCGCAGGGACCGCGCGATTGCAGCCCTGCGAGAGGAGTTTGGCGACTTTGGCAGCGGGTATCCAGCCGATCCAAAGACTATACGTTTCCTGCGGGAATGGTTCTCCGAGCACCAGAGTTTTCCTGACTTTGTGCGACATTCGTGGAAGACTGTGGGAAACATGATTGCAAACGAAAAACAGACAACGCTATCGGCATACAGATGATTTTTTATATGAACACATACAATTAATCGAATGAACAAGGAATTGGGTGCGGCATTCATGACATATAATCTTGGCATCTCCAAAATGGATGAGCTGGTAGGGGACATCAAAGGTGGCACGAACATCATGATGATTGGTCCCCCTATGAGTGGCAAGGACGATATTACAAATATCATCGCATATCACGGATTAATCAACAAAAACGCAGCTGTGATCGTTTCAACACGCGAACCAGGGAATAATGTCCTCGACTGGTTCGAAAGCCGTGACTTAAGCATTCCGTCAGAGCATATCGGGATCGTGGACTGCGTTACCAGAACGCTGGGGTTCGGCGCGCCCGATACCGAGAACATCAAGATGGCGTCAAGCCCTGTCGATCTCACAGGCATCGGTGTCAAGATCAGTCAGTTCTTTGAGCGGTTCTGGATGGAGATGCAGATGAAAGAGACGCGGTTGTGCATCAATTCGCTCTCAACGATCCTCATGTACTCGAATCTCCAGACCGTGTTCAGATTCTTGCATGTATTCACAGGTCGCATAAAAGCGGCGAATGCTCTCGGCGTGTATGTGATCGAAGACGGGATGCATGACGAGAAGACGATCGTGACGCTCAAGCAGTTATTCGATGGTATGATCGAGATCCGGGAGAATGATGACGGTTATCAGATGCGTGTTATCGGGCTTTCGCCAAAACCGACGCCATGGTTTGACTACGAGATCGATGGCGTAAATATCGTACTGAGGGGTTAATCGCTTATGATGAAGACTGGCATACCGGCACTGGACGATCATCTGCACGGCGGCATCCCGCAAGGGAAATCGCTGGTATACTATGCACACCCGGGAGTTGAGTGCAATGTGTTCGGGATGCAGACCGTGCACAGAACCGTATCAGAAGGCGGGCGCGGGATCTATGTCACTTCGAGCACTGATCCGCGGATGATCAGAGATCTATTCGAGGAGTTCGGGTGGGACGCCGCCGAATACGAGGATCGGTTCGTCATCGTGGACGGGTTTTCAGGATTGGTTGGCGCTAATTCATCAGAGCAGTACGTTGTGTCAACTCCGGACGATGCAGGCAGTCTGACCCGGGCAATCAAGCAGGTGATGGAGGACACGCGTGAACCCAGCGTCATCGTATTCGAATCGCTCTCAACGATCATGGACCTCTGCGGAGAATCGGCAACACTCGATGCTATCGAGGAGTGGAACAAGTATGCAATGCTCTACGACCATGTAGTGGTCTACAATTTTACGGCATGGCCCTATTCGGAAGATACGCTGGCGCATATCAAAGGGGATATCTTCAATTCGGTCGTTTTAATTGGTGGAATCGCGGAAAAGGTCATCTTCGGTCAGTATTTTGGGGTGAAGAAGACGGACTGGGATGAAGTTACCGAAAAGTGCACATTATACAAAGTTTTGAAGCCAGGTGGCGTACGCGTGTACCTTCCAAAGATCCTGGTTACAGGACCGTTTGATGCCGGCAAATCCACGTTTGTACATGCGCTTTCGACCAGAGCGGTCTCGGTGGATCGGCTTGGCACAACCGTGGCGCTCGATTATGGACACGTGGACCACAAAGGGTTCACCGCCGATATATTCGGGACTCCGGGTCAGGAACGGTTCGATCCGATCGTGAAACTACTCAGCGGCGAGGCGATGGGGGTATTTCTGATCCTTGACTCGACAAATACCGCCGACTTCGTGCGCGCAAGGCACATGCTTGAGATCACCGAATCGATAGGACTGCCGGTCGTCATCGTTGCAAACAAGCAGGATATGGAGGGCGCGCTTGCCCCGGAAGAGATCAGAAGAGAGCTTTGTATGACCGGTGATATGCCGATTATGCCAGTGGTTGCAACATCTCGTGAGGGCGTCTTCGAAGCGTTTGATGTGCTGGTTGACCGGGTTATGGAGGCAGGCTCGATATGACGACATCTGAGATGCTCGAAAAGGTGCTAAAGGATCTCGGAAGGGTTGGCGAGATCGAAGCGTGTGCGATAGCGACAAGGGATGGGCTGCTCATGCAGGCGAATATGTCCTCAAAGGGCGACCCCGAGACTTTTGTTGCGATGTCTGCGACGATGCTTGGTGCGGCAGAGACAGCCTCATCCGAACTGGGGAAGGGTGTACCAAAAAGGGTGATCGTGGAATCTGACGATGGTAAGCTGATATGCATGGGCGCAGGTCCAAAGGCGCTTGTGGTGGCGATGAGTGCACCGGAGGTGGGACTTGGTCTGGTTCTTGTTGAGCTTTCCAAGGTGGCAGAGAAAGTCGAGAAGTTAATATGAAACCTGTAATCAACATCGGTAAGAATGGCGTTACTGACAATATCATTGACGAGGTCAGAGACCAGATGAAAGGGAAAAGCGAGATCAAGATACGGATTTTGAAGAATGCTCCAGGCTCTGCGGCAGAGATTGCAGGAGAGGTAGCGTCAAGAACCGGTTTTGGGATTGTTGACGTGCGCGGGCACACCGCTATACTGTCGAGATGATGCACTTGTCGCATCGTTTTCGCACGCAGTACTCCTTACCGTACATAACGATCAGCGCGTGAAACTCCTGATACAGCGGGACGCTTTCTGGCAGCAGGTCCTCAAAATGCCTCTGCAATGCATCATATCCGCCATCGATGCCGATGCAATTGCAGATCCTTGTTGTGTACGCATCGATCACGAATACGGGCTTGTGCGCAGCATAAAGTATGATGCTGTCCGCGGTTTCGGGTCCGACCCCTTTAAGCGACAGTAGTTCTTTCCGGAGTTCGCTGACTGGTTTTCCAAGGATCCTGGATATCCCGTTTTTAGAGAAATGCTGCGATAACAATTGCAATCGTTCCGCTTTCTGCCTGTAAAATCCTGTGCACCGGATGCATTCCTCAATTACGCCCCGTTCTGCCTGTGCAAGAGAGGCGGGTGTCAGCAATGATTGCTGTTTCAGATTGGTGATCGCCTTCTCAACGCTTTCCCACCGGGTCTGCTGGGTCAGAAGGGCGCCGACGATGACCTCAAACTCGGTTTCGGCGGGCCACCAGTGCTGGGGTCCGAATCTGTCGAGCAACAGGTCGTATAAGTCAAGGATTGGGTCAGGCATTCTATAGCTTGTGTATTGCACGGCACCGGATAAAATTTCTCTGTCCGGACAACCCCTTTGTTTCAACTGGAGATCGGG
>JAIWAP010000124.1:0-3909 GCA_048634345.1 Methanobacteriota archaeon | reverse complement strand
CTCGCGAGACTGCTGCCTTGCGCCATCAAAACATTTATCCATTGTCACAAAAGACGCGGTGACTGATGTTGATCGGCGTCATTGCGATTCAGGGAAACGTGGCAGAGCACGCCCATGCGCTTGAGCGTGCGCTTGCTGAGCGGGGCGATCGCGGCGAGATTATCCTGATCAAACATGAGGGGCTTGTTTTGGACTGTGACGCCATCGTGCTGCCCGGCGGGGAGAGCACTACGCTTGCGCGGCTTATATGGAAGGAAGGCATCGCAACCGAGATTAGGGATGCGGTTAAATCCGGTGTTCCGGTGCTTGGCACCTGCGCAGGGCTTGTGCTGCTTGCAAAACACGGTGACGAAGAGATAGCGCGAACAAAACAGCGTTTACTCGACATAATGGATATCGAGGTAAAAAGGAACGCTTTTGGGAGGCAGTACGACTCATTCGAGACGTCCATTGATATTTCAGGTATCGGGAACGGGTTTCCTGCGATCTTTATCCGTGCGCCTGCAATCATGCGATGTGGCGACGGGGTCTCTGCGCTTGCACGGATCGACGATTATGTGGTTGCCGCACAACAGGGCAGTGTGCTTGCACTCGCATTCCATCCTGAGATGGTGCAGGATACACGAGTGCACCAGTATTTTATAGATATGATCTGATACCGGATCTATTATGCAAGACTTTTTCGAAGGTCTCAAAATTGCTCGGGTGTGGCGCTGACCCGGGCGGGGTACAAAAGCGAAAAATAATAGAGGGGAAAACTTTTAGGATATCTGCCAGCTACCTACATCTTAATCGTGGAATGCCCCAGGACCCAAAACCGCGGGCGCCGCGGCTGGGACGGGAGATAAACATGTCAGGAAACACATTCGGAACGATATTTCGCATAACAACATGGGGTGAGAGCCATGGACCCGCGGTCGGCGTCGTCGTCGATGGCTGCCCGCCGGGTATGCCGCTTGCAGATGCGGATGTCCAGAAGGATCTCGACCGACGCCGTCCCGGACAGAGTGATATCTCGACTCCAAGGAAGGAAGCGGACGTTGTCACCATCCTTTCAGGGGTTTTTGATGGAAAAACAACCGGCACGCCCATCTCGATGATCGTCCGGAACAAAAACGTCGATTCATCTCCTTATGATGAGTTGCGGCACACACCGCGCCCCGGACATGCCGATTACCCGTATGAGGTCAAGTACGGGATCAGGGATTATCGCGGCGGCGGGCGCGCGTCTGCACGCGAGACCGTTGGACGGGTGGCTGCAGGAGCGGTTGCCAGAAAGATACTTGCCGAGCGCGGCATCGATGTGATTGCGCACGTCATCGAACTTGGTGGAATCCAGAGCGCAGGGTATGAGATTGCGCCATCCGGGATATATGATGCAGATAAAATTTCCGAGATGAAACAACGGATCGAGGAGTCGCAGCTTCGGTGTGTGGATCCTGATGCAGGCGCTGCAATGCTAAAACTGGTGCGCAGTGCGCGTGAGGGCGGGGATAGCATCGGCGGCATCGTCGAGATCATAGCAACCCGCGTTCCGGCTGGCATTGGGGAACCGGTCTTTGATAAGCTTGATGCGGATCTCGCAAAAGCCCTGATGAGTATCGGCGCGGTGAAAGGCGTCGAGATCGGGGCTGGCTTTCGGTGCGCGAGGATGCGGGGAAGTGAAATGAACGACGCATTCGGGATTTCTGACTCTGATGGGGTGGTGACGCCTGAAACGAACAATGCCGGCGGTATCCTTGGCGGACTTGCGACCGGTGCCCCGGTCGTATGCAGGATCGCGGTCAAGCCAACGCCGTCCATCGCCATGCCCCAGAAGACTGTCGATCTGAAGACGATGAGCGGGGCGGAGATCACGATAAAAGGACGCCACGACCCGACAATCCCGCCCCGGATTGTACCGGTTGCCGAGGCGATGGTTGCCCTCGTGCTGGCAGATCACCTGCTGCGAGATTCGAGCACCAAACTTATATACCCCGAGCGATGATAGCACATCCGATGGGCTCGTAGCTCAGTCAGGCAGAGCGGTGGGCTCTTAACCCATTCGCCAAGGGTTCAAATCCCTTCGAGCCCGTTTTGGTCCATCGAGAGTGGCACCAGGGTGGTGAAAGCCATGGTAGCAATTACCAAACCCGCAATAAACGAACTGAAAACCATCATCGAAGCAGAGAACAGGGTAAACCGCGCCGATTATGGTCTGCGCATCTATGTGGCAGGGATAAGTGATCGGGGTGTGACTTATGGTCTTGAACTTGGTGATCTCCAGCGCGACCGTGATGTTGTGCTCGATCTCGGCGGAATAAACACGTTCATCGACCAAAAAATCGAACCGTCGCTCAGGAGCATCGTGATCGATTTTGTTGAGAATGGAGGGAGTCGTGGATTTGTGATTAACCAGTCAACATGTTGTAACTGTAGTTAACGACAACCTGAAAATCCCGGCGTATTTACTGCGAATTTTGAATTGTGCATAGAGTGAATATGATATAATTCGACGATAGAAAACCACGATCACGGATCACCCGCACTTTTCTTCATCCGTCTGCGATGCCTCGTATCCATCCTCGCACGCATAGCCCCTTGCCCGCGCTCCTTTCGCGCCGCTATCGCACGACTGCCGATTCGCTCGCGGTCCACTGTATACAGTTCAAAGGTCGGAATGATCGTCCTGACCACAGGCACATCGATCCATGGCTGGGACAGGTCAACGACGATCGCGTGTGATGCTGCGCCGCGGAGTCTCTCTGTGATCGCCTCGATGTCCTTTGCAGGCGTGTTTGATGAGATGTCAGGAATCTTCGCAAGCTCGATGGTCTCACCGTCCGCGTACCAGATTTTGTTCATCCGTTTCATACGATCGTACCCGGCACCCTGTACAAATCCGGTCCGCTTCTGCACATCCTCCCGCGCACCTGATATCTGCGACAGTCGAAACTGCGCAGCCTCGGTGAGCGCACGATAAACGGCGTGTGTCGGGTTAAGATGCGAACCCGCGCCCATTACCAGCATCGTCGGGTCACGGGTCTTGATATCGTCGAGCGCAGCAACCACGACCGAGATCTCTGTTACCGAGGGCAGAAGCCATAATTTTACAGGGATGCCAGCCTCCTCAAACGTGTTTTTCAGATCGTAGACCACGCCGTCGTCTTCATGCAAAAGAACCTCCCTGCCAGTGTTCCTTGAATATTCGGTTATGCTCAGGGCATCCCGCTCGATCACCTCGAGCAACCCGTGCACGATGGCTTCCTCGATGGTGTTGCCAGAGGCAAGCCCGTTAGTATTGCTGCGAAATATGAACCTTCCGCGAGTGTAGGGGTGGTATACCGCGTTGGATGGTACAAGCACCTCGCCCTCACTCAGCAGGTCCCACCCCGGCGTCCATTCGAGTTTCGTGTCGTCGGAAAGTGGTTCCGGGAGAAACAGTGTTGCAGGGTCGATCGCATTTTTTCCCCCCAGGTTTTCATAAGAATCGGTGAGTCTATCGACATTAAACGTTTTATCTTTGAAATCGGCATTTGTTTCGGGTATTTCGGCAAAACATCTCTCAACAGACTCCATTATCGCAGATATCCGTGCATGAAGGGGAGTTGCGCCCTTGCCTGAGTACACAGTTATCGCACCACAACCGGCACCTGGTCTATTTGCTGCGATCACAGGAATCCCGACCCGGTCAAGATGCGTGATGTCAGTAAGTTCGGTCACCCCGATATCAGGAAGGAGTTTCTCTACATTGGAAAGCGTTGTCTCGTAATCGAGCACCCGCTGGGTACCCGGCTGGTATTTGATCTCATGGTTGATTTTTAGCTGCATGGTTTTTTCATCTCGGGTGGGGTCACTTATTAATGCAACCCACTGGCGCGTAAGTCATACACAAACTCCGCCCATGAACCAATCGTCAGTGATGGGGTG
>JAIWAP010000123.1:0-3928 GCA_048634345.1 Methanobacteriota archaeon | reverse complement strand
ACATCGCCATACATATCTACTATAATAACAGACTGGCGTGTGATGATGCGGAGAATCAGCAAAAAACAGATTCACCGATACCGGACGCTCACAACAGTTGCGATCAAGTACGGTTTTGGGTATCTGGTCGATCGGTTCAATCTCCACCCTGTGCGGTCGCTGAAGGACCGCATTGCAGGGGAGCGCAGGGTGCATCCCGAACTCTCTGACCCTGAAAGGCTCAGGCTGATGCTTGAAGAACTCGGACCGACCTACATCAAGTTCGGGCAGATCCTGAGCACGCGATACGATATTCTCCCAAAAGAGTATATAACAGAGCTTGAAAAGTTGCAGGACACGGTGCCACCATTTGGCTATAGTGAGGTGTGCGGCATCATCACAGAGGAGTTTGGCGAGTCGATCGACGATATCTTTGCATCGTTCTCGCACCAGCCGTTCGCATCAGCATCTCTCGGTCAGGTGCATCTTGCAACGCTTTACAGTGGCGAGAAGGTCGTTGTGAAGGTGCAGCGCCCCCGCGTGAGGGCGGTCATCGACGCAGACCTCCGGATTCTCCGGGATCTTGCACGTTTTGCGGATCAGCATATCGAAGAGGTGAAAGCGTTCAATCCAGTTGGATTCATAGATGAATTTGACCGCATCATCCACGCAGAGCTCGATTACACGATTGAAGCACAGAATGCGGACGAATTTCGGGAAAACTTCAGCGATGATGCCACCATCCACATCCCGCGAGTCTACTGGGACTATACCAGATGGCAGGTACTGACAATGGAATTTATCGATGGAATCAAGATTTCCAGCCTCGAGGAAATCGATAAGGCGGGCATGGATCGTAAAATCCTCTCCCGTAATTTTGCGACATCGTTTTTGAAGCAGATATTCTTACATGGCGCGTTTCACGGGGATCCGCACCCCGGAAACGTGCTTGTGGTGAAGGGTGAGGACAATGTCGTGGCGTTCATCGATTTCGGGATGATCGGGCATATTGACCGGGCGACCAGGGACGACCTTGTGGACTTCTTCATCGCACTCTCAGAGAACGATCCAGACACTGTGATCGACGTGCTCGCACACGCCGGCGCCATCAATTACGACGAGATCGATCTCCCGCAGTTCAGGTTTGAGATATCGAACATGATCAACAAATACTACGGAAAGTCGCTGCGATATGTGAACACTGGTGTTATGATGCGTGAAATGATCGATATGGTCTTGACGCACCATGGAACTGTGCCGCCCAGCCTCATACTCCTCTCGAAAGCGCTAATGATCGAAGAGGAGGTCTGTTCGCAGCTCGATCCCGATTATAACCTCAAGGACCTGGCAAAGCCGTTTATACGGAATCTGGCGCTCCAGCGCATGCATCCGGCGCGGATCATACGGGAGTGGCTGCGGATGCTGCCCGGATTCGGGCGGCTCGTGCGTGGACTTCCGCACAGGATCGACCAGATTCTCCTGCGGGCTGAGAGGGGGACGCTGCGTCTTGAGTTTGAGCATCACGGGCTTGACCACATCGTATCCGAACTCGATCTCATGAGCAACCGCATCTCATCGAGTATGATCCTCTCTGCGCTCATCCTTGCCTCTGCGCTGATCATCCAGTCAGGCATGAAACCGCTTATCTGCGGGGTTCCGGTGCTTGGCGCCATCGGGTTTGTGATGTCGGGCATCATCGGCGCGTGGTTGGTCTATTCCATACTGCGGAGGGGGCGGTTCTGATGCCCTCGCAGCCGATCAATAGCCTTATATCTCATAACCCTGATACCTAAATTCGGTGATCCATAATGGGTGACGTAAAGATTGGATTTGTAAAACTTGGGAATCTCGGAATGTCCCAGGTGATTGACCTTGTTCTTGACGAGATTGCAGCAAGAAAGGGAATTATGGTACGAACGCTCGGAACCGGCGCAAAGATGGGCACGGACGAGGCAAAGGACACAGAAGCGTTGATCAAGCACTGGGATCCTGATTTTGTTGTGATGATCAGCCCGAACGCAGGCGCACCCGGACCGACTGCGGCACGGGAGATCTACAAGGACACGCCAACGATCATCGTTTCGGATGGACCTGACAAGAAGGATGGACGTCAGGCACTGAAGGATGCTGGTTTTGGATCAATCATTCTGAAGGTCGACCCGCTGATCGGCGCGAAGAGAGAGTTCCTTGACCCAACGGAGATGGCGTCGTTTAACGCGGACGCTATGAAGGTCCTGTCCGCATGTGGTGTTGTGCGCCTCATTCAGGAGGAGATTGACAAGGTGATCGATCAGGTAGCTTCCGGCAAGTCAGGAAAAGACCTTGAACTGCCGTACATCCTTGGAAGCCCTGAGAAGTGCGTTGAGCGCGGATGCTTCGAGAACCCGTACGCGAAGGCAAAGGCTCTTGCAGCCCTCCACATGGCAAACACGGTTGCAGCGATCAACTTCCCTGCCTGTTTCATACACAAGGACGTTGAGAAAGTTTCGCTCACAGCAGCGGCAGGTCACGAGATGATGACTGCGGCAGCGGTTCTCGCAAGGGAAGCACGTGAGATCGAGAAAGTGAACGACACGCTATTCCGCCAGCCACACGCAGGGGCAGGCAACCTGCTGACTAAGACCAAGCTATACGACAAGCCAGCGTAAGGTGCATAAACGCACCTTTACTTTTTTTATGGAATATACACTATAACATCCGGTCACACTACGCACCATTTTCATTTACGAAAAAGTATATCGCCAGCCCCCCGAAGGGCAGTTTTTACTCGATTTTTTGTGAAAAAATCGTTTTTTAGCCGCTGTATGCAAATCGTCCGGTCTGCTATAAAATTTCAAAACCCTTATATACCATATCCTCAATAACAAAGTGTCATTGGTTGATGTATGGCGCGAGATTCCAGAGATCAATCGATAAGGAACGGAAACGGGAATTGCAGTAGAGTATCATTGCCACCAACAACACTTGCCCGCGGATAGGAAAGTGGATGGCAGAAGAAGGGAGGGAAATTTGCCATGACACGAAGATGCAAACTCGATATCGTCATTGAAATTCTTGATGTGACCTCAAGCGGTACAACCAAAACGAAGATCGTGTATGGTGCAAACCTGAACTTCGTTATCGCAACAAAATATCTGGACTTGCTGCAGGAAAAAGGACTGATCCGAACAAACGGTAATAGATATGAGATAACCGAGAAAGGGAAAAAATTTGTGGAGAAGGCTAAAGAATTGCAAATTTAGGCATCTGGCAGTTCAAGTAACTTCTTTCCATGTCCGGTGATCCTGATCTTTTTCTTGCCTGCATCAAGCTCGATGAATTCAAATTCGGATAGGAAGTCCAGAACTTTTACCAGCTTTGCAGGTGCGAGATCGATATGCCTGACAATCTCTTCGACCGTAGCCCAATCACCCGATCTTATACATTCCAGTATCTCCCCGGATACTCGAAGCAATGTTGTCACATTATAGTATCTATCGTTCTGTTATATAATAGATTAGGAACGTGAAATACTGAACATTGTTTCTGAACAATGTTTCTTATTGTTTTATAAGTCTCCATGCTATCATAACTGCACAGTCACGGTTTAAAAAAATCCGAGATGCACAGGGATTTACCATCTGAAAATGGTACTGTGGCGAGTACATCGATTGAGTGTCTGAGAGTGGTACTATATAAGTGCCATGGAACTGAAGTCCAAGCTAACTTGGGCTTAACCGAAATGAGATCACGCATGATACCCGGACAATACTACTCAACACCTGATAGAATGGTGCAAGATCATCTATCAGGGCTCCTGACAGTTACTGTGGCTCTGTTGGTCATGGATGGGAAGTTGTGGCGGAGTGTATCGGGACGTGGAATCGTGCGTGGACAATGGTGACTTGAACATAAAGGAGGTAAAAACAATGGAAAACGGATCAAGTATCTGGAAATTGTGCATGACTTT
>JAIWAP010000122.1:0-3961 GCA_048634345.1 Methanobacteriota archaeon | reverse complement strand
GACAGGATGCTCACATTCTTCCCATCCATCGTAAAATCAGCAACCGCGCCCGGAATCTCGAATACGCCCGGTCTCTGTGGTTTTATGTGATATGAGAACCGCAGACGTTCGGACGGCGTGATATTGAACCTCCAGCAGGGAGTCTCGGTCTCGTTGTCCCGTAGCTCAAAACCCGCTGGAACAGTATCGTTTAACCTGACGTCAAGGTCTCTTATCCCGGTGTTCTCAAGATCGATGCGCACCCAGACCGTCTGATCCATAGATATGTAACGTGACACCGTCTTTGTGACTTTCAGGTCCCATCTCGGCATCACCAGAATCTCAGTCGTTGCGGACTCGTTGTACATCACCCCCTCTTCATCAAACCCGGTGGCATTGACAGAGATTGTAAACGGCTGCCCCTCGGTATCGTTAATCCATGCAGGGACCAGCAGCCATGCATAGCATGTCTTCTCATCGTCCTCCGAAAGGTTGCCAAAACGCGTGGTAAGATCGCCGTGGCTCAGTTTTAGTTCGCCCGGATCGATCACCACATCCACGTTCTTGAGCAGGGCATCGCCGTCATTCTCGATATCGACAGTGACACGGATCTCAGAGTCCAGTGCGGTGTATGCCTCGCAACTGGCGCTGATCTCAAGCGATATCTCAGGCTTTGCCCGCTCCCATACCTCGATGAGGATGCAGGGGTCCTGCCAGCCCACCGGATCCTCTGACCGCGGGTCTTCGTCAGGGTCGGCATATATCTCGATCTTGATCTCGTCATCCCAGATCAACTCATCGCAGACTATATCTGATGTATCTGATACATTTGCGCAGGTCGCATTGAGAACAGACTCGTTCAACACGAGATCTCCCTGTTTCAACCGTATAAGCACACGATCACCACCCATCTCGTAGTGCGTGGACGCAGGATCGATTGCTTCCTCGTAATCAACGAATTCGATCGTGTAGTCTCCGCAGGTGTAGGTGTCGCCCTTATACAGGGTTGCACTCCCGACATCGTACCAGTAACCATCATCGTCCGGATCGAGCGCTGAGGCTGTGGGGATCAGTGCAGCGCATATCAGGAATACCAGAACTGTAACTGTAACTGTAAGCGTCGTCCGCACCAATCTCAATCTGCCAACCCTCACAGCCATCATTGTCAGGGACCTTCCTCCACATACACTGTGGCGCCCCCTTCTGTCTCATACAGACTGGCAACCAGCTTCCCCATCGTCGTGACCTGCTCCTCGGTCATATTCAAAATCTCAATCTCGGTCTCATTCTTGATGATGACCTGCATGTCCTCCTGACCAGGATTTTTTACGATGGTGATATCCTGCGATGTCAGGAGTTCGGTCAGGTTGAAGTGCATCATCGTCACAAGGAGGAGCCCGACAGCAAAGAGCATCGCCACGTCAAAGAGGTTTGCAACGCCTGATAATGGGTCTTCGTCATCATCCGATCTTTTTGATCGGTTTGATCTTTTTGTTTTGCGTTTCATGAATCTCATGAAGGTCACCTGCTTATCACAGTAATTTTTCCGGGAAGAGCCGCATTCAGGAGGTTCAGATAATCGCGAGATCTCCTCTCGATCCTGCCCATCTTGATCCAGCCGTCCCCGGTCAGTATCTTCATCGATGATCCGGTTCCTGATCGTTCAACCTCTATGCGCACGACATCAGGGTGGCGGATCTCAAAGTTGTATCCGTCTTCTGCCAGAAGGTCCGCCGGCTGCATCCGCCCGAGATACTCTGACCGCTTCTGCGCACGCTTTTTTACCAGATAGATCGCACCAACGAATGCGGCGCATACGAGCAGATTGATGAGTAACAGGCTTGCGAACGAGAGTATCTGGTATCCTGCGATGCGTGCGATGATCGCCGCGCCGTCGATGCCCCCGATCAGGATCATGCAGAGCACCGGATTTGCGAGCATCGAGCCCGCGGTCTTTGCTACGACGATTCCGGACGTCGTGAGCACCATGTCGCAGTAGACGGCTTCGCCAGACCGCGTGGCAATCGTCCTGACCGTGCCAAAAACCCCTTCGCGACCATCGCTGCTAACAGGAGTCGCGGTGTGCGTGATGGCATGGTGCACGGGTTTGGCAGGTTCTACAGGTTCCACGTATTCTGCGGGTTCCACAGGTGTCCCGTATTCGGAGGGTTCCACAGATTCGACAGGTCTCATATACCCCGTACCAGGCAAGGAACTGGCGCTTTCTCCCGGGACATGTCCGAACAGAATCTCTGTTAAGTATTCGATGTCGCCCATGTCCTGCCCGTACCAGCGCGTCCTGACCATGAAGACCATGAACCCGATCGCCCCTGCCATCAGTCCGATGACTGTGGTTCCGAATGCGATGATCAGGTTGTTGGCAAGCGCCTCAACATCGCCTGAGATCAGTCCCTGGAGCGCCGGACCCATCGGTATCAGCGTACCCATCAGCCCGAACATCGGTCCGGCGCGGGCAACAAACCTCGTCCGCTCGAGTTTCTTTGATATCTCAAAATCGATGTCCTGCAGCAGTTTTTCCAGCTTCACTTCGAGCATTTCCGAATCATACTCGCCAATCACCCTTCCGAATGCGGAGAGTCGGTACAGGAACTCGTACACGAACGAATTCGAGCACGACTGCCCGAGTATGCCAAATGCGCCTGTCAGATCTTTTTGTTTCAGCAGCGCACTCGCCCTGACCGCGCCCCGCTCCATCTTTGGCAGATCGCGGTGCCGGTTGTGCCACTCGAATAAGAACCCGCCGAGTTCGACCAGACTCACTATGATCAGGATGATCAGGATGATTATCACAGGATAAAGCAGGTTGGACGCGATTATGTAGATGAACTGTTGAAGCGCGTTTGGTATTCCGTAAGCCAGTAGTGTTGGGAGATCCATGTTAATCAGTTATATGGTTGATGCGGTTACTTTTACGTGGTTACACCCATTAGGTATATAAAAGTTTTGTGTAATACATGGTGTTACTAATATAATTATTTTATGCGATAAATCGACCAGTCCCTATTAGAGTAATATCATTATATAAGAACGTAGCATTCTACGATAGATTTATATATCATCGTAACACACCTACTGCGCACCAGTCATAGTCTCGTCCCGCAGTGCGTACGTCGGGGCGTGATTGGGATTGCCGGTACCCACGCGTCTGGTGCTTGCATATCCGAAAAGATTGGAAAATGAGAGAGGGAAATTCGATATCATGTACCAACTGACTCAATGCCCCAAATGCAAGAGCCGCCTGAGCCGATACGGTCCGATACAGGTCTGTGCCAGATGCGGATACCTGACCCGTGTCGGAACCGTGAACCTGGACTCGATCGTCATCTCGTGTGATTAACCGAGGAGCTCAAGTACGGTGGTTACCGTTTCAAGCCAGTCTCGGGATGTCTACATCCTCTTCTGGCTTGTGATGCCTCTGGTGATGTTTTGTAGCTTTGGGTAGTAACCCTTTTTGGTAACTCAAGTACACGTCCACAATACATCACACATAAAATAATTTAATATTCAATATAAAAATTGAAAAAATCCGCAATCTCGCCAGAAAGCGCGGTTGCAGCCACCCGGGAACAATTTGGGACCCGTATGAATCCGGGGCATCAGGAATCAACCGGAAAAATCCAGTAACACTGGTTGGGCGCCGGAATGATCGACAGAAACCCTTAACTAAAAACACCGTAATTAGTCCCTGCACAGAGGTATCAATCATGAAGAAAGCAGTAATCGAAACCAAGAAAGGCGAGATTGTCCTTGAATTGTTCGAGAAGGACGCACCGAACACCGTTGCGAACTTTGTGAAGCTGATCAACAAGGGATTTTACAACGGGCTTAAATTCCACCGGGTCATCCCGAACTTTATGATACAGGGCGGGTGCCCGAAAGGCGACGGCACAGGCGGACCCGGGTACAGCATAAAGTGCGAGATAAACCCGCGGAAGCACACGTTAGGCGCGCTCTCGATGGC
>JAIWAP010000121.1:0-4035 GCA_048634345.1 Methanobacteriota archaeon | reverse complement strand
ACAACGGCAGTCCAGCCTGAAAATGCTGTTGATCGCCAGTTGTCAAGGAATACTACCATCCCGAAAGCAATGCCTGTTACAGGTCCTCCGAACTTCGAGCAGAACCATGCGTTGTCCATCGATGACCTGACGCCTGCCTCTGCAAACCGGGTGATGTTACCCGAATCGGCAGCGTTCAGCCCAGATCCAAACTTGAAGTCCTGGAACTCTCTCTCCGCACCGTAGTGTACGTCACCTGTGGATGATCCGATCGCACCAACACAGAGTCCCCAGATCAGTGCAATCACTGGAAACGGGAACGGATGTCCGATCAGGGTCTGCTCCCACATGACGTACGACAGACCGACGATGCAGAACGTCGTTATGTATGCGTGTCCCATCAGCGAAAGGATCTGGTTACGCAATACATCGAGATACACGTACTGGTTAAACCGAGTCTGACTTGCGTTTCTTCCCAGATATGATGTTGTTGAGAAGACGCCGTTTAAGAGCGCAGCAATGAATGCGCCGATTGCGATTGCAATAAGCGGTGATGCACTCATCACCGACTCGCTCATCAGCACCATTGCAACGCCTGCACCAACGGCACAGTACATAGCGTTTGACGGTGGTTCACCAGAAATAGCTTTGTTGAATATTCTGTGCGGATAGCCAACCTGTGCAGCCAGCTGAACCTGCGAATTCGGATTACTCTGTGATCCTATGTCTGATTCGAGATCCTCGCTGCATCCTGCGACGGTTGCTGCCGCACCCATCAGGGCGACAAGCCCCATACCCATTGCGGGTTCCATTCAATTCCTCCTATGTTTGTTTTATTGGTTGTGACCCATTCATAGCGATTAGGTCGTGACCTTCCTTTGGTCGAATGGTTGCGAATTATTATCAGAAGGGATATTATAAACCTTTCGAGCAATGAGCTGTGGTCAACTGTTATGATGTGTTCGGATGGTAGTTTTAGTAATAAATATTGACTTAATCGTGTTACGCCACCCATTAAAATCGCCAGATATTGCGGCATGGCTACCCCCAGTTGATTGCGCAGGTGGCGTATTATGATCTTGACCGCCTTTGCCCAAAACCGTGAACCGCACCGAAACTTTTTACTACAACAGATGCACAACTGGCAGAACAACGACTGGCAGAACGAAAGAGGCATAAATATGAATATAGGTTTTATTGGTGCGGGCAGGATCGGCGAAGCGCTGATCAGAGGCGTGCTCGCTGCAAATCTCACCGGGAGCGACCGGATTTTCGCAAGCGATGTGGACAGTAAACATCTGCAGATGTTGCATTCCGAACTCGGGATCAATGTATCCGTGGACAACATCGAGACCGTAGATAATGCGGACGCCATAATTCTTGCTGTAAAGCCCCAGATCATCGGCAAAGTTCTGCAATCGATCAACAAGAAGATCACGGGCGAGCATATAGTCATCTCTGTTGCGGCAGGAACTCCTATTAAGACAATCGAGGAAAACCTGCCAGACGGAACGCATCTGGTTCGAGTGATGCCGAATATCGCCTGCACAGTCAGACAGGCGATATCTGCGATCTGTGCAGGCAGCAATGCTACAGAATCTGATATAAAAACCGCACGCACGATATTCGGATCGGTCGGGAGAGTTGTTGCCGTGCCTGAGTCGATGATGGATGCCGTCACCGGGCTATCAGGGAGCGGACCTGCGTTTGTGTTCCAGATCATTGAAGCGCTCTCTGACGGCGGGGTGCACGAAGGGCTCCCGAGAGACGTCGCGATCGAACTTGCCGCGCAGACCGTGCTTGGCGCGGCTGCCATGGTTCTTGAGACCGGGGAGCATCCGGGCGCACTGAAGGACATGGTCACGTCGCCAGCCGGCACAACGATTCAGGGGTTGCGTGCGCTCGAAGAACATGGGGTCCGCGCGGGGATGATGGCTGCGGTGATCGCAGCGACCCGGCGGTCAAGGGAACTTGGATAAACGCCATTGTTTTCCCGGGCGCTTTCATAAGTACTTTCATGGTAGCAGCTAAACGCACCGGACAATGGCAACGAGCGGTAGCAAGCCAGAACCTCATAGCCCGGGCACCAGCGGGAAACAGAGATACCCTTATTATCTCATAAAATAAGTCAGATCAAAGGTGAAAACGTCAATGAAAATGCCAGCACAATTTCGAACACATTGCCCGTACTGCAACAAGCACACCACACACAAGGTGGAGCGGGTGAAACCGGCAAAAGCATCATCCATGACCAGAATCGCACGGCAGAAGAAGCGGCAGAGCGGTATCGGGAACAGCGGAAAGTTCTCAAAAGTCCCTGGTGGCGACAAGCCGACCAAAAAGGTTCATCTCCGATACCGGTGCACCGAATGCAACAAGGCGCATGTGAGAAAGTGTTTCAGAGCATCCAAATTCGAACTGGTGGAATAATTATGGCGAAAAGCAATGAAAATATAACACCTGCCCCGAAGAGCAGGTTTCTGAGGGTCAAGTGCACGGACTGCGAAAACGAACAGGTCGTCTTCGGAAGCGCGAGCACTCATGCGAAATGCATCGTCTGCGGGCGAGCACTTGTAGAGCCAAGGGGTGGCAGAGCCAGGATACTTGCCCCGATCCTCGAAGTTCTGGAGTGATGATTATGCGAGACTGGCCAAAACCAGGTGATCTGGTCGTGTGCACCGTCACGAAGGTGATGGATTTTGGCGTATTTGCAGAACTGGACGAATACGGTGCAAAGGAGGGTATGATCCATATCTCTGAGGTGGCTGCCGGGTGGGTGAAGCACATCAGGGATTATGTACGCGAAGGGCAGAAGATCGTGTGCAAGGTGCTTGCTGTGAACCCGCAGCGCGGTCACATCGATATGTCGTACAAGGATGTGAACGAGCATCAGCGGAGAGAGAAGATCCAGGAATGGAAAATCGAAATCCGTGCAGAGAAGTGGCTCAACTTTGCAATCGAGGATGATGACACGAGGCATCAGGTCGCAGACAAGCTGATCGATTCGTTCGGCGGTCTGTACAACGCTTTTGAGGAGGTTGTGATCTCTGGCGCATCGGTGCTGGATGACATCGGCATTGCGAAGGAACACGCAAGCCAGATCGCCAAGGTTGCAAACGAGAACGTGAAGGTTCCTTTTGTCAATATTACTGGTTTCGTGGATCTGATGTGTCCCGAACCCGATGGCGTGGATCGGATCAAAGCATCACTTGCAGCGGCTGCGGTCGATGAGGGCGACGATATCACGCTCACCGTCCGCTATGTGGGCGCTCCACGATATCGCATACAGGTCACCGCACCGGACTACAAACTGGCAGAGAAGGTGCTAAAAGGTGCTGCAGAGCGTGCGATAGATGCGATACAGCATTGCAACGGAACCGGCACATTCCACAGGCACGAAGAGCCTGCAAAGGCGTAAAATACCGGCAGGATGTTATGAAATCCAAAATTCTCAAATGTACTCAGTGTAACAGATATACGCTGAAAGAAACCTGTCCGGTGTGTGGTTCTGCCACCGTAAACCCGCGTCCAGCCAGATACTCTCCGGAAGATCGGTATGGCGCATACCGACGTCGTATGAAGGCATTTCACAATAATGGATCGATTTCACGATGATAGACCAAAAAGAACTCGATGATATCGACAGACAACTGATAAATATGGTTCAGCTGGACTTCCCGCTGAATTCCCGCCCTTTTCGCACACTTGGGGAACAGATCGGCGTATCGGAAGAGGCGGTCATTAGCCACCTCAAGAAACTCACAGAACTTGGCGCCATACGGAGAATCGGTCCGATCATCGACACAAGAAAAATCGGGGGATTTAGCACGCTCATCGCGATGCGGGTGCCAGAGCACGAGATCGACGAGGTTGCCGCGCAGATCAACGGCTTTGACGAGGTGTCGCATAATTATCTGCGCCCGGGTACGTACAATTTGTGGTTCACAGTATCTGCACGGAGCAAATCGAGATTGCTTGAGATATTTAGCGAAATCAAAAAAACGGGCTACCCGTTTCTCGATCTCCCGGTCGAGCGGATGTTCAAGATCGGCGTAA
>JAIWAP010000120.1:0-4161 GCA_048634345.1 Methanobacteriota archaeon | reverse complement strand
GTATTAAACGGCGATCCGGGTACAGGCGCTGGCAGATCCGGATCAAGGTACTGATACACGTAAAAGAAGATTAGATCCTTCTGCGATCCGATGTATATGTGATCTATGGTCACATTGAATATTTCGCCCTTTTTTTCGTAAGTAAAATGGTCGTCTGCTCCGAATATCCCGTAATCAACGGTTGTACCGTTCTGCAGCAACTCAATCCATGCTTTATCTCCTCCGGAACCCACGCCCTTGATGCAGATGGCATATCCCTGATAAAACTCCCGCTGTTCGCCGTTTGCAAGAACCTGACCCTCACCATCGATCAGCAGCCGTGTCTGGTTGGTCAAATTTGTACTATTATTCAGACCAGAGACATTTTCTGCGTTCACCTGACAACCGGCAGAGCATATCAAGAAAACGGACAAGATCAGGCAAGTTGAACTGATCCGGTTACTCAGCGTCGTCCTCCCCACCCAAAGCCCCCTGTGCAGTAATTGCGATCAATTCGTTCATACAGGCAACTGCGACCGGCGTCCCGCCTCTGGTGCCAACACATGTGATAGACGGCACATCAAGGCTGCGCAGCAGTTCCTTTGACTCGGCAGCGTTCACAAAGCCGACCGGTATCCCGATCACCAGCGCGGGGCAGACACCGTCCTTGATCAGTTCGCACACGGTGAGTGCGGCTGACGGCGCGTTCCCAATAACAACGATCGAATCATCGAGATCACGCCCCATCGCCATGAATCCGGCTGATGTTCTTGTGACGCCGTACCGGTCAACAAAATCCTTGCCCGCGGCAAGATCGAGCACACAGGTTACCTGACAGTCATGACCGATTTTCGAGATTCCAACAGAAACCATCCGGATATCAGTGTAAACAGCACTGTTACGTCTGATCGCATCGATTCCAGCGCGCACCGGGTCGTTTTCAAACCGGAGCAATTTGGCAAATTCCGGATCGCCGGTTGCAATCACGCAGCGCTGACGCACCCGGTCATGGTATCCGGCATCTCCAACAATCTCCCTTGCTATGCTGCGGCTTCTGGATGAGATCTCTCTTGCCTGCGGTGTGACGGCGCCGAGATCAGACGTTCCGGGCATGTTTTAGTGATTAGAATTTATAGTCCTATAATGTTTCCATGCTTACCCCGGGTTCCCGCCGAATTGATCGGAACCAATCATCTGGACACCGGTGTCAGGATGACATATCCCATGAGGCACATAGCATAGTTTAAGATATTGGCAGTATGATATTAGCGATATCAACCAGATCGGTTGAGGTGACTTTCATGATCAGGACGTTCGTTGCTGTTGACCTACCAGAATCTTTTGTTGGCACGATTGCGGAGATCCAGCAGGAATTCAGAGGCACAAAGGTAAAACTCGTGGATCCGAAGCAGGTCCACATCACGATGAAGTTTCTTGGTGATGTGCAGGAAAAGAGCATTCCTGACACCTGCGATGCGCTTTCCAGTATCGAGTGCAAGCCATTTTCTGCAACGGTTCACGGAGTTGGCGCATTCCCAAAACCAAGTTATGCCCGGGTGGTGTATGTTGGCGCAAGTCCAGAAGAGGATTTTAAGAGATTACACGCAGAAGTAGAACGTGTTTTAAAGCCACTTGGATTTAAGAAGGAGAGGCGCGCGTTTACCCCACATGCAACCATTGCGCGGGTGAAAAACATCCCTGATGACCAGCGAAAGAAACTTGTTGGCGTCATAGAAAGTCAATCGTCGATCGAGGTCGGAACGATGACCGTGGGTACGATCAAACTGAAGAAGAGCACGCTTACGCCAAAAGGCGCGATCCATGAGACGCTTACGGAAGTGTATCTATGAGCGAAGGAACAATTTATGTGGTGAAGACCACTGCAAATCAGGAACGTTCGGTTGCGAATGTGCTTGAGCAGGTTGCACGGAGAGAACATTTTGATGTGCGCTCGATCCTTGCGCCCGATGAACTGCGCGGTTACCTGCTTGTCGAGGCAGGCGAATACGATGAACTCAATCAGGCGGTTCAGATGGTACCTCATGCCAGATCGCTGATACAGGGCACCACGCACATCGAGGAAGTGGAGCACTTCCTGACGCCGAAACCAACCGTTACCGGCATATCAGTCGATGATATCATAGAACTTATATCAGGACCGTTTAAGGGAGAGAAAGCGAGGGTAAAACGGGTCGATGAGTCGCGCGAAGAGATCACAGTCGAGTTATTCGAGGCAATGGTCCCGATACCAGTGACCATACGCGGGGATCATGTCCGGATACTGAAACACGAAGATGAGTGACGATTTTTTCACAAAAAATCGAGTAAAAACTGCCCTTCGGGTGGGGCTGGCGATATACTTTTTCGTAATCGGGTGAGAAATGCCCTTCTGGGTCGGAGGGCAGTTTTTGATCAAACTTTTGTGAAAAGTTTGCGAGTAAGAAATGCCCTTCGGGTGGGGCTGGCGATATACTTTTTCGTAAATGGAATGATGCGTAGAGTGACTGGACGTTATAGTGTATATACCATAAGAAACGTTTTCGATCGTGCCCCCGGGTCTTTCCGACTACCTGTGCGCGAAATAAGCAACCACTGACCGGTTCCTGACATCGACGCTATCGATGCGCACGAACCCGAATCGCTCGAACTGAACCGTATTCCCAAGCTCTGATGCGATGCCTGCTTCGCCAAAACCCTCATACACCTGATCAGGTGCGCGCACTGTGACCCTGAGATACCCATCCGGCATATCAGGCACCCAGTGAATGATCCGGTATCGCGGCTTCTCATCAATCGCACACCACTCCTGGGCAGCCGTGCCGATGCGTTTCACAGTTGGGGTCGGCAACTTTGTATCCACGATCTCGATGTCGTAGAGGTTCTTCAGCCGCAGACGATCGCCCGGCTTCAGGCTCCCGGCATCCTCGCCACACAAGAAAACTCTTGAACCGGCGGGTATCTCTCGCAGATCGTCCCGATCCGGGTGTTGTTTCGGTGTTGCAACCATCCTGACTGCGTCCCTGATCTCCACAGCAACCGGATCCCAGACAAAGAAATACCGGTTTGAAACCGGATCGATGACTTTGCGGTTGATGGCATACAGGGTGTCGAGGCTCAGGCTGATGTCAGTCTCACCGACACCGAGATCGATCATGAACTTCCTGATCGCTTCTGATGAAATGCCCCGTCTCCTGAGTGCCCGAAGCGTCGGGACACGCGGGTCATCCCAGCCGGTGTACGTCCCGTCCGCAATCGCCCGGGAAATCGCACTCGTGCTGAATTTTCCGAATTCATGGATTTTCATCCTGCCCCAGTGCATGGTCTTCGGGTACTGCCAGCCCAGGTAATCATAGACATATCGCTGCCGAAGCTCGCTGTCCATCAGGTCCTTGCCGCGTATGATATGCGTGATCCCGAGGAGATGATCCTCGATAGCGGATTCAAAATCGAGCAGGGGCCATACACAAAACCGGTCCCCGATCTCGGGACGGGGGTGCGGGGTCTCAACGATCCGGAACGCCGCCCAGTCACGCAGCGCAGGATCCTTGTGCGTAATATCGGTCTTGATGCGCAGCACCACCTCACCCTCCGCATACTCTCTATTAAGCATGCGCTTCCAGCATTCGAGATTTGTGCCAATATCAGCATCCCGGTGTGGGCACGCCTCACCCGCATCCTTGTGTCGCTTGAATTCGTCCCTCTTACAGAAGCAAACATAAGCCTTGCCAAGCAGGATGAGTTTCTCGGCGTATTCGTAGTATTTCGGGATGTGATCGCTTGCATACACCACCAGGTCAGGAACCGCGCCGAGATACTCGCAGTCATCGAGATACCACAGGTAAGCCTCAAGCATCGGCGGTTTCGTCTTTGGGTCTGTGTCATCGAACCGCAGCACAAACTTGCCACCATGCCGGCGTGCATACTCGGCGTTCACAACGATGCCGCGCACGCTTCCGATGGTCGCGGGACCGTTTGGGTTTGGTGCGAACCTGAGCACCACTTTCTCTCCATCGCCCACTTCAAGATCAGGGAGTCCTGTGACAGGCTCTTTTCGCTCGCCGATCTCCTCGATCAGTTCGGGTGCGATCTCCCTTAGCCTCTGCTTCCATATCTCAGGATCGCCTTTTAATCCGGATAAAACCTCGTTAACAAGCGGTGCAACCCTTTTTGCGTCCTTTCGCA
>JAIWAP010000119.1:0-4174 GCA_048634345.1 Methanobacteriota archaeon | reverse complement strand
CCCCGAAGTCATCCGTGGTGTTCGCAAGGTTTAGGGGATCTGGCGGGATGAATGTTGCCGATGCCAGAGCAGGCACGATGCAAACCGCAAGCATTGCAGCAGCAAAAGCGATTGAGATCGTCCGGTTACACTCGTTCTTCCAGGCACTCCTGCTAACTTTCATCGTGCACCGCCCCCGTTTCCAGTCGGGCGGTCTGGCATGCCCGCTGCCATTATCCAATTATGTTCGGTGTTGTATCTGGGTTCCACGGATTAGCCCCTCGTCCCGTTATTCTGACTCGATATCTGCTATGGCTTGCATCGACAATAAATATTACTGCCGCCAGCCCCATGTACGGGGCGTGCGCCGGGCGAGTGCGGATTTGTGGGGCTTTGCGTTCCCTGCGCCCACGCCTCAAAAGTACATGCTCGGGTAACTTGTGATGGGAACCACAAGATTACACAGTCTGCGAAGCAGCGGCGCAGCCATCTCCACAAGACGTCTGTGTTAATCTTGTGTAATCTCGTGTAATCTCGTGGTTTTATATGTAGATATCCACACAATACTCGAGTAAGTATCCTCAAAAACCATATTCGCCAATCAAGGGCACAAACACCACCCCGCCACTCTTTTCCTTTGATATCACATCGTTTTTATGAACCAGATACAGATCCTGCACGGACTCTCCGATCGGGATCACCATCCTGCCACCCCGCTTCAACTGTTCGACGAGTGGTGGCGGAATAGCGGGAGCAGCGCAGGCTACCGTGATACGGTCGTATGGCGCATATTCAGGCAATCCGAGCGTGCCATCCCCCGCGGTAACAACAACATTATGATATCCGGCATCATGCAGATTGCGCCGTGCAACTTCGAGCAGCTCAGGGATTCGTTCTATGGAATAGACCCTGCCCTTTGAGCCAGTAAGTTCTGCAAGCATGGCTGAATGATACCCGGAACCAGCCCCGATCTCAAGGATGTTCATCCCTTCCCTGACATCGAGCAGCGTACACATGATCGCAACCATGTGCGGGGCTGAGATCGTCTGCCCGTGTCCGATCGAGAGCGGGTAATCCTCATAAGCGTAAGCCGTGTCACTCTCCCGCACGAAGAGGTGTCTGGGCACCCGCATCATCGCCTGCAGCACCTGCTCGCTGATGTGCATGTCGATTCGCCCTTGCAGACTGTCGACCAGACATGCACGCGCCGGTTCAAAATTATCAACCCTTGTTTCACGATGCATGTTATCATGTATTTATCGTGTTGCCTATTATATATCGCGCCGAACGGAAGGAATGGCAAGAAAGAATAAGAAATCAAAAAGTCACAGGCATATCCGTAGAAACGTTAATATGCATTTGATCACTTTAGTATATATTCCAGACGCTCCGGTAGTGTAGTCCGGTCAATCATTCTGGCCTTTCGAGCCAGTGACTCGGGTTCAAATCCCGGCCGGAGCATATTCAAACGATTTTTTCACAAAAAATCGAGTAAAAACTGCCCTCCCGGGTGGGGTCAGCAGTTTTTGATCAAACTTTTGTGAAAAGTTTGGTGAAAAGGTTGCGAGTAAGAAATGCCCTCCCGGGTGGGGTTTGATTTTGTGGTCGTTCATCAGACTAACAAAAACGTCGGCAAAGGAGATGACAATGCAGATAAACATAATGATTATCCGGCAGAGATGGCATTACATCACTTGCATCACTGATCATATTGTGATCTCGATACCATACACCTGCTCAGGGTTCTCCTTATGCACCTTCCGGAACACCTCTTCCACCGCCTCTGCCTCTTCGCCAGATCGCTCGATCAACTGCTTTGTTCTGCGGGGCACGGTCTTCGGACCGAGCACAGCGCCCGGACGCTCAGGATCGTCGATATAATCAGTCTCCATCATGAAACGTGTCCCTTCGGCAAGTGCTGCCTCGATAGCGCCTTTGCCTGCAAGCACACTCGGAAATACGCCCTCGCGCTCAAAAACCTGCACCAACGGCTGCGCATAATGCTTGACTACCTTTTCGGGCGCCAATCCCGCCTTCTTTGCGATTGCCGCCAGATCAGCGATTGCAGCAGCATCAGTGGTCTCGGTGTGCAGTTGCACGGCGCAGCCAACGTCACGTGCCAGCTCCATCCCATAAGCCATGATGCGGTTTGATGCATCCCATATCGAATCAGAAACCTCGTAATGCGGGCGCCCGGTCTTGATACCTATCGCATCGTTCTCGGCGACAAACTGCTCTGCAGTCTCAAGTCCGCGGATCATCAACTCTTCTGCACGCTTCTGCCCGACCTGATCAGTCAGCCGCGTAATCTCTGCCGGATGAACTCCGAGTACGGTAAATACGGTCACTCCGATGTCAGACCGGTTAATTTCACGCGCGATACCAACCGTCTCCTCAAATACGGGTTTGAAACCATCAGACTCTGTTACATTCACTCCAATCGTCCACGACGGCTTTGAGACAAGAATCAGATGCGTGCCACCTGCGTTCGCAAATTCCTTTGCGGCTGCAATCCCTTTTCCCTTACGATCGAGATGTATGTGATTGTCAGTAATCGGGATCATAACAATCCGAGATCGTCAAGATCATGTACGATGTGAATAACGACACGCCTGGAATCTTCCGGACTCTTGCAGCCAGTAATGATCATTTTTCCCGATCCAAAGAGCAAAACAACTGATTTTGGCTCTTTGATTCGGTAAACAAGTCCGGGGAACTGTTCAGGTTCGTATTCGATGTTTTCAAACCCGAGACCCATCGTGACCGCATCGAGATTGATCACGCACCCGAGGTCTGCTGATGAAACGATGTTGTGGAGAACGAGTTCGGTCTGCCCCTCTGTATTGATGCCGATCTCTTCAAGCTTCTCAAAAATCTTCTGTGCCCCGATTTCGACATCATTTATCTTCTTTGCACCGGTGCAGACGATTTTCCCGCTCCCGAAAACCAGAACAGCAAGTTTTGGTTCGGCAAGTCGGTAGATCGCACCGGGAAACCGCTTTTTGTTGTAATCCACACCTTCGATCGCCTTCGCGACATATTCGAGATCGATTTTACTTGCTATCGAGGTGGACGCGACCACGTTCTCGATCTTGATTGTTTTTATGACATCGTCAACAGACATGTAGCAACCTTCCGGTGTAGCATAATTTCCGCAATTGATATTAGTGGTATGAATTGATATATTAACCTTACTGAAAATTCCCCCACCCCCGCCACCTCTAATGGGCTCGCTGCGATTCGAACGCAGGATCCCCGCCATGTCAAGGCGATGTCATGACCAGCTAGACCACGAGCCCATGATCTGATCCTTCTGTTAAGTTGTGAAGATATAAATATGTATCTGAACCCGTGCACATGAGCCTCCACGACCCTGCCAGAGAGCCATATTTATAAACATGGGAGACAATCTAAAATAACATAGGGCGTAAACATGCAATTATTATTAATTCACTCTGATTATATCGAGTACGAGACAAAGAAGCGCACTCCTGTCGCAGAGGAGATCAAATCCTCGATGAAGCGCGGCTGCATGGAAGATGCGTTGACTGCTTTTATCGCTGTAGAGTCTTACGATGAGGCAGACCCTGATGGTGCTGTGAAGAACGCAGCAACAGAGATTAGAAAGACCGCAGGTCAGGTGAAAGCGAACCGTGTAATGCTCTATCCTTATGCGCACCTCAGTTCGGAACTGTCAAAGCCGGCTGTTGCGATCGATGTGCTGAAGAAACTCGAAGAAACTCTCTCTTCTGATTACGAAGTTAAAAGAGCTCCGTTTGGCTGGTACAAGGCGTTCAAGATCAGCTGCAAGGGACATCCGCTATCCGAGCTATCAAGAACGATACGAATCGGAAAAAATGAGGGAAGTGAAGGAAATGAAAAAAACGATGGAGATAAGGGGAAGGAGCGGGGAACAGGGACTGAGGTTGTATCAGAGGCTCTGAAATCCGAGGAGAAAGCGGTTTCGCACTGGCACATACTCACGCCGGATGGAGAGCTTTTGTCGACTGAAACGTTTGATTTTTCAGAACATACCGATTTAAAGAGGTTTGTGGATTATGAAATCTCGAAGAGCCGGGCTGTGGACAGGATTCCGCCGCATGTCGAACTGATGAAGAGACTCGAGATTGCGGACTACGAACCCGGCTCAGATTCCGGGAATATGCGGTTCTATCCGAAAGGAACCTTGATGAAG
>JAIWAP010000118.1:0-4199 GCA_048634345.1 Methanobacteriota archaeon | reverse complement strand
CAAAGGACATCGGAAGCGTCGATGATGTGCCGGTCATCGCGATCTACGTTGACAGCGTCTTTGCAGGCACCGAGACCAGTATGCTGGTGATAAACGGGATCTTCCAGATATCAGAGAGTTACACATCTGTGAAATCCGGCACTAGTTACGGCGAGATGGAGATTACCGGCACCTCGGGTGACACGATCACGATGGAGAACGATGATGAGATCTCGCTTGAAGAGGGTGAAACCGTTGATCTGATGGGTGACATCAAGTTCCTTGTTGCCGACAGCGGCACCCTGCGCTTTGCACTGTATGAGGAGATCACAGAGCCTGGCACGTATGATATCCGCGGAACGGTCTACAACGTCAGCGAGTCAAAAACGACATGGACTCACATGAACTTTGAGGGATTCTATTATAACATCGACGACGATCTCGGCACCGAGACACTGACAGTTGAAGACACCGGCAGTAACATCGGCGAGGATCATATCACCTACACAACGACCGCCGAATCGGTCAGCTTCGATCTCAGCGGCAAATGGGGCACGTACGATGTGATTGGATTCATGGCTGAGAAGTATTTCGCGGGATATAATAGTGGGACCGATGACGAGATAACAGACGACACCATAAGCCTCGTTTCGAGCGGGATGCTCTCCAAGGTTCTGATCGACGAAGACAAGGGGCGCACGGTCTCAACAGGCGCATCCCTCCAGCTGGAAGAGGGTTACGAATTAAAGATCATGCAGCTCGATGTCAACGGAAACAAGGCTCAACTCGAGCTGATAAAGAACGGGAAGAGCATCAGTGGCGGTACTGCCATCGTTGACGCGCCAGACACCTTTGTGTACACGAAGGATATTGGAAAAGAGGAGGATGTCCCGATCGTCGCGATCTACATCGGCAGCGTCTTTGCAGGCACCGAGACCAGTATGATCACGATCGATGGCATCTTCCAGATATCAGAGAGCTACAAATCCGTGAAATCGGGCGATGATTACGGTGAGATGGAAGTCACAAGCACTTCAACCACTGGAATCACGATGAAGAACTCGGATTCTGTCTCGCTTGACGGTGGCGAGACGACCATGATCATGGGCGATGTCGGCTTCACGACTTCAGAGGATGATAAACGATACTACCTCTTCGTCAGGCGAACCATCGGCTCACTCGACTCACTCGCAATCGACATCTCAGAGACCCCGATCGTAGACGAGGAACTCGTGATAACGGTGACCTCCGGCGGCGATCCGGTTGAGGGTGCAGACGTCGCATTCGACGGAGAGAACCTTGGCATCACCGACTCAAACGGCGAGGTCACGCACACGCCGGGCGACGCTGGCACGTTCGCTGTTACTGCGAGCAAGGAGAATTACGACTCCGCATCAGAGGATGTCAATATCCTTACCGAAGATGAGGCAGAGAAGGATGCGCTGGATCTTGCCATGCCTGAGGTGGTTGATCCGGACGAGGAAATGATCATCCGGGTGACGTCTGACGGCGATGCGATCGAGGGCGCGACGATCACCTGGGACGATGAGGAGATCGGAGAGACCGATGATACCGGAAGCCTGACGTACTCGCACGAGGAGACTGGTACGTACACGGTCACCGCAAGCAAGAGCAGGTATCTTGATGCGAGCGAGAAGATCACGGTATCCATCCCCGCTGCAAAGTTCGAGCTTGATGGCATCAGCCTCCTGACAGAGGTTGCTGCAGGGAAGAGCTTCACCATCACCACCAACGTCACGAACGTCGGTGATATCGAGGGCACATATCGCGCAGAACTGGTGATCGACGACGGTAACGGCACCGTCACCAATGCCGGTTCGCAGAACGTCACCCTTGCGGCTGGCGAGACCGAAACCGCGGAGTTCACGTACAAGATCGCGGATGCAGGCACATATACCGTGCAGATTGGCGGCGAATCAGGCGAGATCGTGGTGACGCCGAGCGAGTCAAAGACCGCGCTTGTGGCTGTCATACTCCTCATCCTGGCTGTGCTTGGCGGGATCGGGTATGTGCTGATCAGCTCGACGCCTGAAGGCGGATGGACGGCTGAGAAGCTGATTGAGGCGATCAAGGAGAAACTGCCCGGGAAGAAAGGATTGTGATCCGGATGAGACCTGCAGGACATGCGTAAAAAATAATAGAACCGCGGCGGTGGTTCCGAATGGATCAATTTTCTGGTTCGGAACTACCCTCACCTGCAAATCCGGACATCCGAGGTGTGATTACCGGAAGTTAAATCAGTGTAATCTGTGTTAATCTGTGGCTAAAAACTCTTATCAGCCACTGATTTACACTGACTGCGAAGCAGCGCCGAAGGCATGAACACGGATTAAAGGTGTTTTTTGTATGACCGGAAAACAATAAAAGATCTCCAGACGATTTACCACAAAATCCGAGCGTATTTCATTAAAAAATTCGGGTTGCGCCCGAAGAACCGGATTGTGAAAGAATGAGAACCAGATCAAAATCAAAATCGGGCGGTCTGTCAGAAAGAGGCGGCTACCCCGTCGCAGGCAGACACAGCGCGGTCAAGCCCTGCCTCTGGCTGAACCGGTCGATACGAGGCGAGGGAAGCTGCTACAAGTCGCAGTTCTACGGCATCCAGTCGCACCGATGCATCCAGATGACGCCCACACTGTCATGCAACCACCGGTGTCTGCACTGCTGGCGGCAAATTGAACATGCCGTGCCTTTGCCAGCCCCTGCCGATTGGGATTCTCCAGTTGAAATCAAGGGGTCTATCATTGCAAAACACCTGCGCCTGATCTCGGGGTACGGCGGGTCGGATACCACTGATGAGGATGCATTAAAAGAGGCAAAGCAGCCGAATCAGGTTGCGATATCACTTGCAGGCGAGCCCACGCTCTACCCGCACCTGCCAGAACTGATCGACGAGTTCAAGCGGGATGGGATGACGACCTTTGTGGTGACAAACGGCACGCAACCCGACATGGTCGCAAGAATCTCGCCAACGCAGCTTTATATCAGCCTGAATGCACCTGATGAGGATACGTATCTGCGGGTATGCAACCCGATCGGGAATTTCTGGCAACAGATCATGGAATCGCTGGAGATACTCAAGGGTGCCAGGTCGAGGATGCGAACCGCGGTCAGGATTACACTCATCAAAGGATTAAACGTTTTCGATCCGGAGGGGTACGGGCGCCTGCTGCAAACGTGCGAACCGGATCATATCGAGATCAAGGCGTACATGCACCTCGGATTTTCAAGGAAACGCTTAAGCAGGGACGCGATGCCGGATCACGAGGAGGTGCTCACCTTTGCATCGAAGATCGCAGATGAGATCGGATATAAGATCGCAGACGACGCTCCGGTCAGCCGTGTCGTGCTCCTGTCGCGGGACGGGCGGGCGAGGCGGGTAAGGTAAGCCACCTTCAGCAGGATTGTGAACCGTCATGGTCACAATCACAATTCTATCGCGCCAGCCGCCGCCTGCATAATCATGCGCGCATCAAGTGCGTTCACATAGCCGTTCTCGTCGATATCTGCTTCGCTTACGTATTTGCCGCTGACTTTAATCTCAAGCGCGATCACGACGTCAGCGGAGATGGTACTGTTGGATATGTGGTGTGGGATGTAGGACCTGTGTGGGGATGCACAGCGTATTAGGCTTTTTTCCGTAAACCCGAACTTTGTTAGGGCAACTTATTTCCATACCTAACTCCATACTATTCTAAAATGAATAAAGAGGTGTGTTACAATGGATTGTGAATGCGGTGGAAACTGCGCTCATTGCAAATGCAAGGGCGTACGGGCTGCGGACGAAGAGGTTGACGAAGAGGAGTAAAGAAACCCGCTCGAAACAACATGGGACTCGGTCACAGATTTTAGAAGAGCGCCTTACGCACCGCAGAGGTTGCAAGGGTTCGCAGAGACACGCGAAAAACCCTTGCATCACCTGCGGTCGCGCTCAATTTTTTGTAGAAAAACACAAATCCCACCCAACAAAATACATGCAGACATCAGAGATTGCCATACAACTCAACTTTGGAAACCCAAAAAACAGCCGCAGCCATCCGATTACCCCCTGAATCCCAAAATACCGAAGACCAAATCCAACCCAAAACCGCTATCAGCCGACCCATCGAAACATACTCAATTTCGCACTTATTCCACGTTGTATGGGTAAGGCTCCAGCTTCACATCGTACCGCGGCACCCCGATTTTCAAGATTCTGA
>JAIWAP010000117.1:0-4206 GCA_048634345.1 Methanobacteriota archaeon | reverse complement strand
CCCATTGATGTAGACAGAGACGTTTGAGAAGTCCTCGTCTTCCGGATCGGTCCATGTCCAGTTGATGAAGGTCTGCTCGTAGGTCGTGTTATGCAGATTCGTGATGCTTGCCGGTGGGGTTGTGTCAGGAACCGGTCTTGTGCTTGCTGTGTGAATAACCCCTGTTCCGTTCACGTTTCCTGATGTATCGACGGTACGCGTTGCGATCTCGTATTCGGTGTCAGGAGTGAGACTTGTTGCGTTGTAGAACTCTGTTCCCTTGGAAACGTCTGTCACAAAGCTCCCATTGATGTAAACAGAGACGTTTGAGAAGTCCTCGTCTTCCGGATCGGTCCATGTCCAGTTGATGAAGGTCTGCTCGTAGGTCGTGTTATGCAGATTCGTGATGCTTGCCGGTGGGGTTGTGTCATCTGTAATATTGAGCACAACATTATCCCATCTTATATCTGCATATTTGGAACCGCCTGAAAATTCCATCTCCACTCGAAGTCTGAGATCGTATGTCCCCGCCCCCCCAGTTGTAAAGTTGTCTGTAATATTAAGATTAGACACAGTAACCCAGCTTTGATTAGCGTATGATGTATTGTTGCACCATAGTGTATTGTAACTGTCATCACCCGGTTTCTTCAATTCGACATAGAGATGTGCCCGTGGAGACCCGCCCATATCTGTGGTGCGATTCCAGTCAAAACTGAGATATGCACTGTCGGCTACCCCAGTATATGTGAAGCTCTGGTTGGCATAACCTTCCTCCTCAAAGGAACCACCCCCATCAGCATACATACGCATACACCCACCCGGATTTCCGCCTGTGCTGCTCCACTCTGTTGTTATAGCGTTACTGGAGATTTCTGTCCAGTTGTATGCATCAGTCTCGTTACCATCGGTAAAACCGCCATTCACGATGTGATTTGTCGGATCCACCGCCACATACCAAACCCTTGCCTCCCTGAACGTCTCCCCCCCATAATCAACCTCAGCCGGACCCAGTTGATACAGTAGCGGATATTTCATCGGAACCGCGTAGGAATAGCTCACCGATGTCCGGTTACAGGTGAGATTCCGCCGCCATGTCAGTATCTTGATGCTGCCGGCATCGATCACATCCGCATCCGTAAATACCGTGAAGCTTGATGGGATATATTCCCAGATCGTGATCTCGGAAGCACTGGTATGCGAGATAATATCAATACCGACATCGAACCGGTCATGCATGGTCGGATCGATCACGCTTTCTGCGTTTCTTATGATCTCGAAGTCGTATCCGGATTGTACCATGAAATACGTGCTAAAATAACTCGATTCACGATCGATTATCGCTGTGCATGAAATGTTGTACACTCCCTCGACTGTGGTATCATGATATGCCTCATACACCCCATCCCGATCGGTCGGTACGATCGTCTGATCGGCTGTTGAATAGCGATATGCGCCATCAGGCGCCTCGACAGTCATCCCTATGGCAGAATTGCATACAGGTTCGCCGGCATGGTTCAGCACAACGATTATGATCCTTGCCACCTCTCCGGGTCGATAGATGCTCCTGTCGGTGTTAACAGATGTCCCGTTGTATACGAGTGCAAGCGCAGACGTGGGTGCGGTTGGCGCGATGGCGGTGGCTGTGTTACTTGCAGGATCGATAGTGACATCGAGTGGTTTCCACTCCCCCTTGTAGCAGTATTCGAGCGTAAGCCCAGTCTCATCCAGACCATCCAGATCAGCGTCCGAATATCGTATACTGATCTTGCTTCCAACCAACTGATCTGCAGCATCCGTGCCTATATCCGCGTATGTTATGGGGATGCCGTGTGGGTGGGTCATCTCCGGGTTGTTCCTGCCGCAATCACTCATCAGAATCGCAGGCGGCAGCTCACCGGAAGAGAAGGGCGCATCCATGCTCGCAGCACCGACCATGCCCATGCCACACATCATGACCGCGGTCATAACCACCAATGCAAAGAACAGAGAGGTGCCCCTCCGGCATCGACTAATCCGTATACACTCGGTTGGGGACATGCGGGGTATAAGGGGCATGATATTCACCAATTATTTGTTCCAACCAAAGTTCATCGGATCACATCTTAAACATTACTAAACACTGCTAAACATTTGGGCTGTTGAGCTGCCATGGAGTTGACCAATTGTTATTAAAAATTCCTGTAAAATGTGTGGTAGCCAGATTCACATGCACCCGGTCCGAAACTCAGGTGTTCGTGCCGCGGTATGTTTCGCCCAAAAAACAGGAACAGTAGGCAGCTACACTGCTGTCGACCGTGTCACAGATATGAATGCACACAATCTGCCACAAATAGCAGATGTGTGGCAGATGGGATTTACCAGCCACCTGCCAGAAAACGAAGAAGTTTATGCTGCAGGGCACCAGCTCTCTTACCTGACATCCTCCAGCGCAGGCAAGCCAAATGCACCTGCCAGACCCGCGCCACGCTCGCCGACCTGATCAAAGCACTCTCGGATCGTTGAGATCGGCATATACTTCTCAGTCCGTGTCCCGTCAGCCGATTCGATCTTTATGATGAGTTCGGTCTTTGCCACACCATGCTCGATGCATTTATTTGCGATCCTGCCGTACTCTGCCAGTATGATTTTCAGGGTATCATAAGCCATGGAATGCTCGATAACGTCCATATCATTGAATGTTACCGCTTTTAGCGTGGATATCGAACGGTTTTCGGTATTTTCCACATAATCGATGACCGCACGCATAAGCCCGATGACACTCGCACCATCGATCTCTTTTGAGATCGTTTCGTCCTTTGTTATGTCCACAGGTTCGTCGATCCCATACAATATCGAATGGTCTTTGGTAGCGCGCCCCATCTCGACGCGCACAACGTCCAGACCCTTTTTATCTTCAAATCTTGCGAATATGCTTTTATTTGTGCATTCAACACTGACCAGATGGTGGTTTGCCATATCCAGCGTCTTCAGTACATTTTCTTTATGGAATAGCCCGGAAGTGCTCCACGTGGGTATGGAGAACGAACCGATCAGTTCTTTCACATATACAGGTTCTTTGAACCGCAGTTCATAAACAACGGATAGTATATCCATATCTGACGAAAATTCACCACACAACGCGCCCCCATTGTCAGAGATCAGTGAATAGCTTCGTGTCGCATTATACACGCCGAACTCAAGAAACGTCTCAAATATCTTCCGAATATTCTCTGAATCTCGCTTAATCAGCTCTTTCAGATCCTTGGTCCTCGAATCGAACTGTGCGTCAAGTTTTTTGGTCTGCCGGCGCACGCACGTTCCGCACGTCTCTGTGATCGCTTCTTTGCAGGCATCCAGGATGTCGGCGTCGTCATCTGCGATCATGGCATTCAACTGCGCACCAAGGTTGCTTTCAAACGCATTTAACCGGGAGATTCGTTGATCCCTCGCGCGGTCGATGTTTTCAAGCTCTTTCCTGGCTGATATGACAGCGTTCTCTTTCGGGCATGAATCCCCGACCACACCCAGCAGTTTTTCCAGATCTTTGATATAGTCACGTTGTACTGACAGTTCAACAGAATCCTGATACAGGTACCTCATACATCCACACCTCCGATTTTAATTGGTTATCCTATTATTGAATGCTGCTACTAATTAATGTTTCTGGCAGACGACCGCTACATCGACATTCGGGCAATCCCGAGTGCATCATCCCGGATGCGCTCCACCATGGTGCCGGCACCGGTCATATCAGTCATCTCGATGATGAATGCCTCGACTGTGAGGTACACCGAAACCCGCTCTCGCAGGCATCCCACACGTGTAGCCTCGTCCCTGCCAAGAGCTGCATGGAGGTGTATGGCAGGCAGATCATCGTCCTGCCAGAGAATGTTTCCAGCGCCAATTATCTCCTGCACATCCGTGATTGATGACCAGATCGGATCCGGCGGAACTGTGTCTCTTTTCGGTCCTGTTACGAGACGCATGTCCTTGACTGCGCCAATCAGGATGAAGAACGCCTGCCTGATATCTTCCAGCTTTGCAAGTCCCCCAAGTTCAGCAAGCAGATCCTCGCCATGGTCGATCCGTGCGACAAATATCCTGCCGATGCAGCCGGCTTGGTATTCCATCTCAGTTACTCTCGTTTGCGCCTTTCAGGTGCTTTTTTACACCATTGAGCAGTTCCTTGCGACCGAATGGTTTGGTGATATATCCGTCAACGCCGATAACGTGAAGACCGATCATCTT
>JAIWAP010000116.1:0-4425 GCA_048634345.1 Methanobacteriota archaeon | reverse complement strand
ACAACCAGTTACAACTATATTACACGCTCGGTTAAGAAAAATGTATCGATCACTGAAATATACGCTGCCATTACTGACAAACAACTCTGACAATGCGATTCGATGGCTTTATGTCGAATCTGGCATCTGTGAATTGCTCGCTTACCCGGATATTTGTTTTTGTGTGGAGTGATAGCTCCCGCGTGGTAAACGATCCGGATTTCGCCATAGCCATGTATGGAATCAGTTGATCTGCCAGATAAATGTCCACCGCGGCTTTAGAGTCCAGTTCTCTGATAATATGGTCCGCTGCATCGGATCCGACCACCTCGGCTGGCTTTCCCCGCTCCCCGAGCGCAGACCCACCGATATGACCGCACCAGAGCGTAATTCCGCTGCCTGTTGATGCAGCACCCCTGTGCGCCGCCGTGATATCGGTATCGATCTTGCCATCGTACCCGTGATCCTGCAGTCTGGCGATAGCAGCACTACGTTGCCTTTTTGCGACGTGTTCAGGGAGCCTTGACGAGTGTGAGCAGCCGTGAACCGTATCGGCAGTTTTTTCGCAAAAATCGGCACCGGAAATCCCGGATGGATCGATCACAGCCCTGACACGCCCGCCCCCGCGCGGGTAATAGCCCCGCATCATGACCTCGATGTTTACATTGCACCCCATCAGCGCGAGCGCGGGCAGCAGGACATGGCGCAGGTGGTCGATCGGCGGGCTCCAGTTCACATCGGTGCCGCCCGTGATATCAAGGACGACCGTATCCGGTGCATGAAGTGCAACAGGGATCAGACACTGGAGAAGAAGTGAAATGCTACCGGCTGTGCCGATATCCATGTGATACATCCCGCCGCTGATCTCGCCCGGGATGAACGTCAGTTCTGTGGACCTGATCGCATCGCCTGTTGTATCAGCCCCTGTAAGTTCAGTCATCGCTCTGATTGCGGTCAGGTGCTGAGCCGAAAGCCCTGGCTTTGGGCGGTTTTTGCGAATATTAGTGATCCTAACAGGTGTTTTCGTAATCGCAGCCATGGCGACAGATGTACGCAGGATCTGTCCGCCGCCTTCTCCGAACGAGCCGTCGATGGTTAGCATAGATCCGAATCAACCATACAGTCGCCTAAAGCAGCCTCGCTGGCACGACCTGTTTCGCGATCAGGTCCCCGTAACCCTCTCGTCCGCGTATCAAGTCCACCTCACCAGCGCTGACCAGAACCTCTGCACACCGGCAGCGCCCGTTGTACTGGGAACTCATGGAAAACCCGTACGCTCCGACATCGAGCACGGCAACCACGTCGCCAGGTTCGATTGGCGGCAGTTTACGATTCCTTGCGATGATATCGCCTGATTCGCAGATCGGTCCCACGATATCATACGTTTCTGTCCCGTCAAGATCCGCTTTGTTCGCAACAACCACCTCGTGGTACGCATCATACATCGCAGGGCGGACCAGCAGATTGAGTCCGGCATCCACGCCCACAAAAGTCTTTGCCGCCTTTTTTATGGTATTTACACCCGTAAGAAGAATGCTTGCATCGCCAACGATGTATCTGCCCGGTTCAAGTATCAGTTTTGGGGATATTCCAAGACTTTTCGAGCGATCATTGAACGTTGGAAGGATTGCGCCGGCAAGATCACGTGGTTCTGGTGTTTCCATCTCCTTCTGGTACGGAATGCCAAGCCCGCCACCAAGATCAACGAATTTGAGATCAATGCCGAGTCTCGTGATCTGTTCGACCAGATCCATCATCTTTTCGACTGCCTCGCCGAAAGGAGCAACATCGGTGATCTGCGAGCCGATGTGGCAGTGGATGCCGACCGGGCGCACCCCTCTGAGTTTTTTTGCCTCTTTGTACGCTTCTACCACGTCAGCGTACCCGATTCCAAACTTGGATGCCGCAAGACCGGTTGCGATCTTCGGATGGGTGTCGGGAGAGACGTCAGGATTGACCCTGAATGCAACGTCCATCGTTTTGCCGGATCTGACCGCGAGATCAGAGAGCGCGTACAGTTCGTGCAGCGAATCCATGGAGACGCGCACTCCGGCGTCGATTGCCATCTGCAGCTCGTTTAACGTCTTTGAGTTGCCATTAAAAAGAATCCGATCCGGCGGGATGCCTGCGAGGAGCGCTGCATAGAGTTCGCCATCAGAGAAGACGTCAGCGCCCGCCCCTTCGGACGCAAGGATCCGCAGGATCGCAAGATTCCAGTTCGCCTTTGCTGCGTAGTATATATCCGCATCAGGAAACGCTCCCCTGAATGTGCGGAAGTTCCTGCGCACACGGTCCTCGTCGATCGCATAGAGCGGCGTGCCATACTTCTGTGCAAGTGAGACTGTATCAACGCCGCCGATGGTGAGGTGGTGGTTCTGTATGCCGAGATGATCGCTTATACTGGACATTGGTACTCCTAAGTATGAAATGTTACAGATGTCAAAGAGACGTCAGTTCCAAACTACTTAAGAGTTTTTAAAAAATGGTGCCGGGTGAATAGGTTCCCGCCCGACAGCCCGTTTTACTGAATCGTTGTCGCTACGCGGGCATCATGACGCACTACATTGTTGATGTGGCGGTGTTCGGGCACGTGATGGGCACAGAGTGCGACCTCAACAGCGATAGCCATATCATGGCGCAGATGCGCTGACGATCCTGCAGGCGGCGGGCGAGGGCATAAAGATCGGTTAAATTGAAGTGCTCATGGGCTAATACCGATTAATATGTTTAATAAAACATCCGTAAACAGTGTTGGATTGTTTTTGGACATGGTTGGAGCCGGGTTAATTTTTAGGTTCGGATTACCCGAAAAAATCGACAGACATGGGTATATATACGTGATAGTGAGTGAAAAAGATGAAAAAGAAAAACAAAAAGCAAAGAAATATGATTCTTGGGCAACGGTAGGAATAGTGTGTTTAATGATAGGATTTTTCATACAAATTATAAGCAATTGTTTAAATGAATAATAAATTTCTCTTTCAACTCACTGGGCGTTTCATTTTCGCCCCTAATGCCGTTTATACTCGTCTAACAGCATACACCTGACCCAAATCGCGCTGCCTTCGCCGATGCTGCGCAACGCTTCGCGCTCCAGATCGCAGGCGGCGACGACATAGATGTGTTACAACGAAACAACAGAATAATTGAAATAAAAAATGTGATAAAAATGAAAACGAATAAAACCGCAATGGTGGTAATCATAAGTTTGTTGATCGCAGGGTTCGTGATTTACACGGGCTATGTTGCAAATAGACCGGCAGAAGAGCTGAAGGCTGCGTACAAGGCTGCTGGATGGGTTGAGTGGACCCCAACCGAAGAGCAGAAGATGGCAGCGTGGGAAGCTGCGGGCAGACCGATGGGCGCACACTATGAAGTCCTGTGGGCACCTGAAGGCGCACCACGCGGACCTGAAAAACCAAAGAAACCTTTGTGGATGCCTGCGTTTTTGTGGAAAGAACCTGAACCTGATGGTAAGCAGGGTGTCGTTATAGCACTCAGCCACGAGCAGTGGAGGATAACAAATGGACACGAGTTGACCGATTCGCAGAGAGGGGAGTTAAAAGGAATATATGCGGGGCGCGGGACACAAGCTGCATCAGATGAGCGAGTGCAGATGGCATCAGATTATTACCTCGTTCGCAGTCTCATGGCAGGCAGAGAACCTGTTTCACCCGAAGCAATAACTGAGGCAGGTATGCGCCATATCGAACGTGTCGGTATAGAAGAAGCAAAAGGCATGCACATAAAAGTGTATTACACAAGCAAAGGTGAACCGCAGGTAGCATCATTCACCGAAGAAGAGGTTGAGGAGTTGGGTGAATTCGAACTATCACAAGCACAGATCGATTGGACATTCAGATAAAACGCTCACGGAAGAAGAAGCGGCGTACAACCGCGGGATCAATGTCAAAGAGAACAATCTGGAATGGCGGGTGTTCGAATACGAGTTTGAACCGGCAGATGACGCGCAGAGCACACACAAACGATAACAGTAAGCATGTTGTTACAAATTTGTATGCTTCCGCTTGATCTCCTCGACCCGAGCATTCACACTCCGGCTAAGCTCCTCTCGCACCAGCACCCCGTCACTGTCACTGTAATAATCGATCCGTGCGGCGATTGCCAGCTTCGAGGCGAACATGCGTGCGATTTTGCCGCGCAGGTGGCGAGGAGACGCATGGATGAGGGGGTGCCTGAAGATGATGCCGTGCTTTGGCGGGGACGCGCCGCGCAGGTGGCGAAACATCGCCCGGTTCGCACCAAGCACCTGCAGACGGCTTGCCGGCATCCGGGATAGTTTATCGAGCCCGCCTGCGATGGCAAGCAGCCTTGCAGCAAGCAGGGCGCCTGCAAGATGTGTGAGGTTTGGGGAAACGCGGGGCATCTGATCCTGAATATGTGTAACAAGCAGTTTTTTGCTCTCGCTTATGTCCAGTAGATTCT
>JAIWAP010000115.1:0-4574 GCA_048634345.1 Methanobacteriota archaeon | reverse complement strand
CCGCAGGCTTGACTCTCGTGTGCGTTGCCACCCACGCATTCTGCGGTAGGATTACCCCGAATGGAGGGGGTAGCCGGTTAGGCAATCTGTGATGCAGCTTCTTGTCACACGCAGGGGTCGCGGAGGGGCGCGGAGGATGATACAGCTCTTGCGTTCCTCCGCGCCCATCAGCGGTTATTTTTCTTGCCAGAAAGCATAGAATCGCAATCGAGAGACCAATCAACATACCTGAGTAGTTACTTTTTGATTAGACCAAAGATACCATTAATCCAGATCCCGTATCGATTTTAGACACCGATTCACGCAGATTTGACCTTTCGTTCGGATCGGCATCCCATTATCCGATGATTATTTATGCCGCGGCGTTTGATAAAAGTAAACAAATCCTTTCCCGGGGTTTGCAACCAACCATGAACCCACATCACACCAGAGACACAATCACCGCATTCATCCGCGCCCGGATAAGTGAATCGGGTGCATCCGGTGCAGTCATCGGGCTTAGCGGCGGCATCGATTCGGCGGTTGCAGCGTATCTTACGGTTGCGGCGATCGGGAAAGAAAACGTGCTTGCTATCATGCTGCCGGTGCAGGATCTCACGCCAGGATACGATACCGACGATGCCACCAGTGTCGCAAACCAGCTCGGAATCGAGTACCGGGTAATCGAGATCGGTAGCGTGCTACACACGCTCTCGGGCGTGGTTCCTGACTATGATACGGATGCGGCGGTTGCAAACGGGAATCTGACCGCACGAATCCGGATGTGCGTACTTTATTATTACGCAAATCTCATGAACCGGCTTGTGATTGGAACTGGGAATCGGACAGAGCTTCTTCTCGGATATGCCACGAAACACGGCGATGCTGGCGTGGATATGGAGCCGATCGGCGACCTGTACAAGACCGAGGTCTTCGAACTTGCCGGATTTCTCGGAGTTCCGGAACGCATCATCAGAAAGGCGCCGTCTGCAAGGCTCTGGGCGGGGCAGACCGATGAGGGGGAGCTTGGTATGCGATATCCGGACATCGACCGAATTTTAAGGATGATCGTTGACGAAAGACTGAGTATGGATGAAATCAAGGCGCGGGGGGTGCCGGTGGACGCTGCCCGCCACCTGACAAACCTGATCCGCATAAGCGAGCATAAGCGATGCCCGCCGCAAAAAGCGATCGTGCGGGACGGCGGTGGCGGCAGCGGTACCAGCGACGATAACAGTAACAGCAACACGGACAGCAATGTTTAACCGCAACAACGACAGTAATCAGTGAAAGGGTGATCAATAATGCCAGTTATAGAAGTAAGCGATGCAACCCTGCGCCAGCTTGACCAGATACGCATCCGGATGCATGGCGCCGGCGCCAGTTATGATGATGTGATCCGGCATCTGCTCGGGATGGAGCACATCAGACCGGTATACATTAAAGGTCCGGAACCAGAAGATCTCGATGACGGGATCGGGATATACCGGGTGGATTAACCGCCCCCGCCCCTATCGAAATTGTTACTGTTACTACTCGGGGGAAAGCTGAGGCGCCCGAACAGTTATTAACGCTACCGGACATAAGTTAGCTCTGGTGAACCCAGATGACGGTTGGAATCGTAAGCTATGGGGTGTATATACCGCGTTATCGAATCAAAGTGTCCGAAATAGCAAAGGTCTGGAATGCTGATGCAGAGGGCATTGCAGGCGGGCTTATGGTGCAGGAGAAGTCTGTGCCTGACATGGATGAGGATACTGCGACCATCGCGGTGGAAGCGGCGCGAAATGCGAGCCGTCGAGCAGGGATTGACACATCCCGCATCGGCGCCATATATGTAGGGTCAGAGAGCCATCCTTATGCCGTAAAACCGACAGGCACCATCGTTGCCGACGCCATCGGCGCAGCGCCCAATCTCACGGTCGCAGACTTCGAGTTTGCATGTAAGGCTGGCACTGCCGGGATCCAGGCGTGCATGGGTCTGGTCGAATCCAGGCGGATCGATCTCGGGCTTGCGATAGGCGCAGATGTTGCGCAGGGGGCGCCAGGTGACACACTCGAGTACACCGCGGCAGCAGGTGGCGCGGCTTATGTGATTGGCAGGGATTCAGGGGGCGGAGATTCGTTGATCGCAGAGATCGAGGACATGTTCTCATTTACCACTGACACGCCCGATTTCTGGCGCAGGGAAGGGATGCCGTACCCTGAACACGGCGGCAGGTTCACAGGCGAGCCTGCTTACTTCAAACACATCACATCGGCTGCGCGGGGACTGCTGGAGAAACTTGGCACCGTGCCAGAAGACTACGATTATGCCGTATTCCACCAGCCAAACGGCAAATTCCCGAGACGTGTCGCAGCAAGCCTTGGATTTACCAGAGAGCAGATTGCGCCCGGAATCATGGTGACCACGCTCGGGAACACGTATTCGGCGTCGTGCATGATCGGGCTTGCCGCGATCCTTGATATCGCATCAGCCGGTGATCGGATCTTCATGACATCGTTTGGGTCGGGCGCAGGAAGCGATGCGTTCAGTCTCAGGGTCACTGACCGGCTGGCTGATGTTAGGGACGGCGCGCCGAGCGTATCTGATCTGCTCGCGGAGAAGAAATATGTCGATTATGCGACTTATGCGAAGCACAAGGGGAAGATACGGCTGTAGACTGGTGGATCTTTAAAATATTCGTATGTGTTTAGCGGAGGTGAAAAAACCACGAGATTTCACGAGATTAACACAGAAATCTTGTGGAAATCCGTGTAGTCTTGTGGTTAGCTAAACACGTACGTGTGATTTATTAAAGCAGCCACTTCCAGAGCGGCACAAACCTGACCGTACAGCCCTTAAACTCCTCCTCGCCCTCATAATCCCATGTGACCACAAGCAGGTTGCTGCAATCCAGATCCTTTGACGCCCTTGCAATCGACTTTAGTTCCCGCTCCTTTGTGTAAGGGTCGGCAATATCATAGCACACCTGTATCAACTGTGTGACCTCTGAACCTTCGGCGAGAACAAAATCAACCTCGCGTCCGTACGTATCTTTCCAGTAAAACACTTCGAGCAGGGGGTTAAAGTAGTTCTTTTTTCTCAATAACTCGATTGCAACCACATTTTCCATTCTCCGCCCCATGTCTTCCAGCCCGTGCAGCGTTACAAATCCAAGGTCGATTAAGTATATCTTGGGTATGCTTCCTTCAACCTCTCTCACTCCTTTTCCGTACTTTTTGATAAGGAAAATAAAATTTATATCTTCCAGATATGAGAAATATTCGTAGACCTTTGTCTTGCTCAGTGACACACCTGCCGACTGCATGTAATTGTGTAATCTCCTCACAGACAACTCCCGTGCAAAGTTTCGTATCAGGGATTTGATCATGAATTTTAAGGCAGATATTTTTTCTATGCCGTACCGCTCTACCAGATCCCTGTAGATGATCAGGTCCACATATTCCTGCAGTGTTCGCAACCTGATCATCCGGTCGTACCTGAGCAGTTCGGGAAACCCGCCTGATTGCAGGTATAAATCAAGGTATCGTCTCAGAACACCCCTTTCTGATTCGATAAGCGGGAAACCGGGCGTGAAACCCAATGTGTGCAAAAATTCCCTGAATGAGAGCGTAAACAGGTTAAATGATAACGTCCGTCCCCGGAGGCTTGTGGCAATCTCTTTTGAGAGCAGTTTTGATGATGAACCGGTCAAAAAGATCCTGACATCCTTCCTCTCGGTCAGCCGCCTGATAAAACGCTCCCAGCCGTCGATCAGCTGGATCTCGTCAAAGAAGAGATAAAGTGTCTTAGCATCCGGGTTTATCTTGTAGTACAGTTCAATGATCCTGGTAAGGTCGTTTGCAGATATGTCGCTTATTCTCTCATCTTCGAAGTTTATGTAGAAGAGCCGCTTTTTTTCAAGTCCCTGATCCATCAGTTCCCGGATCGTTTGAAAGAGATAGTAGGTCTTTCCCACACGCCTCAAACCGATTATCGTTATCACTTTGCCGGTGTCCACCGGAACGGATAACTCTCTTTTGAATAATTGGGGGAGGGGTTCTTTGTGAAATTCCGTGATGATCTCTTCCAGCTTATCCATGTATGTACTATTGGGCTAGTACATATTTATAAGTTTTGTCATAGTCAGGTGTGCAATTTTACCAAAGCCAGCTATGCATACGGAGGTACATTACCATGGTTTTGTGCGGCATGCAAACCTACTGAGCCAGCATATACCGGGCGTTGATGCGGCAAATGCGTTGCCATTTCCCGATGCTGATTTCAAGACACGCCGCACCGGTTTCTGCCCCTCACTCCACCCGTATCGTCTCGAGATTCTTTGGAACCTGCGTTTTGATGTGGTACTTATTGTAAATCGAACTTGCGAGGCTCATACAGTTTCTTTCATCGCCGTGACCCGTCATCACCAGTTCGGGTTTCGGGCGCATGTTCCCTATGTACTTCATCAATTGCTCCCGGTCAGAATGTCCTGAGAACCCGTCCACCGTACACACCTCAAGCTCGATTTTGAGTAGCTCGGACTTGCCCCGCCTTGTTATCGGGAGTTCTGTCCGCCCCTTCTGGATTCGCTGCCCAAGCGTTCCCTCTG
>JAIWAP010000114.1:0-4625 GCA_048634345.1 Methanobacteriota archaeon | reverse complement strand
AATGTCGCCCGCGCAATGCAATGCCGCCTGGCAGGCACTGAATTTTTTCGCTTTCCCGATGGGGAGCAGTATCTTCGTGTACCTGATATCGACGATCACGTTGTAATCATCCAGTCAACGCCCGCCGATTCCGATTATATTGCACTCCTGCAACTGATCGATGCATGTGACGCGGCAGGCAGGATCGACGTGGTCATTCCCTATTTCGGTTACGCGCGGCAGGATCGCCGGTTCAAGCAGGGGGAGTCGGTGAGTGCACGGGCGCTTGCACGCGCAATCACGGCTGACCGGGTGTTTACCATCAATGTTCACAACAGGGGTGTGCTTCAGTATTTTGATGCAGACGCCACCGATCTTGATGTCGCACCCGCGATCGGGGCACATCTCGCATCGATGAAAACGGAAACAGACGGATCAGACAACCTGGTTATCATCGCACCGGATAAGGGTGCTATCGAGCTCGTACGATCCGTGGCTGAGTATCTTGGCGTTGACTTCGATTACATAGAAAAAACCCGCCTTAGTGGGGATGATGTGACGATAAAGACGAAGAAACTCGATGTTGCCGGAAAAGATGTTGTTATACTGGACGATATCATCTCGACCGGGGGTACGATTGTGAAAACGTCTGATTTACTCCGGAAAAATGGCGCAGACAGGATATTTGTCGCGTGTATTCACCCGGTTCTTGCTCGCAATGCAGCCACACGCATCTTCTCTGCGGGCATTGAAGGGATTATGGCGACAGATACGCTTGATCGGAGCGTGAGCGTGATCAGTGTGGCGCAACTGATCGCCGATGCAATTTAAGGAGAAACAATAAATGGGTAACATAAAAAATCTTGTATCAAAGTTCGACACATACATAAGAACGCACAAACCAGAGCAACTGGTCATCCCACCGCTGATCGTGCTTGCACTTGCACTGATCGTCCTTGGCGGGATGTATGTAGCCACCGGCTCACCGGTACGTCTTGGATTCCAGTTTGAGGGGGGCACGATCGTTGAGCTTGCCACATCAGACTCACACGATGATCTAAGACTCGCGTTTGCTGATTATCCGCTCATCGTCGTGAGCGAATCAGGCAATCGCAGGATGCTACGATTCGGTCCGATGGAGGACGATATGGAAAAATCACTTGTTGAGAAGGTCAACACAGAGTATGAATATGCGACACCCGAGATTAAGCAGGCAGATCCGGTATATGCAAAAGCACTGCAGGGACAGGCGATAAAAGCGATCATAGTGTCATTCTGCCTCATGGCAATCGTAGTTTTCCTGATATTTCGGACGTTTGTGCCTTCGGTTGCGGTTGTACTCTCCGCATTCTCAGATATCGTGATTGCAGCCGCATTCATAGCGATAATGGGCATCGAACTCTCGTTTGGGACGGTTGCAGCCCTTCTGATGCTGATCGGGTACTCAGTGGACAGCGATATTCTTCTCACGACGAGGCTTCTCAAACGGCGTGGCAACCTCGATGACAAGGTCACAAGCGCGATGACAACCGGGCTTACCATGACCGGTACAACGCTTGCCGCGCTTCTGATGATGTATTTTGTTTCAACGTATTCATATCTCATCGTCCCGTCGTTTCCGCAGATCAGCATCATAAGCGATATCTCAGCCGTTCTTCTCTTTGGTCTCGCGGCTGATCTGATGAATACATGGATGCTTAATACCGGAATACTGAAATGGCACCTATCAAAGCCAAGGGGGCGGAGAGCATGAAACTGCATAAGGATTTCAGGGTCATTATATTCATCGCAGCCATGCTGATTTCCCTGATCGCAATTCACCCGGCTTACGACGGTTATGACGATTATGACGGTAGTTTTTCGTCTAACCTGCAATATGGGCTTGATCTCGAAGGTGGGACAAGTCTCCAGCTTAAGTTAGAGGGTGCGATCGCCGGAGTCGAGGCTGATCCTGCACAGATCATCGAAAAGAAATATGCAGGTGTGTTTGGAGACATTGAGATCATCGAGGCGTCAGATGCCGAAGTCATATTCAGGACGCAAGATCCGCTTGAAAAGGATGATGTTGATGCGGTTGGTTACGGAAACGCATACGTTGATGGAAGTGAGGTCACACTCACAATAAACAAGGAATCCGTGATCCGGGAATATCTTTCAGAGCAACTGGACTGTGAGGTGCTGTATCTTGGTAGCGATATGTATGAGATCAGATCCGCAGTCAGCAAGAGTGAGTTATCAGACGCGCTCTCTCGGGTCAGTGGCTCGATTGCAACAGATGCCAGAGGGAAACCCGCATTTACGGAGACCGTAACAAAAGAGACCCAGGAGACGACAGAGGCGATATTAAGCGAGAAGTTGAACATCTGGGGCTTGAAGGATGTTCCGATCACGCCTGTTGAAGAGAATATTCTTCTGGTTGACCTTGCTGGCGTTGATCTTGACACTGCGATGGAGATTGTCGCAACGCCCGGGAAATTTGAGATCAGGATTCAGACCACAGGTAATGCGACCGAGCACGTAGTATGGGGCGAGCACATCACGGCAGTAGACATGCCCCGGGTGCAGGATGGCGCATGGGGTGTCGGTTTCACAGTGGACGGTATTGGCGCGAATGCGATCCGGGATGCGGCAGTTGAGTCCGGGGCGGTTGACAATGTGGCAGCGCACGAGATGGTCATGCTTCTTGATGACGATGTGATATTCTCAGCACCGCTTGACCCTGAACTTGCAGACAATCTGCAGGGACTATATGACAAAAACCAGAATTTGCCATCGTACTCATTTGTTGCAACCACCGGAGCAGGGGATATAGGAAGGGAGAAGGCAGGACAACTGTACATACACCTCCGGGCAGGAGCGCTTCCTGTCGAGGTTGGTGTGATTGGTTCATGGCAGGTTCCTGCCGCACTTGGCGCCCAGTTCAGGAAACAGACCGTTCTTGCCGGCATCCTTGCGCTGCTCATGGTTGCTTTTGTCATCTTCCGCAGGTACCGCCAGAAGAATATTCTCCTCCCGATGGTTGCAACCTCGGTAAGCGAGGTCTTCATGATCCTCGGCTTTGCATCGCTTATTGGCTGGCAGCTTGACCTTCCTGCGATCGCAGGCATCATCGCAGTCATCGGAACGGGAATCGACCATCTGGTGATCATCACTGACGAGGTGCTGTATGAGGGCAGGATGCCATCTAAGAAGGTGTATCTATCAAGAATTGCAAGGGCGTTTGCGATCATATTCGCTGCTGCAGCAACCACCATCATCGCGATGTCGCCGCTTCTCTTCATGGGATTTGGCGCGCTGAAGGGCTTTGCCATCACCACGATTGTAGGCGTCTTAATCGGCGTCTTAATCGCAAGACCGGTTTACGGACGGGTGATCAGAGAACTGCTGGAGTGAACATAGGACCCAGGAACCATGAGCGATTACCTCTTGATGAAACCGAGGGCTGATGAATGCGCCGCCGCGATCAGGAAGCACGGCGAGGTACGGGTCGTATCGCACATTGATGCCGACGGCTTGACCGCGGCTGCAATTATGTGCCATGCGCTCGACCGACTGGGAATCGAGCACAGCGTCAGGTTCGTGAAGCAACTGGACAAAGGAATTCTTGAGGGGGTTGCTGATGCGAACATCCCGACGGTCTTCACCGATCTTGGGAGCGGGATGCTCTCTGACATGCCTCGCGGCATGGACGTCGTGATCGCGGACCACCACCAGATCGATCAGGACGGTGCCGGAGGTATCCCGTACCACCTGAACCCGCATCTATTCGGCATCGACGGCTCGACTGAGCTTAGCGGTGCAGGATGCGCGTACCTGCTTGCGCAGTCACTCAGTTGCCCTGGAATCAAGTCGGGAGACCTGGCTGATCTTGCGATCGTGGGCGCTGTTGGCGACCTGCAGGCAAGGAAATTCGGGAAACTGGTCGGATGCAACAGGGAAATCCTGAAACAGGGTAGAGATCGCGGGGTTCTCGATTACAAGAAGGACATCTCGTTTTTTGGGAAGCAGACACGGGAGTTGTTCAGGTTATTGCTGTACTCTTCTGACCCATACCTCCCCGGACTTACAGGAAACGAGGCTGCGAGCATCGAGTTTCTGAAACGGGCAGGCATAGATGCCGGCGGTGAACGGTGGAGGCGGTGGATCGACCTTACCGAAGAAGAGCGGCAGAAAGTGGTCTCATCGCTGGTCCAGCACTGCATATCAAGGCGTATGTCCAGCTACCACCTCCACAGGCTGGTAACCGAGGGGTATACGCTGTGCAGGGAGCAGGAAGGCACCGAGATGCGGGATGCGTCCGAATACTCAACGCTGCTCAATGCTACTGCACGCTACGGTTTCGCCGACGTTGGTCTTGCGGTCTGCCTTGGCGACCGGGACAAGAAGCTTGCAGAAGCACACGACCTGCTTAAAGATCACCGGAAAAACCTTGTGGATGGTCTGAAGCTCGTTAAAGAGCGGGGCATCACGAAACTTGCCCATATTCAGTACTTTGATGCCGGCAGTTCGATTCGGGACACGATCGTTGGCATCGTCGCAGGCATGAGCCTGTCAAACTCTAAAAACCGGGACACGCCGATCCTTGCGTTCGCGGAGAGCGATGCCGGGCTCAAGGTCTCTTCACGCGGGACACAGAGTCTCATTCG
>JAIWAP010000113.1:0-4657 GCA_048634345.1 Methanobacteriota archaeon | reverse complement strand
ATCACTATGATATTTAAACATAACTGATCTCTCTCTGAGCGCTCATTCGCAGTCACCAACAAGTCTCCTCATTCCATGCCGGATAAATCGAAAAACGCATACATTGCAAATCCTCCGCAAGCGAGAGCGGTTAGGCACCAGAATAGCGCGAGAAGTCCCGTGAAAACATGAACCACCCGGGAACACGGCAAAGAATCACCCCTCACTCAACCGATCCAGCACTTCCCCTAACCGCTCAAAGTTCTCCCCAAACGCAGTCCAGTTCTTGCCCATCGAGTCGAGAATCGCATCATAGTAGTCGTTTGCCCCCGCGATCAATTCTTCAGTCGACCATTCTTCAGCCTCCCCGGTAGGCTTGACCGGGCGCGCCACGGTTTCGCCTCTGCCAAACAGTGCCTCGAGCGCACTGTCAAGATCCTCCTCCATCACCACCCGCTCGCCATCCGAGACGAGCATCCGCTTCAGTTCGGGAAGCTGCCCGGTCTCTGCCATGATATACAGCGGTTCTACGTACAGAATACTGTCCTCGATCGGTATCACCAGCAGGTTGCCCCTCGTCACTCTGGAGCCCTGCGTCGACCACAGCGTGAGCTGCTCTGAGATCACTGAGTCCTGATCGAACTTTGCCTCAATCTGCAAAGGACCGTACACCAGTTTGTCCTTGGGGAACTTGTACAACAGTAGTTTTCCGTAATCATCTCCGTCGGAGCGGGCAGCAAGCCATGCAACCATGTTATCCTTCCTTATTGGCGTAAACGGACTCATCAGGATGAATTCCTCATCGCTTTCACCGGGAAGCTCCATTATTATGTAATAAGGCTCCACCAGTACCTGCTGGCTTGTGCCGTACACCTCATGCGGGATCTGCCATGCGTCCTCCTTGTTATAGAAGACTTTTACGTCACTCATGTGATATGTGTTGTAGATGTCGGATTGTATCTTGAAGAGGTCTTCAGGGTATCTTACGTGTTTTTTAAGCTCATCTGGCATCAGATCAAGCGATTTGAACTGCTCGGGAAATATCCTGGCGTAAGTTGTGATTATCGGGTCTTGGTCAGCGGTATCGGCGATATAGTAGGTTACGTCCCCATCATAAGCATCGACAGTGATCTTTACGGAGTTTCGTATGTAATTGACAGAACCACGCTTCTCTGAGTACGGGAAATTGCCTGTAACTGTGTATGCATCCTGTATCCAGACTAATCTGCCGTCACAGATGGTGATGTATGGATCCCGGTCAAGCATCAGGAATGGGGTGATCTTCGAGATCCGATCCACGATGTCCCTTTCAAACATAATCTTGCTCTCAGGAGTGATATCTGATGATAGCAGGATCTTAACATCCATGAATCGTATCGCCATCAGGAGTTTCTTCATGGTTGTGTCCAGTTGCACACCACCACCACCATCGTACCGGATATACTCGTTAGTATCGCCTTTTGGATAATCAAACTCCTCTGTACGGGTGTTTACCAGCACAAAATCATTATCCCGCTCTCCATAGTATATTTGTGGCTTTTCGATCTGTAGTTTTGGTTCCTCTACAGTGTACACCGGAGGAATATCTTTTATCAGGTAGTTGGGAAGTCCCTCTCTTGTAACGCTATTTACAGGGCTCATTACAACGCCAAATCCGTGTGTGTAGACTGTATGGATGTTCACCCACGTCTTTGACACGATCTGATCCTGATCCATCTCTCTTGGAGCTAACATCACCTCTGTGTATCTTCCATCGATCTCGTACCGGTCGATGTCGATACCTGAAAGGTCATAATACAACCTTATTTCCTGCATTTGTTTGTATGTCTGTATGAGCGGTCTCACATCGAGAATTCGGATATTGTCCATCGTTTCCTGCGAGTTTGCCAGCACTTCAGGGGTCAGATTCATCTCAGCCTGGAAGGTTCTCTCCTCCACATCGGCAAGCCCGTAGGCGATCTTTGTAAACCTGATGTTGTTCTCGATGTAGGGCGCTTCCAGACTGATCTCGTTTGGCGAGACTTTGTACGTCTGGACTATCCCGGGAACCGCCGTCGAACCAATGAATAAGACCAGCAGGTAGAAAACCACCGCATAAGTCAATATGCCACTCTTCTGCTGATCCTGCCTGCCTGAAATGAAGAATATCCAGACATAAAACAACAGGGCAATGAACAACGCAAGAACCATCAGTATCTTGGTGATTGGGAGGTATACAAAGACATCAGTGTAGCCAGCACCCACCACAATCCCTTTTTCTGAGTACATTATGGAGAATCTGGCAAGATAGTGGTTCGCGGCAAGGAGGATGAAGAAGAACGATCCGAGAACGGCTATATGTGCAAGCGCATTTCGCTTCATGCCTGCGATCGCCGACTGGAAACTGACATCGTAGATCGGACCCTCGCCCACTGGCGTGGAAACCTGCGCCTGTTTAAACATGCGGATGATAAACGACTGCATATAGTCCAGAAGCACCATGATGATCGTGAGTATCACGCAAGCCATCAGGAAGCTCCTGACTGCGTGGATGAACGGCAGCGAGAAGACGTAGAAAGCGACGTTCTTCTGGAAGATTGGGTCTTGCAAGCTAAATGTTTCTTGATTCAGGTACTGTAGCGCCACAAACCACTTCTGCGAGCTTGCGAGTCCGACAAAGAACGATAAAACCAGAGCAATCACGATCTTTAACTTTGAGGGGATCTCTGACCTGGATGGGTTTGCTTTTGAGGATATCCAGAGGTTGCCGAGCAGAAATATGAGGAAAAACGACGCCGAAACTGCGAATAAGAGCAGTTTCGCAGTCAAGCTGATCATGAAGATCCGGGAGAAGCCAAGAGCGTCAAACCACCAGTAATCTGTGACGAGACGGACTATCTCTGAGATTGACAGGATGAACGCCAGTGCCAGGAAGATGACGATGTTTGTAATTCCGCTCTTAGACCGCACCATAACAAATGCGGGGGGTGTATCCATTATAAAGGTTTGCGGGAAACGGGCTTTGGGACAATATTACTCAACCGACAGCTCCATCACTTCGCGATCCCTCTCCGTGAGTTACCCCGCGAACATGGTATTCAACAGGATGTTACTCTAAAAACTCCGTTCCTCCCGGAAAGGGACCATGGCGGTACCAGTTGACTCGGTGGATGTGAGACTGAAGACGCCAGGCTCAAAGCTTGCGGGGCACAATATTCGGAAGTGTGTGAAATCCCCGGGATCATGGGCAATGTTGCATCGCACTGGCTGCCGGGCAGGGGTATATGTGAATTTCATCCCAATTTCATCCCAGAGCACCATGTATCCAAACATTTTTACCCAACCGCGACTCATATACCCTAAAACGGTGCAGGTGACACGTATGAAACTCGATGATATTGATAAACAGATTATTGCGATACTGGAGCAGGACGCAGACGCCTCAAGCACAGCGATCGCAGAAACGCTTGGTATCGCACCGGAGACTGTTAAGGAGCGGCTCGACCGGCTTGCTGACACCAGAACCAAGATACTGGTCGTTGACGACGAACCCGACACCCTGATCCCGCTTACCCGTGCGCTTGAGGCGGACAATTACGCTGTGATCGGGGCAGCAGACGGCGCAGAAGCTCTCGAAAAGGTCACAGCAGAGACGCCCGACTTAATTCTCCTTGATCTGATGCTTCCGAAGGTGAATGGTTACGAGGTCTGCATGAAACTGAAGGAAGATCCGCTGACGCGGCACATTCCGATTATCATGCTCAGCGCAAAGGGCGAAATCAAGGATAAGGTGCTTGGCATCGAGATCGGCGCCGAGGATTACGTGACCAAGCCGTTTGATCTGCTCGAACTAAAGACGCGGATACGTGCGCTGCTGCGCAGGTCAGCTATGTGAGTTGCTTTTGCATGGCACGGCACCGCCACGCCGCGACATTACATCAGGTTTTTTAGTGACTTGGAAATGAAACTTGCAATCATCGCAGGAACCCCTGGTGCGGGCAAGACATCGATACTTCTGCACACCATCGCATATCTCAGCCAGAATGGCGTTATGCCCGCCGTAATCAAGGTAGACTGCCTGTTTACCGATGACGACGCCAGATTCGAGCGGCTCGGTGTGCCGGTTCGTGTCGCACTGTCAAAGGATATGTGTCCGGACCATTTTGCGATCTACAATACCGAGGAGATGTTGTCATGGGCGCGGGAGCAGAGCGCGGATATACTGTTAAACGAGACCGCGGGCTTGTGTCTGCGGTGCGCCCCTTATGTGGACCAGTGCCTTGCAGTCTGCGTGATCGATGTCACAGCCGGACCGAACACGCCGATCAAGGTCGGACCTCTGCTGACCACCGCCGACGTGGTCGTTGCGACTAAAGGGGATATTGTATCTCAGGCAGAGCGGGAGGTGTTTCGGGAGCGCGTCATGGAGGCAAATCCGAAATGCATTATTATTGAGGCGAACGGTCTCACAGGACAGGGCGCATCCGAACTCGGAAACGCGATGTTACATGCGCCAGAGATCAGTGATGCTGGCGATGACGGGGGTGACCGCGAAAATGGAATTGCGACGATGCGCCTCCGGCACAATGCGCCGCTTGCGGTCTGTACGCTGTGCACCGGTGAGGTGCGGGTCGCAAAAAAGCATCACATCGGAGTTCTGCGGCATATCGATGGTTTCATGGAATATAAGGGCGAATAG
>JAIWAP010000112.1:0-4680 GCA_048634345.1 Methanobacteriota archaeon | reverse complement strand
CTGGTCGGTCAAGCCCCCGCTCCTGAGCGCAATCACCGGCGTTCCGCAGCACATCGCCTCTGATGCGTGCAGACCGAATATCTCCATGAACGGGTACATAGGAAGTGAGATCACCGCCTTTGCATCCTGAAAAAACCTTATTTTATCCTTGAAAGACACCGTGCCATGATATCGCACCTGAGAACCGTCACACCGGGATTTCACCTCTGCAACATACTCCTGACTGATAACGAAGCGATCTTCACCGCAGATATCTCCGCAAGCATGCGAATCCTCCATCAGTTGGATAAACTCGAAAATACCTTTCTCGCTGCATATCCTGTTGACAGATAGATAACGATCCCCTTTCTCGGCTTTGAACGGATAAAGCTCGGTATTTATGCCGTGCGGAATGCACCTGCATGGCACCATCATCCGGTTTGAGATGTTCATCGCCTGCGCCCGTGAAGCCGCGATGAAGTACGGATCGCCACGTATATGCGGAACCCGCCCCCAGTCACATGTCCCGTGGAATACGTGGCAGACCTTCGCATCCGGATGCGCGATCCTGTAATCATAAGTCACACCTGATACGGTATTGTCGATGATGACATCATAATCCTTGAAATATTTTTCATTGATGCTGTACGCCATCTCCTCTTTTGCAACCCAATCATGATGCACGTCAGATGATTCATTAACAGTCTCTATGATCCTTAATTTTGGGTTTTGCGGAAGCCTTGAGCCTTTACAACACGCAACAGCGACTGCTTCAACCTCATCGAATCCGGAGAGCGCCACTGCCAGATTACCTACAACATGTTCGGTGCCACCATATTCTTTAAAATCTATCGCCTTTTCCGCAGACGAAATAATAAATATCTTCATTTATGTCCTCCGATGTTAAATACAACCCTTTTCAACTCTCTTTTGTCAAGCAGGTCTTCCTTGCCCACCGTAAATCTTGTCATGATCCTTGTATACTTCCCTTTGATGATCTCTTTTGTTACGTCAGCCCTTACGTCGTTGATGGTTGCAGACGGGTTGTCCACAATTACAGGAACAACAAAGCCAAAGTCCACGTCGATAGAAGCACCCCCGTTTCTTATGATCGCGGTCACCTCATCATCACACCTGCTGAACTCAAACGAGAGTAAGCTCTCCCCGACAGCAAGCCTTTCAATCGATACACCCCAGTCAGCGGTGATATACGGGCAGATCGTGACGCTTTCAGGGGCGTGGGGTTCCACTCCAAGCAGTCCGCGGACGATCGCGTACAGATAGATCGTTGCAGACCACGCCTGGATGAAACAGCCGGCAGGATCTGCTAATGCGGACGGCTCAGGCGGCACGTCTCCTGACATGACTTCCTTGAAGTATAGCCTGGAGAAACGCTGCATCTCGGTCATCTGGTATGTCTTGAGGAATCCCTCCTTGAAATTTCCTCGCGCAAACTCGGAATACGCAACCCAGCCCGTAACAAATGGCCAGACGCCGCCTTTCTGGTAGCTGTTCCCATCATATTCAGGATCACCCCTTGCACGAGTCCTGACGCCCCACGGTGTCGTGAACTCGTCGCTTTCCATCCATGCAAGGATCTTGTCCGCTTTACCCGGTTCAATGAGATCAAAGAAGACCGGGAGTACCGCGTTTACAGTCATATCCTTCTTCAGGGTGCCATCGGGCTGTATCGTGTCGTACAGGAACCCCTGCGCCTCGTCCCAGTACCGTTCTGTGATGAGCGTTTTGAGCTCGCGGTACCGTGCCATATACGTCTCTGCAAGTTCAGACTCGCCAAACTCCCGTACGATCTCTGCTCCGCACAGAAATGCGTGGCTGAATATCGCCTGGACCTCGACCCCGGACTTGCCCCTGAAGTACGAGTCCATCCACTGCACATCATTGAGAAAACCTTCGGGACCGTGCTCGATCAAGCCATCGCCGTCACGGTCCGCTTTCAGGCACCAGTCGAGCGCCCGGAGCATATTATCGTACAGGTGCCGCACAAAAATTTTATCGCCGGACCACTTATAATAATCATACAGTGCGATCACAAAGAGCGGGGTTGCATCGACGCTGTAGTAATAGATCGTCCCGTCCATCCTGGTTTCGTGTGGAATCTCTCCTCTGTAGAACGGAACCCTGACCGCATCATCACCATCCTCCTTTGCCTGGAACCGTGCAAGCAGCGCAAGTGCGCACTGGGAGCTGAGAAAGTCTCCGATGCAATTGCTGCCAAATACCGTCCATGCAATGTCCCTTCCGAAGTATGTCGGGAAATGCGGCAGTCCAGCCATGAATCCAAGACCGTAACCATGCTGATAGTGCTTCAACAGTAGTATTCCGATCTTAGAACGAATAAAAGCATCATCGATCTCTTTAATCCCTGATTCAAGGCTTGATGTTGTCTGGATGTAATCAATATATGAATTTTTTGTCTCTGCAAGCAATTCTTTTGCCGAATCAATCAATTCCTCGGATTCATCGATTAACAGGTGGTATGTTGCATCACCACCATTCAGTGCGAACCTGATCTCGATGGTATCCCCTGCATCGATCTCGATTTCATAAGCCATGAGTGTGCCGCCCATGCAGTGTTCTGACGGACCCGGAAACCTGTTCTCCAGTTTACACGCATCAAGATTGGCAACATCGAAGCAGACATACTTCGGTTCAAGATTTGAGCAAAAGAGCATCATCCAGTTCGGACGTTTATGGTGCCGCACAAAGACCATCTTTTTGCGCGGGTCATACGTCACGAGATATTTCCGCTCCTTCCATGCATCACCGGTCTGTTTCAGCGCCCATTCAAGATTTGTGACCGGATTTGCGATGAATTTGAATGCGGTTCTCGTATCCTTCGTGTTTTTGATCCTGAATATCCAGCAAACCCCTTTTTTGAGTTTTGGGACGAAGACAGACTGGTTGATAGAGAATTCTCCAATCTCAAACGTTCTTTCGACAGCACCACTGAAGACAAACTCCTTGCAGAAATCAGGCAGCCAGTTGATTTCGGTCTCACCATCCGCAATCAAGCCAAAGTTCACGCCGTCTGCAACTTTTAGCGGCAGATTCCAGACGCCGTTCCATCTACCCTCGAATCTCCCGTTTTTATGTCCGATGACATAGACTCTCAAGCCTGCAGAAAGAAAATTCGATTCAAGTTCATCAGTTTCATGCCATTCCATCATTTTTATACCGGAGATAAAGGGGTCCCGCGTTCCAGTGTAAAGCGAATAAAGCGAACCAGTGATACATCTATGTTGCTTCTTATAAACATGGCGTTTGTGTATTTTTGTCCGCGTGGCACCAGGAAGCACCCGGGTTGACACCGATAGGCAACAAAACCTTTATCCCAAAAACAACCAGACAGATAGCAATGAAACAATTGAGTGCTCCAAAGCGAATCGCAAGGATAAAATTCGGTTTGATTTCTCCACTGGAATATCGGAACATGAGTGTCACCCGGATCATCACAGCCGATACTTATGATGAAGATGGATTTCCAATCGATATGGGGCTTATGGACCCCAAGCTTGGAGTAATCGATCCCGGATTGCGGTGCAAGACCTGTAGTGGCAGGGCTGGTGAGTGTCCGGGTCATTTCGGGCACATAGAACTGGTAGCGCCCTGCATACATGTCGGATTTGCCAAGCAGATACGAAACATACTGCGAGGCACGTGCCGAAGTTGCAGCCGGCTGCTGCTCGAACCCGTGGCAAAGAAGGAACACATCGAGCAGATCGGGATTTTGCGGGGTAGAGGGCAGCCCATTGATTCGGTGGTCGAACGCGTCTTTGCCGAGGCTGTAAAGACCGATGTGTGCCCGTACTGCGGCGAACACCAGATAAAAGTCATCTATGAAAAACCAACCACCTACTACGAAGACGAAAACAAGCTTCTTCCAAGCGATATCAGGGACTGGTTCGAACACATACCTGATGAGGATATCACTGTTTTTGGCATGGATCCGGCAAACGCACGTCCTGAGTGGATGATCCTGACGGTGCTGCCGGTACCGCCGGTCACGGTGCGCCCCTCGATCACGCTGCAGACCGGGCAGCGGAGCGAGGACGACCTGACACACAAGCTCGTGGACATTATCCGTATAAACCAGAGGTTTCAGGAAAACAAGGAAGCCGGCGCGCCCCAGTTGATCATCGAGGATCTCTGGGAACTATTGCAGTACCATGTGACCACCTTCATGGATAATAGCGTCTCTGGCATACCGCCGGCGAGACATCGGAGCGGAAGACCGCTCAAAACGTTGTCACAGCGTCTGAAAGGAAAAGAAGGGCGATTTCGAGGGAGCCTCTCTGGTAAGCGTGTGAATTTCAGTGGAAGAACCGTGATTTCGCCTGATCCGAATCTATCGATCAACGAGGTCGGCGTTCCTGAGAGGGTCGCAAGAGAACTGACGTTTACGATCAAAGCCGTGCCAAGAAACATCGAAGAACTAAAGGAGTACATCCGCCGTGGTCCGGTCAATCACCCGGGCGCAAACTACATCGTCCGCACAGACGAGCACAAAATGAAGGTTACCGAGGTAAATCGAGAGGAGCTTGCCGAGACGATCGAATACGGGTGGTTCGTGGACCGGCATCTCAAGGACGGCGATATCGTGCTCTTTAACAGGCAGCCATCGCTCCACAAGATGAGTATCATGGCGCACGAGGTCAAGGTGATGCCTGGAAAGACGTT
>JAIWAP010000111.1:0-4727 GCA_048634345.1 Methanobacteriota archaeon | reverse complement strand
ACACTGGACATATCTCGTACTACCTGACAACATAGGAGGTAACATACATGAATAAGAACGTAATAACAACAACACTTGCGGCGATCCTTTTGATAGGATCTGCTGGCATGGCGTGTGCACATTTCACGATGGTCTTTCCCAGTGACAGTGAGGCTACCGTATGGGATGTGGCACCTGAGGACTACATAGCAACAGAGGGCGAGACCAAGACCATATACACGATGTGGGGTCACCCTTATGAGCATATACTCTTTGATATGACCTCTGTGCCCGAGGTCTCTGTCATGAAACCTGACGGAACAGTCGAAGAGCTTCAGATGACCGAGATCTCCGTCGATGGGCTGGGCGAAGACGGTAAGCTGGGAAAATTCAAAGCCTACAAAACCTCGTTCAAGGTTGACCAGGAGGGAGATTCCGTAATCTTCGTGAAGTACGAGGATGAGGGCGAGAACCTGATCGACTACACCAAAGCCGTGATCCATTGCGGCGAAGAGACGTGGTTCGGCTGGGACTCAGAGGTCGGGCAGTCGACCGAGATACTTCCGTACATGCGACCTTATGGCATGGAAGAGGGTTTTGTCTTTGCCGGGCAGGCAAAGTACAACGACAAGGTGCTTGCAGGCGCGCCTGTGGAGGTTGAGATCTACCACACACTCGATCTTGGTATAGAGATCGTGGCGATGGCAGAAGAGATGTTCTCGTACGACCCGCCAATGGTATTCACAAGGCTCACCAAGTCCAATGATAACGGAGAGTTTATGTACACGCTTGACGAACCCGGAATCTGGTTTGTTGGCGCAACCATGGAACCGGAAAGCGAGTCTGAGCGCAACGTGAGAGGCGTCTTCATCGTCCCGATACTCGAGTCGTTCCCGCCAGTTGCGGAAGCAGAGGGTGCAGGTATATCGTCTGCGGAACTGACGAAGGCGGTGGATGAAGCAAAGGCGGCGGCAGCAGAGGCAAAAGATGCAGCGAAACAGGCAGCATCGTCTGCAACATCTTCGCCAGCGTTCGGAGCGATCCTTGTCGCAATCGGGCTCTTTGCAGCGTTCATGATCGCGATGCGGAGAAAGTGAAGACCGGTGACCTCGGATGACAGAGTAGAACCTCAAAGAGAAGAGGTTTTACTCCTTCATTTTAGATATTTTCTACAATTACCATGAGGAGATGGTTCTTGGTTGGATAATGCGCCACACCACAAGCAAGTATCGACACACCCGAATCACAAACACGAGTTTGGAGTGCTTTATACTTCAGATATTCGTAAAGTACTTGCATACATCGAAACGTTTATCGAACAGAATCATACGAAAAACCTATGCGAGGGATTTTAAGAGATGAAAACAGTTAAAATCGTAACACTTCTGGCACTGATACTGATCCTCTGCACTGCACTGATGACGCCCGCGTCCGCGCACAGGGTGATCGTGCGGGGGGCTGTGCATGAGATAGAGATACGCGCGTATTACGGCGGCGGAAGCGCTGATCCCATGGCTTATGCGGATGTAGAGGTATATGCAACTGAGGACATGCAGGAAGAAACGGAACCATATATCACAGGCAAGACCGATGAGAATGGAATGTTCTACTTCCCTCACAAGAAATATGTATCCGAGTACCGGATAGTGGTGGAAGCGACAGGGCACAGAGGCGAAGAGACGTTTAACATTGCAGAAGGGGCAGAATCAGAGGAAGATGAAGAAGGTGAAGATGGGCTGCCGATCACTGGAATAATCACCGGATTCGGATATCTAACAGGACTTGCCGGGATTGCAATGCTTCTCACAGCCCGGAAGATGAAGAAACAGTATGAAAACAAGTAAGATGAGGGAATAAATGGTACATATTTCAGATGGTATCCTGGCACCGTGGCTATGGGGAGGTGGCTGGGTGATCACCGCCGCAATACTCGCTTATGCGCTCTCAAAGATGAAGACTGAGGATGTGCCACGACTCTCAGTCATTACAGCCGCGGTATTTGTCTCATCACTCGTCCACCTGCAGGTGGGACCCACAAGTGTCCACTTCATATTAAACGGCTTCGCAGGTGTGATGCTCGGGATACTTGCATATCCGTGTATCTTTGTCGCGCTCGTCTTGCAGTGTTTCCTATTCGGGCACGGCGGTATCACGACAATCGGAATCAACACAGTCAACATGGGTGTTCCTGCGCTTGTCGCATACCTGATATTCAGAGCCGGGACCGGTCTTGACATCAGATCCGAAACAAAGAAGCGGGCATCGCTACTTGGCGCGATCGCGGGCGGGGCGGGTGTAGTGCTCGCACTCCTGTTTCTTGCAACAGAACTGATCACAACCGGCGAAGAGTTCATTGAGACGACGGTGCTTGTCGTGAGCACGCACATCCCGATCATCGCAGTCGAGGCGATCTTCACCGGAGTGATCGTCGGGTTCATCGCAACAGTCGAACCTGAACTGTTCGGGAAGAAGTGATACGGCGGCAATCCGGCATGATTTCAGAGATCGACAGATATGCGAGCCTTTCCTCGCCAATTCACCGGTGGGACCCCCGTTTCAGGATTGTATCCATCTTCACGCTAATATTCTCAGTCGTACTTCTCTATAACCTGCAACTGGTCGTGATCGGCATGATATTCGCAATTATTCTGACCTGCATATCAAAAATACCGCTTTCCTTCGTTCTCTCCCGCATGAAACTGGTATTCATCTTTGTGATACCGTTCTTCATCATTATCCCGTTCACAATCATAGGGACCGGAGTCGAGATAGCGAGCTTCGGTGGAATTACACTGAGTTACAGAGGGATCGAATACGCCCTGTTCGCAGCAATGATCGTGATAAAAGCCCTCGCCGCCGTGATGCTGATCTTTCCGATGATCGGGACTTCCCGGATGGATATCACGATCAAGGCACTCGAGGGTCTGCACCTGCCAAACAAGCTGGTCCAGATGTTTGCATTCACGTACCGGTATATCTTTGTGCTGGATGATGAATTCATGCGGACGGATCGTGCGCTCGCAGCAAGGGGATTTAAGAAACGAGGCAACATGTACACGCTCACAACGATCAGCAAGGCGATTGCGATGCTCTTTGTGAAGAGCTACGAGCGGGCAGACCGCGTCTTCTATGCGATGCGGTCGAAGGGCTACGCAGGAACGGTCGCAACGCTGCACGAGTTTCATGCAAGAAGGCAGGACTGGGTTAACACAGTCATCGTCGTCGGGTTCGCGGTTCTCCTGCAGGTGGCAGCAACATCTGACACGTTCAGCGCAACCCGGGGGTTCTGATGGTTGCAATACGCGTCCAGGACCTGAATTACACATATCCTGACGGTACGGTCGCGCTCGAGCACGTCTCATTCGAGATTGGGCGGGGCGAATCCGTAGCGCTCGTCGGACCAAACGGCGCAGGCAAATCAACACTCCTCCTGCACTTAAACGGCATCCTGCATAGCATTGGATCACGCGGAGCAGTCGAGATCCTCGGCGAACCGATCGATCCCAAAAAAGTGCACAAGATGCCAAAGAAGATCGGGATCGTCTTTCAGGACCCTGATGACATGCTCTTTATGCCACTCCTTGCCGATGACGTGGCGTTCGGTCCGATCAACCTCGGCGTCGAGAAAGCTGAGGTGAAGCGCCGGGTCAAGGACTCGCTTGAGCGGGTCGGGCTTGCAGGCTACGAGGAGCGGGTGTCGCACCACTTGAGCGGCGGCGAGAAGAAGCGGGCTGCGATTGCAACGGTTCTCTCGATGGATCCGGAGATCATAGCGATGGACGAGCCCACAGCCAACCTGGACCCGAAGAGCAGGGCTGAACTGATAGAGATTCTCAAGACGCTGAAAAACGAGGGAAAAACCCTTATCATCATCACGCACGACGTGAATGCGATCCCTGAACTTGCAGACCGGGTCATCGTCCTCCATAAGACCATTGTTGCGGACGGAACGACCCGCGAGGTCTTCGCAGATACAGAGACGCTTGTAGCGGCAGGGCTCGACGTTCCGACGATCATGCAGTTCTTTGAGGTGCTTCAGGCGTTTGGGTATCCGTGCGATATGCTCCCGCTATCGATTGAGGACGCGGTCAGTAACCTGACAGAGACGATAAAAAACGGGGACGGGCACGTGCATCTGCACATTCACAAGCACACGCACAGAGAGGTCGATCTTGCCCGGAGCAAGTATCGGCATCATCGCGAATGATTGTACGGCGATGTGCTTCACACGCCAATTCACTCTTCAGCCCCGTCCGCACCCGAGCCCTCGTCCACCCCATCCACGCTTGCCACATCCCCCTCTCGCAGCTTCCCGATTCTCGCAACCGCGACCGCCCGGTCCCCCTTGTCAAGCCGCATGATCCTGACGCCCTGCGTGTTTCTCCCCTGCATCCTGATGGTATGCACCGGAATTCTGATCACGTTTCCGTTCTGGCTTGTGACGAGCAGTTCGTCGTCCTCGTAGACCGTCTTGATCGCTATTCCAAGCCCGTTTCGCAGATTCGGGATGATCGTGATGATTCCTTTTCCTCCGCGCCTTGTGACGCGGTATTCGTCGAATTCGGTCCGCTTCCCGTACCCGTTCTCGGTCAGGGTCAGGAGCGCGGCACCCTCCTGTAAAATCTCCATATCAACGACGTAATCGTCAGCAGCAAGGCTGATTCCACGGACGCCGCGTGCAGCCCTGCCCATGCTGCGAACATCCGGAGCATGGAACCGGATCGCCTTTGCATAAGCGGTGCCGATTA
>JAIWAP010000110.1:0-4751 GCA_048634345.1 Methanobacteriota archaeon | reverse complement strand
CCATGCAAAACAGTTAATACCGCACCGGATTAACTGTCAATAGCTTTTTCTTTCAAGATTAAAGAGGCATGTAATGTATCTAAAAACCCGATTGGTTGACACCGTCCGCATCGACCCCGAATGTCTCGGACTGCCGGTTGAGGATGCGGTCAGGATGGCACTTCGTGAGAAACTCGAGGGGCGCATCGACAAGAAACTCGGAGCGCTGATTGCGATCATTGATGTGATCGATATCGGCGACGGACTCATCCTCTTTGGTGATGGTGGGGTGTATTATGAAACGACGTTTGACGCACTCATGTACAAACCCATGATGCAGGAGGTCGTCGAAGGTCTCGTCGTCGAGGTCGTAGAATTCGGCGCGTTCATCGGAATCGGACCGCTCGATGGATTGATCCATGTGAGCCAGTTGACCGACGATTATGTCTCTTCGGATGGGAAGAATGCACGACTGGTCTTCAAAGAGAGTGGGCGCGCAATCGGTGAGGGTGATCGCCTGCGGGCGCGCATCGTCACCATCAGCCTGAACGAACGAGACCCCCATGAGAGCCGGATAGGACTAACAATGCGCCAACCCGCGCTCGGTAAACTGGAATGGCTCGAAGAAGATGCAAAAGAGGATAAAAAATGAGTGATCAGGCATGTAGGGAGTGTCACAGAATTGTAAGCGGCTCAAGCTGCCCGGTATGTGGATCAAGTTCGCTTAGCAGGGATTGGAGCGGATATGTCCTGATCTTAGACCCCGAACTTTCCGACATTGCCGCGAAACTGAATATTACGACTCCCGGAACTTATGCATTGAAGGTGCGATAGGTGCAAGCGTTTATTCTGCCAAGTCTCCTAAAATCTGCGTTGAAAGTCCCGCATGGGGTGTTATACGAGGGGAGCGGGCGTAAAACTATGGATGCACTGAAAGGCGTAATGAAATTGAGTAAACCGGCTAAAATAATCGCGGTAGGCGACATCACGACCTGTAATCTGATCGAATCCGGCATCCTGCCCGACATCTGCATCGTTGACCATCTGACCTGCCGTGCAGCGGTGCCTGAGGGGGTATTAAAACGCATCCAGCATCCTGCATTCATCGAGATTTCCGTCGAGAATCCTGCGGGTAGCATCACGCTTGAACTCGTAACATGTATGGCGGATGCGCTGCGATCGAAAGATCGTACACGCATATTCGTGCATGGCGAGGAGGACCTTGCAGTCATGCCTGCTGTTGTGCTTGCGCCCCCGTCCTCGATAGTTATATATGGGCAGCCATCGAGTGGATGTGTGTTGATCAGAGTAACGCCAGAAAAGAGAAAGGAGATACAAAAACTCCTGAGACAGATGGAATACGACTCGGATGATGATACTCTATGGAGGATGTTAAATGAAGATTGAAATTATAAAAGACGAGAAGAATGTGCTTTTGGACAGACGTGACATTGTGTTCAATATAATATCAGAAGGGACGACTGCTTCAAGAGAAAACGTGAAAAATATGCTGGTTGCGCTTCTCGATACGAAGCCTGAGCTAACGGTACTTGATCGGATGAGAACGCAGTATGGAACGCAGGAGATACTTGGATATGCACGGTTGTACAGCGATCTGCAGCAGTTGCAGACGATCGAGCCGGATTACATGATTGCACGGAATGCAGCGAAAGAAAGTGGCGAGGAGTAGACAACATGAGCGTAAATGATTATTATGTCATAAAAGAGAACAAAATCACGCGTCAGAGGCAGTTTTGCCCGAAATGTGGTACGGGGGTTTTCTTAGCAGAACATGCCAACCGAATGACATGCGGGAAATGCGGATATACGAAATACAAAAATAAAAAGGGGTGAGGGGGATGGAAGCGCGTTATCTGGTGCTTGTCACACTCATAGTAGCTACAAGCCTCATCGGGTGTGTTACCAGCACAGATCCATCAGAGGCGGGCAAGCTATCAGCGGTCGAAGGTGCGCTCGGGACGATACCCATGATTGGCGCAGGTGATGCAATCAATATCACCACAAATAATACGACGATACGGCAATTTTTGGATCAAAAATTCACTGCGCCGAACCGGAGGAGCGTGCGTGTAGCACTCATACAGAACTCGACTTACGACCTTGCAAAGACATCTGCGGATGTTAATGAGTCTAATGCGTCGTCTTCCCTGTGGAAACCCATGTCCACATCTGCAGGTGTCAACGAGTCTCCATTCCTGTGGAAGGTCGAGCTGCTTGAACGGAGCTGCAGTTGCGGCAGCCGTGGCAAGAGCGTGTATATCGCAACCGCGTTGATAGATCCGATGACCGGAGAGGTTGTGGACGCGAAGACGTGTTCGATATCTGAAATCGAGTACGGACGGAGTTCGTGCACAAACGCCTGCCACTAAACACATGCAGGATATAAAATGCAAACATATCGCCAATATCTTGTATGTGCTACCATCTTCTTGTGTTAATCTCGTGAAATCTCGTGGTTTTTTCTCCTCAGCTAAACACATACAACGCAACAGAACGCCTGCCGCAAGCAATAATAGGTAGTGGTGCATTAAATAACATTGATGATGCTCAGACCGACCGGCATCGCCGGGCTCGACGAGATACTGGGGGGTTTTCCAAAACCATCGACCATCCTGGTAGCAGGCACTGCCGGCGTTGGCAAAACGATGTTCGTGCTGGAGTCGCTATCAAGCGTGGCAGAGCAGGAATCGACGCTATACATCCCGATCACGACCAGCGGGTGCAGTTTCAAGCAAGCCGCTTCGTTACTCATGCACGAATCGATCAAGGTGCACCCGATCGAGCGGTTGTCTGTGGAACGCGATCCCCTGTCAGTCCTGATCGATATCGGAAATGTTGTTGCCACTTCGCAGGCTGACCGGGTTGCAATCGACCCGATCACGCCGCTTGGATCTGCTTTTTCAGAACAGGAGCAGCACCGATTCATTGGCACCATCGATTCGATGACTCGCGAATGGGGGGCTATCACGCTTTTTACCGGTGAATTAACAGGTAACGAGATCCACACATCGATTATCAGCCATTTTGTAGATGAAATTCTGTATCTGTCGTATGAAGACCACAAAAGACACATTTCACGTAATCTCAGGGTATTCAAGACCATGAGTGCTGCCAACAATCACATTCCGTCAAAAATATATACATTCAACATCTCGAAAGACGGCATACGGGTGTTTCCAAACCTTGAAAATGAAATAACGTACACAGACCTCTCCACACGTATTCCAACCGGCATCTCAAGACTGGACGCTATGACAGAAGGCGGCATTCCCGAGACATACTCAACACTGGTTGCAGGTAGCTCCGGCACCGGAAAGACGATCTTTGGCTTGGAATTCATCCACGAAAGTTTAAAAAACGACAGACCGGCAGTCATCGTTTCGTTTAATGAATCGCCAGACCAGTTGATTGCCGAAGCGTTGCGGTTTGGATGGGATCTACGCAGATACGTCATGAATGGTATTCTCAAATTCGTTTGCACAACAGACCAGATCCATCCTGATGAGCATCTCTGGCACATCCGGGATGCAGTTGAGTCGATAAGCGCCAGATCAGTGCTGTTTGACGGGATCTCAGATCTGGAAACTGTTTTTTATGGCGCAGTGCGAGTGAAGACGTACATCCATTCGCTGATCGGATATTTCAAACATGCCCGGGTCACCTCGGTCTTCACAAACGGGACCGAGCACGCAGCCTCATCAAGAATAACTGACGTAGGCGCGTCTTTTTTGATGGATGGGATTATCTCTCTCGATAACATCAGGAAAGCTGGCGAGATGAAGAAGACCCTGCTGATCCTGAAGATGCGCGGAACTGATCACAGCCGTGCGATACATGAGTACACGATCACAAATCACGGGATCGAGATTCTGGGTGATGAGAATTGAAATATGACGTAATCGTGTGTCCAAAGTGCAGAGTTAACGTACAGATCATAAATCATGGCATAAAATCGACTGTATGCCAGCGGTGCGGGAGTAGATTGGATGTGCGCAAGCTCAAGGTCTGGCATACGACATCTGATCTGGACGAGGCGGTCTCTGTGCGCACCACCATTCTGATGAAGCTGGATCAGTGAGTATCGGTTCAGTGGTGGATGGTTGCTTTGTGTGATTTTACTGAAAAAACCCGAGTGAGTTTTGTGTGGTGTGGTGGGGGCTACAGATGATACACGCGAGATAGGATAATCACACATGTGAGTCTCCTGAGGTGCTTAACCAAACGTAGGTTCCAACTCAGACCATCGCAAAAAAAAGAAAAGGGTAGGCGATTGCTCGCCTATACGCCTGCTGGTATAACCAGACTGCGCTCGCCTGCTGGTCTGAAGGTTCGCATCGCACCCTTGGCGTACTCCTTCCTGATGTCGGCGAAGTCGAATACCAGTGATGGGTCAGCGAAGCAGACCTTGATCAGTGGGTTGCAGCAGTATGCGTCGTGTGCACCTGCGTGCGCTGCACCAGTGAATCCTGCGTACTCGCCCTGGTGACCTACGTTCATCGCGTAGTTCGGGTAGTTTGCGCCACGGAGTTCAAGGCAGCATCCCTCGTCACCCTGGTACGAGCATACGTTGGTTGCACCGCACTGGTCCTGAAGGTCGTATCCGAAGAATCCGAGTCTGCCCCATCCTTCCTTGTGCAGGTACATCGACATGTACCATGCGGACAGTGCTACCTGTGCGTTACCGGTTGCGATACCGGTTGTGCATGCACTGGCTGCTGCAAGGATTCCTGCTCTCTGCGATCCACCGAAGT
>JAIWAP010000109.1:0-4760 GCA_048634345.1 Methanobacteriota archaeon | reverse complement strand
AGAGGTGTTCTCATTCGAGGGGCAGATCTTTACAGAGACTGAGCCTGCCAGAGAGGTTGTGCAAGTTTGAGGATACTTATCATCGGATACAGCACCAGATCTATCGTCTGCGCCGGAAAGCGAGCGGGATATACTGTGTATTCGCTTGACCACTTCGGAGACGCGGATCTACTTTTATGCGCAGACCGATACGCACGATTCGAGGAGATAACCGGCAACAAAGATCTACTGGACCATCTGGATCGTCTGAACTGGGATTTTGACGCAATCATCCTTGGCACGGGATTTGAATGTGCCGATCCAAAAGGCTACCACGTGCTGAACAACCGCGCCGGGGTCATGAGATCGATCAGCAACAAGAAGCTTTTCGGAGGGATGATGAAGTCTCTTGGGTTCCCGCATCCAAAAATCTACGATATCTCAGACGATTTCGAGTATCCGGTCATGGTAAAGCCGGTTTATGGATCTGGCGGGATAGAAAACAGACTTGCGCACAATAGAGCGGAGGTGGAGGCTTGCGGGGCTGATATGCTGATTCAGGAGTATCTTGAGGGCGCTTCCGCGAGTGTTTCCGTGATCTCAACGCGTGGGGGCGCGGTCGCAGTCGCCGTAAACGAGCAACTCATCGGGACTCCATGGCTTACCCGGGACAGGTTCGCCTACTGCGGAAATGTAACGCCGTTTCAGAGCAAATACAACAAAGAGATGCGAGAAATTGCTGTTCGGCTGGTTCTTAAGCTGGGACTGATTGGTTCAAACGGTGTGGACTTCCTGATCACAGAGAATGGTCCTGTGGTGATCGAGGTGAATGCACGGTTTCAGGGGACGCTTGATACTGTCGAATGCACATCCGGGATCAGCGTATTTGATGCACATGTGCGGGCATTTGGGGGTGAACTGGTGGAGTTGCCGCCACCAGACTCCGCTAAAGACAGGTTTGCCGGAAAAGCGATCTTGTTTACTGACAGGGAGTTCACAATCAATAATGCAATCGCAGAAAAGCTTGCGCAGGAGCGGATCATGGATATCCCACAGATCGGGTGGAGGATTCCAGCGGGGGATCCTGTAACGACGCTCTTTTGCAAGGGGGGCAGTCGGGAGCAGGTGGTGCGAGAGTTGAGGGCTGCTGCCGGGCGGATACGCGAGTGCTGGCGGCAACCGTCCACAGCTACCCGAAAAGACACGCGCCCACAAAATATTTGCGGAATTTGAAAAACGCTATCCGGACTGTATTGACGACCTCATAACAGGGGTCCCGACCTACTATTGCATACTCTGTGTCTCAACGAATGATCCGCCGGATGTAATCAAGATTGGGCATATCAGCGAAAGAAAGTGCCAACCGCGTATCCACGTCTTTCGTGCTGTTGCACATCCGACTGACCATTACGGAATTTTTGATTTCTTGAGTGAACTCCGGAGTTCGGTGGCGGGTCGTGAAATTCAGGACGCCGCTACAAATCGCATTGCTGGTCAATCATTATACTTTGACTTTGCCCATCTCAAACCGAAATCTATTTATGCCAGTCCTTTCATGGACACCATGATTCACCAGATACGATGGTGACCGGAAAGGAGGTAAACCGAAATGAGAAAATGTGCGATACTAACAATGCTGCTATGCATTGCAGTGATTGGCTCGGCGGTGCCTGCACTGGCAGCGACGACAGAGGTGAACATAACAAAATACGCCTCGGATGAAACGACGATACTCAATGAAACGACAGTGAACTACATATGGATGGAGACGAATCTGGTGGTGCAGGGTGATGGTGTTACGCATTACTTCCATCAGGGACCTGTCTTCGATTCGCCGCCCGGACCGTGGGACGAGAACGAGACCGCGAACCTCAAGGACAAAGGTGCCCTGAAAGGGACAGACGTGCGAGACCTCTGCGATTTGGTCGGGGGCATGTCAGCCGGAGATGAGATAAAGATCAGAGCATCTGACGGATTTTACAGGTGGTTCGGCTACGAAAACGTTTATTCCCCGCAACCAGGGCAGGGACCGATGGTTGTCTGTTGGTATAAGGATGGGGAGCACGTTCCCGATTACAATGAGGGGATGCAACTCATCTTCTTCGCAGATGACCACATATTCGGGAACTGGGACATGCACGAATGCATGGCTCCCGAATATCGGTACAATTACAGCGATGATTACCCGTCCTCAAACGGGTTGTCAGTGCGGGACGTATCAGATATAGCAATATACAGCAACAAAACAGCAGAAACCACGTGGAACCTTGAACTCATCGGAGCGGTGAACGAGACGATGAGTAAAGCAACGTTTGAGGAGGGTGTGGCGTGTCACGACGGCTTTTCGTACACCGACTCCGAAGGCAGGACATGGACTGGAATTCCGCTCTGGTATCTGATAGGAAGGGTGGATGACACCACCACTCATGGCAGCGGCGCGTTCAATGAGACACTTGCTGGCAACGGATACGACGTCACAATCACAGCGGGCGACGGATACAGCAAGACATTCAGTTCAGCAGATCTGGCAGGAAACGATAGCTACATCGTGGCGTGCTACCTGAACGGCTCGGATCTGCCGGAACTAACTGACGACGGAAAGCCACTTGCGCCGCTCAAGCTCGTAGGACCATGCCTTACCAGCGGACAGAAGATCGGAAACATCGCAAAGATCGTGCTGGATGTGGAAACTGCCCCTGTCAAAGCAGATCTCACCCTGATCGGTGATGAGACAAGAGGTTACACCCTTGACGAGATTCGGGCGATGCCATCATACACCGCAGGTGGCGGATTCAAGAAATCGACAGGTACGATAGTCGGACCATTCAATTATACTGGAGTCAACATCACGTATCTCGCGGATCTCGTCGGCGGGATTACGCCTTCGGAGAGCATGAAGATAACCGCCTCTGATGGCTATTCGATGACCTACACATACGAGCAGGTGATGGGTGAGATCGCAACGTACGAGGGGACCACCGGACCCCTGACCCTGGTCATCGCGTACGAGGAGGATGGAAATCCGATATCGTCCGACTGCGGCGGACCTCTCAGGATCGCTTTTGTGGGATCCGATTCGCCGATAACAGACGGGCATTTCTGGTGCAAATATGTGAGCAAGATCGAGATCATGGGCGGTGTTTCCGAATGGAATCTGACGCTGACAGGCGCGATCACCGATGTGCCCGACCGCTCGACGATTGAGTCCTGCGTTGGATGTCACAGAGCCAGCTGGACCGATTCCAGCAGTCAGGAATGGAGCGGGATACCGCTCTGGTTGCTCGTTGGTGTGGTGGATGATGCTCACAATGAGACTGCGAAACACTACTTCAATGACACAGTCGCTGACATGGGATACAATGTCTCGGTGATCGCTGGCGATGGCTACAGCAAGAAGTTTAACAGCACAACTGTTGCGCGAAACGACGACATCATCCTTGCGAACGAGATGGATGGGGCGGTACTCTCTGGAGGGAATTGGCCACTCAAACTCGTCGGACCGGCTCTTGCAAAGAGCGAGATGGTAGGAAACGTTGTTGAGATACGCGTCCCGGAGTTAATGATGCGCGGCGATGCCAATCACGACGGGAGACTCACGACTGTTGATGCGGTGCTTGCCATGCAGATGGCGGTCGGGGGTATCGCGACCGATCTCATTGCTGATATGAGCGGAGACGGGCGGGTCACATCTGTGGACGCGCTGATGATTCTGCGAACCGTGCACCTGCAGTGGTCGAGTTAGAGGAGTTGGAGGAGTCTGGAGCGACAGGGATGAAACGAGCGACATTGGCAATACCGGTGCGTCTGATACTGTGCATCGGTATTGTGCTCCTACTCTCAATCTCAACGCTTCCACACCTGGCGCAGGCAGCCACAACTGAAGTGCGAGTGGTAAAGTACGCCTCTGATGAGACGACCATCCTGAACGAAACAACGGTGACTTATGGATGGATGGAAGAGAGTCTGCCGGTTCAGGGGGATGGCGTAACACATTACTACCACCAGGGACCCGTGTTCAACTCGCCGCCCGGACCGTGGGACGAGAACGAAACTGCGAATCTCAAGGACAAGGGTGCCGTGAAAGGCACAGATGTGAGAGACCTGTGCGATCTGGTCGGAGGCATGTCAGCCGGAGATGAGATAAAGATCAGAGCCTCTGACGGATTTAACAAGCGGTTCGGCTACGAAAATGTCTATGATCCGAAATCCAGGCAGGGACCGATGGTTGTCTGCTGGTATAAGGAGGGAACTTACGTTCCTGAGTATGAGGGTGGAATGCAGATCGTCTTCTTCACAGATGACCACATATTCGGCAACTGGGACATGCATGAATGCATGGCTTCCGAATACCGGTACAATTACAGCGGGGACTATCCTTCTGCAAACGGATTGTCTGTGAGATACGTCTCTGATATAGCAGTGTACAGCACGATGGAACCGCCTGAACTGCACACAATTGAGGTCTCGCCAGCCAGTGTGACACTGGATATCGGTGGCGAGCAGCAGTTTACAGGAACCGCATACGATCAACACGGAAGCAAGATTACGGGAATCGCCTTAACGTGGACGAGCAGCAGCGAGGCTGTGGGGACGGTCGATGAGACTGGTTTCTTTACCGCGATCTCTGCTGGCGGAACTGTGGTGACTGCAGAGAATGGGGGCGTAACAGAAACGGCAGACGTGACTGTGAAGAGCCCGGCGCCTACGCCAACCCCATCTCCAAGCCCGACCCCGACCCCGGTTCTGACGACGATCACAGTCTCGCCGGCGAGGGCGACACT
>JAIWAP010000108.1:0-4875 GCA_048634345.1 Methanobacteriota archaeon | reverse complement strand
AACCCGACACCGATCACCGTTGCCGAGGAGGCGTGATGATCATGGCAGAAGTAACACTTATACCGAAAGGCGAGATTGGTATCATGGTTGAGGCAGAGGTGATCACACCTGACGCCTTTGCCGGAAAGAGCTCAAGTGAGATCGGAGACCTGCTCGTGTGGCAGGGTCCGAAAGAACTCCCATTGTCCGATTTCTTTGATGTTAAGGGAGATTGCGGCAAAACGCCTGAGGAGACCTCGATTGTCATCAACGGAGATGTCTCGAGGGTCAAGCGGATCGGAAACGGCATGACCGCAGGCAAGATCACGATAAATGGCTCTGCTGGAATGCACGTTGGTTCAGAGATGAGCGGCGGGGAGATCACTGTCAATGGTGATGTCAACTCGTGGGCAGGAATGGAGATGAAGGGCGGACTTTTGCACATAACAGGAAATGCAAAGGACCATGCGGGCTGCGCTTACCGCGGAAGCTGGCACGGAATGACCGGCGGCAGACTCGTCATCGACGGTGATGCAGATAGCCAGGTTGGCGGCGGCATGAGCGGCGGCGAGATCGAGGTTCTGGGAAGCGTCCAGAACTTCTGCGGAATCCGCCAGAACGGCGGTCTGATCGTCATTCGTGGCGATGCTGTACGCGGCGTTGGAGCTGAGATGACCGGCGGCACAATCGTTGTCGGCGGTAGCATCACAAACTTCCTGGCAGGGTTTGAGCAGGTGGGATCGGAGAGCGATCTTACGCTTGATGGCGTCACGTGCCCGGGCGAGTTCCTGAAGTTTAGTGGCGATAACGCGATCATTGCGTGGACAAAAGGCACCCTGTACGCATCAAAGAACGCAAATGAGGGACTGTGAGGCTCGGAGGTGATAAGAAATGGAAGCATTACTAAATACTGGCGGAACGATTGATGAGGGCAGGCTCGCCAAGGGCGGCAGCAAGATAACCGAAGACTACAAGCTCGAGTGTGCGGTCTGCTGGATCGCTCCCGAGGACTTTGATGCGATGGGCAGTCCTGAGAAGGTGCTCGTGACAAGCCGGGACGGCAAATATTCGGTTCCGGTCTTTACGAAGCGCACCGACTCCGTACGACCCGGTCACGTCTTCATGCCACGAGCGATCTGGGCAAACGTGGTTGTGGAGCCTGATACGTTCTCAACAGGATCACCGCGATACAAGGGAAGCAAGGTCACAGTCGAACCGACCACTGACGAGGTGCTCAGAACCGAAGACGTGGTTCTGAAAGTGTATGCGAAAGGAGGCGACTGATATGTTTACCAAGAATATTATATGTCCGGTCTGCGGAGGATCGTGTGATGATATCCAGGTGGAGCTTGGAGATGGCGAGATCACGGTCAGGAACGCATGTAAGATGGGCAATGCCAAGTTCCAGGAAGTTGTTAGCACCCACCGCCTGAGAGACCCCCTGATAAAAGAGAACGGCGAACTTAAGAAGGCTGACTGGAATGACGCAATCACAAAAGCCGCTGAGATACTCACAGAGGCGGATCGCCCCTTACTCTTCCTTGGAAGCGAGACCTCGTGTGAGGCTCAGGAGATCGGGCTGCACATCGGAGAGTACCTCGGTGCCGCAGTGGACTCAAACGCTACTATATGCCACGGTCCAACGGTGATGGGAATCCAGGAGTCAGGCATCGTCGGTGCGACTGCGGGACAGTCAAAGAACAGGACGAATCTCTCCATATACTGGGGATGCAACGCTCTTGAGTCGATGCCACGACACATGTCCAGATACGGCATCTTCCCGAGAGGCTACTGGACCAAACGCGGCAGGTTCGACCGGACCGTGATCTGCGTTGATCCAAGGAAGACGCCGACAGCAGAGGCAGCGGATCTTCATGTGCAGTTGAATCCGAACAGCGACTACGAGCTATTTAACGCACTCTCAACCATATTAAACGGAAAAGAACCACATCCATCGGCTGCGGCTGTAACAGGTGTGCCGATCTCGACTATGAAAGAGATGGTTGAGATGGCGAAGGCGAGTAACTTTGGAACCGTCTACGTGGGACTCGGCGTTGGTTCGTCGTACGGCAAGCACAGGAATGTCGAGGCGGCATTAAACCTGATAAAGGAGCTTAACAACCACACGAAGTTCTCGATAGGTGCTCTCCGGGGTCACTGCAACGTTGCTGGATTTAACCAGATCGCATCCTATCTGTACGGCTATCCGTTCGGTCTTGACTTTGCCAAGGGATACCCGAGGTTCAATCCGGGCGAGTACACGATGGTGGACGTGCTGCGAGACCGCGATGTGGATGCGGCGTTTGTGATGTGTGCTGATCTTGTCTGCCACATCCCTGCGGACCCTGCAACGTATCTCTGTGAGATACCGCTCGTCTGTCTCGATATTGCACCGTGTCCGACGACGATTGCGTCTGATGTGGTGCTGCCGGGTGTTATTGATGCGATGGAGTGTTCGGGCACGTTCTACCGGCTGGACAATGTGCCGGTCTACTTTGAGGGGTTCACTGACTCGCCGTTTTCGTTTACGAAGAGTAACGAGGACACGATGCAGCAGCTCTTTGATAAGATCAAGAAGATGGCTTGAAGTGTAGTACAGGTCGATGTGGGCGAGTTACAAATCGTTCACATCGCCAACCTTTTTTCATCACTTTATCCACATACATTTAAGGGTTGCAAGCATTAGAGTGGGTAAAAGGTGAACAAATGGGAATATATACTGAAAAACAGAAGGAAATTTCTGAAACGATAGCAGATGATGCAAGTCGTTCTAACTGGAAGAGTTACAAATGGCAATTAAGCCACGCCATAAAGGATATTGATACGTTTGAAGATATTACCTGCATCAAATTCGATGAAGAAGAGAAACAGGTCTACGAAAAAGTTCTTGAAAAATTCCCCCTCTCTATCACTCCTTATTATCTATCGTTGATTGATTACGATGACTATAAGAATGACCCGATCTTTATACAGGCATTCCCTGACCCTCGTGAATTGGTTATCAGTAAATATGACATAAAAGATTCGTTGGCAGAGGATAAAGACAGTCCGGTCCCGGGAATCACTCATAGATACCCGGATCGGGTACTCTTTCTCATAAGCAATATTTGCAGCATGTACTGCCGTCATTGTACCCGGAAGCGGCGAGTTGGAGACGTGGATTCTATTCCGAACAGATCCGTGATACTGAAAGGGATTGAGTACATAAAAAACACACCCGAGATCAGGGATGTCTTACTTTCGGGCGGAGACCCTCTGATGCTATCAGATAGCTATCTTGATTGGATCCTTACCGAGCTACAGACGATTCCGCATGTTGAGGTAATCCGGATAGGAACCAGAATGCCTGTAGTCCTGCCTTACCGTATAACTGATGATCTGGTAAATGTGCTCAAAAAACATCATCCTTTATGGATTAATACCCAGTTCAACCACCCACGAGAGGTGACAACCTCTTCAAGAGAAGCGCTTAAGATGTTAGCAGATGCAGGAATACCACTTGGCAACCAATCGGTATTGTTGGCAGGTGTGAACGACTGTCCCATACTGATGAAGAGATTGGTGCAAAGACTGGTTCAAAACAGAGTCAGACCATATTACTTATACCAATGCGATCTATCCGAGGGACTGACTCATTTCCGCACCCCTGTTGGCAAGGGTATAGAGATCATCGAGTCCCTGATCGGACACACGAGTGGCTTTGCCGTACCAAATTATGTGATCGACGCGCCGGGAGGGGGCGGGAAGATCCGTGTTATGCCCAATTACCTGATATCATGGTCAACCAACAAGGTCATCCTGAGAAATTATGAAGGGGTCATCACTTCATACAAAGAGCCGGATTCTTATGAACCGACATTCTGTGATAGAAATTGTGATGAGTGCCAGCTGCAATTGGAGCTGGACGCGGCTGATGAACACAAGGCAGTTGGTATTGAGAAGTTACTATCGGACCATGATAAGACCATATCGTTGATCCCGATGAATACGGATAGGATGAAAAGAAGAGATGACCAGTGATGTCAGACAAAATCGAGGGACTTGGAAATTCACATATCCAGCATGGGACGTTCAGTGACCGAATTTATCTGATGAAATTATCGTGCAGAGATTATCCGGATATTGTAAACCGCTTAAACAATCTTGCCGAGTACCATGGATACTCAAAGATATTTGCGAAAGTCCCGGAGTCCGCTGGTTCGCTGTTTCGTAAAAATGATTACAAAGTAGAAGCCCGCATCCCATCTTTCTACAATGGTGAAGAAACCGGTCTTTTTCTTGGAAAATTCCTGCAAAAGAATCGCCAGAACTCTTCTGATCAGGAAATGATGCGGTCCGTCCTGAAAACGGCAGAGGAAAAAGCCGCGTTGCCAGATTTTCCCACTCTGCCCGAAGAGATGCGATGGCGAACTTGTAGACCGGACGATGCTGAAGAGATGGCTGAAGCGTATCGCCGTATATTTGAGACGTACCCATTTCCCATTCGTGACCCTGACTATCTTCGTGAAACCATGGGTGGCAATGTAGTCTACTTTGCAGTGGAATGTGGGGAAAAGATCGTGTCACTGGCATCATCTGATATGTATAAAGAGGATGGTCACGCCGAGATGACCGACTTTGCGACACTTCCTGAGTATCGTAGAAACGGACTTGCCACATTCTTGCTTTCGGTGATGGAAGAAGAGATGCGGAGGCAGGGGTTGAAACTCTCGTATACCATTGCTCGGGCACTTTCGTATGGCATGAACATCACCTTCTCGAGGATGGGGTATCAATACAGTGGGACGCTACTGAATAACACCAATATTTCAGGGCGTCTTGAAAGCATGAACGTGTGGTATAAATTCCTGTAGCTGTTACGAAAGGCAGTTACGCAGTGGATTTTTCTTTAGAATG
>JAIWAP010000107.1:0-4919 GCA_048634345.1 Methanobacteriota archaeon | reverse complement strand
CGGGGCAAAAATACGTGAGTCGGATATGGAAAATGGAATATCGAGCCGTGGAGTTTAGTGAGGCACTCGAACGCCATCGTTAAATTGGCAGATCCGTTTTCACACAAATCCTTATATGGTAGAGCGATCATTAACAACCGGGTGATATAATGGATGTAATACTGATATACATAGTGGTCATAGTGCTGATGGTGCTTGCAAGCGCTGTGAAGATCGTTCAGGAGTATGAACGCGGTGTGATCTTCCGTCTCGGCAGACTGGTCGGTGCACGGGGTCCAGGGCTCTTCTTCATCATCCCGATACTCGAGAAGATGACGAAGATCGATCTCAGGACGATTGTGCTCGATATCCCGCCGCAGGAAGTGATCACCAAGGACAACGTCACGGCACGTGTGAATGCCGTGGTGTACTACCGGGTGATGGATCCGAGCAAGGCGGTGGTGCAGGTCGAGCACTTTCCGGCTGCAACAGCGCAGATGGCACTGACAACGCTCAGAGGCGTGATCGGACAGGTGGAACTGGACGCGGTGCTCTCAGAGCGGGACAAGATCAACAAGCGGCTGCAGGAGATCATCGATGAGGCGACCGATCCATGGGGGATCAAGGTCTCAGCCGTCGAGATCAAGGATGTTGAACTGCCAGAGTCGATGCAGCGTGCGATGGCGTCGCAGGCAGAGGCAGAGCGGAACAGGCGTGCACGGATCATCAACGCAGAGGGAGAAATGCAGGCATCACTCAAGCTTTCGGATGCTGCAAAGGTGCTGAATGAACAACCGGGAGCCCTGTACATCAGGACGCTCCAGACGATTAAGGATGCGACTGAGGAGAAGGCGACAACGGTTGTGATTCCGCTGCCGATAGAACTTATGAGTGTACTCGGGTTGGGCAAGGGCAAAGAGAAATAATAAGGAATCGGCAAGTGGATTTGAGGGTTTGTAATTGCAGTAAGGTGTCGGATCAAAACGAAAGTGGGGGTTGCCTTTTATCTGTGTCAATCCGTGTCTGATATCGCTTTTAGACGCGGATTACACCGATTTTACCCATAACTCACTTAAACGGTCTCATGAAGATCTCATAACCCAATGATAGTGTGACAACCCCGACTCGACGCCTTGCCATCGCTTCAATCAGATTTAACACGCACCACACCCCACACCCCAACATGAGAACCATCGAGTGGAATAATGGCACGATAGCCCTGATCGACCAGACCCTGCTGCCGGGTGAATACAAGATCATCGGATGTGAAACAGTCTCCTCGCTGTGCGAGGCAATCGTCTCGCTTCGCATCAGGGGTGCGCCTGCACTCGGTGCTGCCGGTGGATACGGGGTCGCGCTTGCAGCACACACGGGTGCCCAAACAACCGCCGCAACCACCCCTGCCACGTTTAAGCAGTTCATGCACGATCTCCACGCGGCAGCAGAAACAATCAAACAGACCCGACCGACCGCAATCAACCTCGCGTGGGGCGTTGATCGGGTGATGAACGCTATTTTGGAATCCGGGACCAGTCGCATTGATGAAGCAAAGAGGATCGCGCTCCACGAAGCGGTCGCAATCGCTGAAGAGGATGTACAACGTAACAGACGGCTGGGGCGGAATGGCGCAGCGCTCTTTGAGGACGGGGACACGGTGCTGACCCACTGCAACGCAGGCAGACTTGCCTGTGTGGACGTGGGCACCGCGATCGGCGTGATCAGGGCGGCGATCGAGGCTGGCAAGGAGATATCCGTCATATCATGCGAAACCCGCCCGCTCAATCAGGGAAGCCGGATCACCACATGGGAACTGATGCAAGACAAGATACCGGTCACGCTGATTGCGGATTCTGCTGCAGGTTCGATGATGCGGGAAGGATTGATCGACAGGGTGATCGTCGGAGCCGATCGGATCACGAGAGATGCGGTATTCAACAAAATCGGGACGTATACCCATTCAGTTCTTGCGAAGGAGCACGATATACCGTTTTATGTCGCAGCGCCGATCTCCACGTTCGATCCTGTCAGGCTGGAGCATGATGTCGTGATCGAGGAGCGGGATCCTGACGAACTGCGGCGCATCGGGGACGTGATGCTTGCGCCGGCAGGTGTTGTGGTATACAATCCGGCGTTCGACGCTACGCCGATAGCGAATGTCACAGCGGTTATCACAGAGGATGGTGTGATGTATCCCGCGAAGCCGGACTGGTGGCGTCACGTCCGGGATCCCGGTTTATGAGTGTCGTTGCGAGTCCGATTTCTGATACGGCACGAAGTCATGGATGCCGGTTGCAGCGAACGTGTCAAGGTTCGATGAGTCTCGAATGCCTTTCTAGTAAAATATATGAAGAAGAACGAACATAACCACTAATCACTTGTGTGGGGGTATAATTGGGCAATGAGCAGAAAGTAGGCGATAGGGGAAATTGGGAAAAACCCCTGATCCATATAGTGGACGACGTACCAAAGAACATACAGGTAGTGGGCAACATCTTGCGCGGGGAGGATTGTGAAATCGCTTTTTCGCAGAACGGGAGAGATGCGCTCGACAGGATAAAATCCAACCCTGCCGATCTCATTCTTCTCGACATAATGATGCCTGATATGGATGGGTACGAAGTCTGTGAAGAATTGAGGAAGGATCCGAAAACAAGAGATATCCCGGTCATATTTCTTACGGCAAAGACAGATACGGATAGTACAGTGAGGGGATTTGAGGTAGGGGGATTGGATTACCTCACAAAGCCGTTTAACTCAGCAGAACTGCTGGCAAGAGTGCGTACACATCTTAAACTGAAAAAAAATAGGGATATGATCTTGCGGATCAATGAACGGCTGAAGCAGGAGATTGCTGAGCGGGCGCGGGTGGAAGAAGAGTTAAAAGCGCACCGCGAACACATCAGGCTGATCAATCAAATCATGAGGCATGACATAATCAACGATCTGGTTGTTATCGATAGTGAACTGCAGCTTTACGATGAACTGTGTGATGATGAACTCCTGAAAAAGGCGGCTGTCCGCGTCGGTAAAAGTGTTGATTTGATAAACAGAATGAGGGAACTTGAGACGTTCATCACCACTCACCGCGGATTAAAACTGTATTCAGTGACCGAGGTTCTGGAAGACGTCGTGAAAAGCTACCCCTCCACTACATTCAACATAGAAGGTGACGTTCAGGCTCTGGCTGACGAATTTCTGAATTCGGTTCTGGATAACCTAATAAACAATGCTGTGGCTCATGGAAAAACCGATAGAGTCGATATAACGATGAAAACGGCGGGGGAGTTCTGCGAGATAAGGATTGCCGATTATGGCTCTGGAATCCCGGATGAGATAAAGGAGAATATATTTGAAGAGAGCTTCATGTATGGCGAAACAGGGAATACGGGTCTGGGATTGTACATTGTCAGGAAAATCATGGAGAACTGTGGTGGATATGTGTATATGGAGGATAACACGCCGAAAGGGGCGGTCTTTGTGCTTGCGCTTAAGAACGTGGGGTGAGTGGTGCGTACCGGAGAAGTGTTGTAATGAACCGGGGTAACCCGAGAATAAGAAAAAAGTCTCGGGATCCGGGGTAGCACGGCGGGATGACCCCTGGTTTCTTGAGGGCGCCGATGTCCGGGTATGGGGTCAACCTTTTATTACATGGTCTCGATAATTAAAGCGGGAGCATAATCATGAGTGAACTCAATATTGCAAAGCGTATCGAGATTCTGCTGGTCGAGGATAACCCGGGTGATGTGCGCCTGACCGTGGAAGCCCTCAAGGAGGGCAAGGTGTACAACGAAATTCATACGGTCAAGGACGGTGTTGAGGCGATGGCGTTCCTGCGCGGAGAGCGCGAATATGCCGGCATGAACTGCCCGGACATTATCCTGCTCGATCTGAACATGCCCAAGATGGATGGGCGCGAGGTGCTTGCTGAGATCAAGGCTGACCGCGCCCTTAGAAAAATCCCTGTGGTGGTTCTGACCACCTCGCAAGCTGAACAGGACATTGTCGAGACTTATGACCTCCATGCAAACTGCTACATCAGCAAACCGGTTGATCTGGATAAGTTTATAGAGGTGGTAAAGTTGATCGAAAACTTCTGGCTGACCGTGGTGAAGCTGCCACCCGTCGAAAAGTAATATACGATTTTTTCACAAAAAATCGAGTAAAAACTGCCCTCCGGGTCGGAAGTCAGTTTTTGATCAAACTTTTGTGAAAAGTTTGCGAGGGCACTGTCTGGAAATCCCGTGATTTCCGTAATGGTCAGTTGGATGTACAACAAAGCGAAAGACGTAAAGACCGAGATTGACAACACTCTTCGCGTCTCTCTCGCCTTTCTCGTTAAATCTGAAAACAACGAGAAAGATGCAAAGAACAAAAGTCTCCGGGTGTATTTCACTGGGATTTTCGATTGTGCCTTTTTCGGCACTATCTAAAAACCTAGTGATAGTCAAACTTTCCATTTTATCGTCTAATCTTTTCGGTTCTGTTGCATCCAACTTGTGGTATCAAAGGTCGCAAACTTTTCCGTGGATCTGCCTGACGCCAGTGTCATGATTCAAATATTAGGTACTTTTGAAAGGTCTCTGGTAACCGTTCTCCATGGATTGCTACCTCCAATGAATTGCGTAAACCTTTTAATAGTTTACGGTTACAGTGATATATATTGCGAGTATATAACATTATGGTGCGAAAACCGTCCATAAATCATAGTAAAAGTACGAAAATCGATATGGTGGCACACCAATGATTGACGAAAGAGACATAAAGATCATAGAAATACTTCGTGAGAACGCACGCACACCGCACACCGAGATTGCTGCGAGACTCGATGTTGCCGAATCCACGATACGAAACCGTGTGCGTGCGCTCGAGGAAGAGGGGGTCATCAAACAGTACACGGTCGTAACCGATCCGGCAAAGCTCGGGTACAACTCAGTCGCCCT
>JAIWAP010000106.1:0-4983 GCA_048634345.1 Methanobacteriota archaeon | reverse complement strand
ACCTCTTCGATGCGGTCGCACTCGCACTCCCACTCATCAAGGAACCGATGGAGAAGGGACTGCTCGAAAAACCCCCGAGGAACCCTGATGAACGGATCACCGATCCCCCATTCTTCAGGAAGGTCGGGCTGGTCTCAATCGTGATGGCGATCTCAGGGTTTGCGATGTACTACTACTACGGGATGCCTGCGATCGATGGATCAGTGATAGTGAATGATCGCCTGCTCACACAGGCGCAGACCGCGGCATTCACAACCGTTATACTGGTGCACCTCTGCTACGTCGTAACCGCACGATCAATAACAAAATCCGCATTCACGTTCAGCCCGTTCTCGAACAGATGGCTGCTCGCCGGGATGGCACTCACCATTGTGACGCAGCTTGCAATCGTCTACCATCCGATCGGAAATGCCATTCTCGGAACGGCACCCCTGCCGCTTGACTGGTGGTGGCTCATGATCCTCTTTGCGCTTCCCGGGTTCTTTGTGGTTGAGGTCGAGAAGTGGCTGACGAAACGGTTCGGCACCGCACGATAGCGGCTGATAGGTATCCAAAATCAAAAAGAACCCGGAGTCCATATCTTGCCATCAAAAGACATTACAATCCTGTGCCGTAACATCGGCGACCTCCTGATCGTGCTCGGAGGTGTTCTGTTATCCGTGATCATAGTCCCGCTCATCTTCCGGGAGTACTCCATGATACTGGGCTGCTTGATCCCGGCATCGATGTCCCTTCTTCTCGGGTTATGCCTCAAGTATCTCTTCAAAACCGAGGATGTGCTCGAGGCGAGACACGCTATGACAATCGCAGCACTGGGCTGGCTCGTCGCACCGCTGCTCTGTGCGATTCCTTTTATGCTCGACGCTAACATGCCATTTCTCGATGCGTACTTCGAGAGCATGTCTGGCTGGACCGGTACGGGCTTAACCATGATTGCGCACCCATCAGAACTTTCGCACACCCTGCAGTTTTTGAGGAGTTTTATGCAGTGGCTTGGCGGCGTTGGTGTGATCGTGCTCGTGATATCGATTATTTCAAGACCAGGGACCTGCATGTATGCACTCTACCATGCTGAAGGCAGGGACACAAAGATCACCCCCCGGATCAGGGATACTGTCCGCACGATCTGGCGGGTCTATATTGCACTGACCGCAGCTGGTGTCGGGCTTCTGTGGCTGGCTGGCATGCCGCTCTGGGACGCTGTAAACTGTGCAATGACCGGGATTGGTACCGGTGGCTTCACAGTCACAGACGGGAGCATCGCAGAGTACCACAACGTGGCAATCGAGATCGCGCTCATCCCGATCATGCTGGTCGGTGCAATACCGTTTCTGGTGCATTATCAGGTGATCATGCGGAAAATGTCCTCGCATCTCAAGGACATACAGTGCAAGGTGATCTTTGCGATGGTTCTGATCGGCGCAACTCTGCTTATTCTCGAGAACATCTTCTCGCAGGGGAATTGCAACCTCATGACCACTTCTGGCGACTCGGTCTTCCAGTTTGTCTCGGCGATCACCTGTACGGGATTTCAGACTGCCGATATACACCAGTGGACTCCAACCGCCCATATCATCCTGATCATCGCGATGATCATTGGGGGCACTGCCGGCTCGACTTCCGGCGGCATAAAGACGATGAGAGTGGTCATGCTGGTCAAAGGGATTGGGTGGTGGCTCAAAAAGATTGCACTTCCGAGAGAGGCGGTCATCGCATACCGCGTCGGAAACAGAACGCTCTCAGAGGATCACAAGAACGCAGAACTCGAGGAGGTTTCGCTGCTCCTGAATCTATGGATCATCTTTCTCCTGGTGGGTGTTGTGGTGCTCCTTCATGTGGTGCCAGCAGGTTTCACTCTTGATGATGTGATCCTTGAGGTGGTATCTGCACAGAGCAATGCCGGGCTCTCAACCGGCATCACTACGGCAAGTCTCCCTGCCACAGGTAAGATCATGCTGATAATTAACATGTGGATCGGGCGGCTGGAGATCATCCCTGCGATCTTTTTGCTGCGGACGCTTTTGGTGCGGGAGGTTACGTAATGGTGTTTGTTTCGATTTCATCAACCCACTGCGACCAGAACTGAACAGGGTTCTTGACAGGCACGATACCGTCGTCCTGGCTGAATAACTCGCTGTTATAGAATAAGAGACCCTCTTTCATCTGGTGATTAAGATTGCTCCTGATAATCTCCCTCACAAGCCGCTTTTCACGATTCCTGCGCAACAGACGTAATAGATACGGCGTGTCCCTTGGCCACACCACGCATTCATGATACTCAGAGTCCCCGTAATACACCTTCCACTCAGATTCCCGCACAGCAACCCCGAACGCCAGTCCCGCTCTTCTGACCCGCAGGGGTTCCTTGATCGTCTCTGCGAAGACGCGAACCTCCTCGTCCGTAAACAGAGAATCAGCAATCGAGATCGCAACCATCGCAGGAGACCCAATGGTTGCATCAACACGCCCATCGGTTGTGACGAGATTGTTTAAGAAGTGTTCGTTCACAAACAGACTCCTGAAACCGGATGATGCCACATCCAACAGGTCAGAGTATCTTTTTTCCCCGGATAATTCTGATACGAGTTTAATCGCCAGAATCCATTGAGCATTGACCTCCGGGAGGAAATATCTTGGGACCAGTATCAATTTGGGGCACTGAGAATCTGACCGTTCGACCGAGAAACCCGCTATCACAAAAAATAAAAAATAGTTACGCAAAAATAAAGATGTGGTGAAGAATTACTTCACCTCGATCTTCCTCACTTCCGGGGGTGCGGTCTTGACCATCTCGATTCGCAGCACCCCATCCTTCAATGCGGCGTCAACATTGTTCGGGTCAACCTCCGCTGGCAGGGGGATTCTCCGGTAGAATTTGGTGTAGCCGCGTTCTCTTCGGATGTAGCCCTCACCCTTCTCTTCCTTCTCCTTCGTCTTCTCTGCCGTTATCTCGAGCATGTCTCCACGGACATTAAGAGTGATATCCCCTTTTTCAACGCCCGGGATGTCAGCAGTTACCAGAATCTTGTCTTCTGCGTCCTGTATGTCCAGTGACGGAGATGCCGTCCCTGCGATCTCCGCGCCAGTCCTTGCTGGCAGCAATCTACCGGCTGTGATCGGTTCAATATCGCCGACGACTCTGCTCATCCATTCCTGCATCCGTTGCAGTTCTTCGATTGGGTCTAACCATCTTCTGTACATTTTTACTACCTCCGACTTTGGTTGCGCGTGATCATGCTTTCTTCTTCATATAAACCTACCGTCTTTTCTTCTGTTATTTTTTATTATTTGATTGCTATGTTAATTTTAAGAGACGGATACCACTCATCGTCCCATGGCTGATGAGATCAGATGCTATTCATCCAACCTCCGGTACACCTTCACAGTATCATCTGCTATCCGGTCCCAATTATACACAGTTGCAACCAGTTTCTTGCCGTTTCGCCTCATATCCGCCGAGCCATTCCCTGTGCGATATCTCACGCGCTTCCCACCAGTCGCCGAACTGGTTGCCGTTCCGTCCCCATTCGGTGCTGTGGTATGTGACAACGAACTCCTTGCCATGGTCATGCTTGATCCGGTTCAGCGCATTCACCGGGTGCCAGTCGTGTCCGTGTAGGACGTCAAAAACGCCAAATTCGTTCTGCACGGATCCGAAGCGGTCATACATCGCATCGCACATCCGGTCCATCTGGTGGACGATACTGCCCGATGGATCGTAGCTGCACCGCTGGTAATGCACTCCGTTTATCTCGTCGTAGCCGCGCATCCATACGCTCTGCGTAAATATGTGTACTTCGTGCCCAATTGCTGAGAGCATCTCTGCAAGTTCTGTTACATGAGGAGATATGCCGCCCACGGTGACAGAGTGTAAACTCTCCCATGAGAACATCCCGATTCGCAGTGTTTCCATTTGCACCACCTCTAAAAATTACAAGTTACCGATAACTTTAACAATGATAAAGCTTTTGGTTAGACAAAGTTAATACTTTATATGAAATAATGTTACGAATATTTAGATATTTAACAACAACTTCCCACCCATCCACCCCCACCGAAAGGTTTAAGTTCATTATGAATATTTATTCATTGATGCCAAGACCGAGACGCCACCGGCACATACGGTCATCATTCGATTACGATTACTGGAGACCGTGTGCAACCTGTCTGGAGGACCGCGGCGAAGTGGTCCTGAAGATGGAAGAGATGGAGAGCATACGGCTGAAGGATTATCTCGGAATGGACCAGCGTGAGGCGGCAGAGCTTATGAAAATCTCGCAGCCGACATTCCACAGGATCCTGGCTGAAGCAAGAAAAAAGATCGGATGCGCCCTCGTTTGTGGCAAAGCGATACGAATTCACGGCGGGACGTACGAGATGGCGATGCCCCCCGGGCGCAAGTTCCAGTGCTACGGCTGCCAGCATGCATGGGAGGTTCCATACGGCACGGGAAGACCCCCTAACTGCCCGAACTGTGAAAGCGTGAACATACGCCGGGCAGAGGATGATCGCGGATATGGCAGATCCGGAAGTGGCGTGCATGGCAGGCATGGCATGCAGTAACAGTAACAAAGAGTAAAAACGGTGAAATCATGAAAAACGATGAAAAGGATATGGCTCAGCAAAAACGCTTGAAAGAGCGTATGGGAAGAGTGAAGCACAAAATAATGGTTATGAGTGGAAAGGGCGGCGTTGGGAAGACCACCGTAGCGGTCAACCTCGCACTCACACTCGCAGCAAAGGGATATGAGGTCGGGATCATGGATGCCGACATTCACGGTCCGAATGTTCCGAAGATGCTCGGAATCGAGGACGCGCATCCTGATGTGTCCGAAAAAGACATATCCCCGGTCTTTGTGCCTCCGCGCCTTAAGGTCATGTCCCTTGCATTTCTGCTTGCAAACAAGGACACGCCGGTCGTGTGGCGGGGACCGCTCAAGATGGGTGCAATCAGGCAGTTCCTATCCGACGTCCTCTGGGGCG
>JAIWAP010000105.1:0-4990 GCA_048634345.1 Methanobacteriota archaeon | reverse complement strand
CCGGTCTCGCTGATCAGGGCATCGGCGTAGGCAAGCATCGACGCCGCCTGACTGTAGTACCTGCCTGCGCGGTCCCGGATCAGATTGTCAGGGATCGCTTCCCCTGAGCCTGCGCATGAGAGCGTCGCCCACCATTGCGCAGACCGTGCCCGTTCCATCGAAAAAGCCAGCAGTTCGATCGCATCGCCAGCGTGCTTTGCCCGCTCTGCATCATTCAGCTTCTCTCTTGCGATGCTCAACCTCGACTCGGCTGCACCAATCCCCTCAAGAACGCCGTTTTCCGATTTCGCGTCATCTATGGCAAGTTCCGCATTTGATATTTCGTTTTCAACCTGCTCGATCCTATCAGCGATATATCCATCCAGGTCACCCTCATCCAAAACAAGACACTCGGAGTACCATTTGATGTGCCGGAGGTTGATCATCGTGTTAAAACTCCGGCTCATCGACGCATAGTAGTTTTTGGCATCATAATCCGCCTGGGCATCCTTAATTGCCAGAACCTGACTTTCGAGTGCGTCTCTGAACTCCGGATCGGCAACTGCATCGGTATCATCGTATTGCGCTCTTGATTCGTCCAGCAATGTGGCGGCAAGCGGCTGCATCGCATCCATATAGGCTATGGTCTGCACCTCGCCGGTCAGCAGCACATTCGGGATTTCATAGCCGGTATATATCCTGATAGCGTCTCTCAGGTCATCGATCTCCATGACGCGGATCCCCTGCACCGTCCCAAGCGAAATCATATCGATTGTGACCGAGTGTTCCTCGACCGTAACAAAAGAACCGTTTTGCTCGATGATATGCTCTGTTAGTGTTACATTTCCCTGCCCGGCTGGTATCAGGAAAGTATGGGCACCTTTTTCTGCGGAGGCATTGAGTTTTGCAGATATTCCTCCGACCGCGCCGATTGAACCGTCAGGATTGATCATGCCGGTCATTACGACTCCTCGATCGATCGTCCAGTTCATGAGCGCTGCAACCGTTGCGACCGTCATCGCAGCGCCTGCCGAGGGTCCCCCGATCACGGGCGAGTCGGTATGGAGGACATAGAAGAAATCGCGGGTTTCAGGGTCGATACTGGTGATGTCGCATGCCACCATCGAGGATAATCGGGCAGACCCTTGCATATCGACCTGTGTGAACGGCGCAGTATCAACAAACACATGACCTGTGCCGTTTGTGACCCATACCGTCAGGTTCGTGAGCACGCCCAAATCACCCTCCGATGTTGCGTATACTGCGGGAAGCGGGATAGAGACCTGCGCAGCCGACGCGTTTTGGGCATAAGCCATCGACGAGGCGAGGATGAGCAGCATGAGCAGGATTAAAATCCGCATTGAAACCCTGATCGGAATCAGGATTGGAATCGGGATCGGGCATTTCTTTTCCATCTTATTTATTATCTCCTGCAACCGGCATAAGTCTTGTCTGGTAGCGTCTTTGCAGGAGATCCCATCTCGTCCGCCGAAATAGAATGGGATGCTGCGGGAAGATTCCAGTGACCTGAAACCCCGGGCATCACTCTCGCCCATAGTGATAAATCATCTCTCGCACAATTCGTTAACCAGATGGCAAAACATCTGATGATCCTCGGAACCGCATCCCACGTGGGAAAAAGCGTGCTTGTTGCCGCCCTGTGCCACATCTTCTCAAAAGACATGGCGGTTGCGCCGTTCAAGGCTCAAAACATGAGTCTGAACTCGTGGATCACTGAGGACGGCGGCGAAATCGGGATTGCGCAGGCGATACAGGCGTGGGCGGCGGGAATCGAGCCGACTGTGGATATGAACCCGATTCTGCTTAAACCAAAAGGCGATCATATATCGCAGGTGGTCATCCTTGGCAGACCGGCGTACGACCGGAGAGCGGGCGATTACTACGAATCGATCGATGAGATATCAGGCGTCGTGGACGATGCGATCAAACGGCTCGAAGAGACGTACGATCTCATCGTTATAGAGGGCGCGGGGGGCGCAGCCGAGATCAACCTGTACGATCGTGACATCGTGAACATAGGATGCGCCAGATCCGCGAGACCACCGATCATTCTGGTCGGGGATATCGAGCGGGGCGGCGTATTCGCAAGCCTGTACGGGACGCTTGCCCTGCTTCCTGAGGATATCCGGGCGCTTGTCAAAGGATTCATCATCAACAAGTTTCGCGGCGATTACAGTATTCTTGCGCCCGGAATTTCTGAGATCGAGGAGATCACCGGACTACCGGTCTTCGGAGTCCTGCCTTATGTGGATATTGCGATCCCGTCTGAAGATTCGGTATCTATTCCGGACAAGATGGCACGTCATCACGATCATGATCAGCACCATCATCACGATCATCAGCATCATCAGCATCCGATTGACATCGTGGTCATACGTCTGCCACACATATCGAATTTCACGGATTTTGAGCCTCTCGAAGCATTCGCAGACGTCAGATATCTCCCGCTTGATTCAAAGCTCGGCGATCCTGACCTGATCATCGTCCCGGGGACAAAGAACACGACTGCCGACCTTCTGGAGGTGCGGGCGCGTGGGATGGACACGCGAATCATCGATGCGGCGGACAGGGGGACTCCGGTCATCGGGATCTGCGGCGGGTACCAGATGCTCGGGCGGACGATCACTGATTGCGGGTTTGAGGACTGCGAGACCGAGATTGCAGGCATGGGGCTTCTTGATGTGACAACGACATTTGAGCGATACGAGAAGCAGACACGGCAGGTCACAAAGCAGGTTACTGCCGGCGGACCGATTCTCGAAACGATCCGCGGCGAGACAGTCTCTGGTTACGAGATCCATACCGGCGACACCGCATCACCCTGCCCCGTTTTTGGGGATGATGGATGCGCCGATGGTTCAGGGCTTGTCTTTGGCACGTACCTGCACGGATTGTTTGAAAATGAGAATATAAGAGATGCGATCTTCAGATATATCTACACCAAAAAAGGGATATCGCTGGAAGGGATCTCGTTTGGTGCTGCAACGAAGGAAGAAGGGATCAGGGAGTTTGCAGAGATCGTCGAGAAGTGTGTGGACGTCTCCGCGATCAGGACGATTCTATGGGGCGCCTCATCCAAAATCAAGTCGATTGCGGACAGAACCTCGTGAGATCTGGGAACTCTGCAATTCCCGGCTATGATTATGCCGGCACAACCAGAATTTTACAGTATGCGGCAAGAAATTGGATTTTGAGTCTGTGTACATATATTATACGACCCAAGTTGCCATTTTCAAGAGATTCCTCGACTGATTATGCTTTGCAGAGAATTGCACCGGCGCATTTGGGATATAACGTCCGCAGCACTTGCCCCCGAGTTGTTGCGATAAAGGTTTATCTCTCGCAATCCCAAGTACATACCAATGCATGAATCACTGATTGTGGAGGAATTTGCGAACGCAGGATATCAGATCAGTCCGGGCGCGGTCGCGCTGATTGATTCATGCCCGTCGCCTGATAACGTTGTGAAACAGGTGCTGCGATCGCTGGACGACTCGGTGCTTGTGGTGGACAAGCAGCACATCATGTTCGATTATGGGGATGATGATAATGGTGATGCTGGTGATGGTAATGGTGCTGTCGGCATCAGGGTGGCATCTGTTAAGGGGAGGGGGCAGCCCGAGAAGCCGCCTGCGAAAACACCCCGCATCCAACCGCCTGTTGCACCTGAACTTCCGGGAGTGAACATATTATGCGATATCAGCAACGAGTCGACCTGTGTCGGCGAATACAGTGAGTTTGTGCGGTACTTCCGTGACCGGTACGCACGGTTAAGCGGCATCATCCGCACCAGGGTCACTGCGCGCCCGATCGAATCGTTGCGATCGGAAAGACTCAGGGATTATGGTAACGTCTCGATCATCGGCATGGTTCACGATATCCGGACCACGTCAAACGGCAACAAGTTGATCGAGCTTGAGGACCCGACAGGCATGTTCTCTGTGCTGGTCCGCCCGGCTGACCGCGATCTGTGGGAGATTGCAAGCGGCATCATCCGCGACGAGGTGATCGGGGCGACAGGCTCGCTCACCAGGGACGGCAGGCTGATGATCGTAAGTAACATCGTGATGCCCGAGATCCCGAGCCAGCACAACCAGCGACTACCGGGCAACGGGAATGGAAATACGGGGTGGAATGGGACTGGCTCAAGTCCGCGCCCCGGTGCAGGTGACGGTCATGGTCACGCGGTCCTGATCTCGGACGTTCATATCGGAAGCAACACGTTTCTTGAGGATGCGTTCTGCGAATTCATCGACTGGCTCGGTGATGGCGACGTGGGCAGTGATGGAAACGGCGCTGGTGCAGGGCAGGTGCGATACCTGATCATTGCAGGCGACCTCGTGGACGGCGTCGGCGTGTATCCGGGTCAGGATCTGGAGCTGGAGATCCCGGATGTATATGACCAGTACAGATGCGCGGCAAAATATTTAAGGGCGGTTCCAAAGAATGTGCGGATCATCATCGCACCCGGCAACCACGACGCTGTACGGCTGGCAGAACCGCAGCCTGCGCTTCCTGAGAGGATCAGGTCGATGTTCCGGGATGATACGACATTCACAGGCAATCCCGCGCTAATCGAGATCGATGGCGTGCGCATACTGATCTACCATGGGCGATCGATGGACGACCTGATCGCAACCATACCAAACATGAGTTACCAGCGCCCTGCCGAGGTCATGGTCGAGATGCTCCGGCGCAGGCACATCGCGCCAACGTACGGCGGCAGAGTGTCCATCGCTCCCGAAATAACGGATCATTTTGTGATCGACAAGATACCACACATCCTGCACTGCGGGCATGTGCATACCATCGGAGTTGACCAGTACAGGGGCGTCACTGTGATCAATGCAGGGACCTGGCAGTCCCAGACCGAGTTTCAGAAACGGGTGAACCTTGAACCGGTGCCAGCCCATGCAGCGATAGTCGATCTTGTGACGCTTGGCACGCGGATGGTTCGTTTTGCGTGAAGGCGTTTTATGACTCCTCTTCT
>JAIWAP010000104.1:0-4990 GCA_048634345.1 Methanobacteriota archaeon | reverse complement strand
GCTTGATGGCAGGGATGCAGTATCGCTTGTGAGATACGGGTACCTTGTGTCGGTGGTCGCTTTTTTAAGTTTCATCCCGCCGACGACTTTTTATTATATAATACCGGGCATGGTGCTGGTCGCTGTTTCGTGGTCATTTCTGTATGTCGGGTCAACCGAGCTTCTGCTCAGCCGGAATAAGGATAAAGCGACAGCCGCAGGTTGGATCACCTCAGTGATCAGTCTTGCATCGGTGGTGGGTTCACTGATCGGGGGCGTCATCTCGTATTACTGCGGGTTCGTCGCAGTGCTCGTGCTCGCAGGGGGATTGAGTTTTGTCAGCTTCCTGATCATGGCAGCCCACGCCCCGCCCCAATGCCCATCTTAATCAGGACACTTTTCCTGGCACCGATAAAATTACGAGTCATCGGCACAAAGTTGCACACAACTTTTCGGTGCAACAGTTAATTTAACGTACGTGCATACTTCATATACTTAAGAAATATCCGTTCGCACTTAAAAACAAGGGTAACCTATCGTATGGCAGAGAAAAAGGACTATTACGATGTGCTTGGGGTCCCGAAGGACGCCGATGAAAAGCAAATCAAAAAAACGTATCGGGAACTGGCGATGCAGTACCATCCTGACAGAAATCAGGCGCCTGATGCAGAGGAGAAATTCAAGGAGATATCTGAGGCTTATGGTGTGCTATCTGATCCTGAAAAGCGGAAAAGATATGATCAATTCGGACATGCGGGCATCGATTCGCGGTACTCTGCCGAGGATATCTTCGGGGGCATCCATTATGAGGATATCTTCGGGGGCAGGGGAGCTGGCGGATTTGGGCAGGGCGGCTTTGAAAGCATCTTTGATATGTTCTTTGGCGGGGGCGGCGGTGCTGGCGGTGCCGGTGGATATGGTTCGCGAACAGTTCCGCAACGGGGGGGTGATCTCAGATACGATCTGCACATATCACTTGCAGACGCTGCGCACGGCACAGAATCAAAGATACGACTGATGCGCACCGAAAACTGTGATACGTGTGGCGGGAGCGGTGCAAAACCGGGCACATCTCCAAAGACATGCGCGAACTGTAAGGGCGCCGGTCAGGTTAATCAGGTAAGGCGGACGCCGTTTGGTCAGTTCATCACCTCTACTCCATGCAGACAGTGTCGCGGCACCGGCAGGGTGATCGAGTCGCCATGCAGCTCCTGCAACGGCACCGGCAGGGTGCGTCGCGCCAAAACGATCTCGGTATCGATCCCGGCTGGCATCGAGACCGGATCCCGGCTGCGCATTGTCGGAGAGGGTGAGCACGGGGTCCATGGCGGTCCGCCCGGCGATCTGTACGTTGTTATGCACATCGAGCCGGATTCCGTCTTTGTGCGAGATAGGGACAACATCATGTATGAACTGCCGATCCGTTTTACGCAGGCTACGCTCGGGGGCGAGGTGGTGGTGCCGACACTGCATGGTGACGTGAAGATGAAGATTCCGCCGGGCACACAAGCGGATTCGACGCTCAGGCTGCGCGGCAAGGGCATGCCAAAGCTACACGGACGTGGAAAAGGAGACCAGCTTGTAAAAATCAAGATTGTCGTTCCGAAAAGCCTATCCAAGCGGGAGCGGGAGTTGCTCGCCGAATTGCAGAAAATCGAGGGTAAAACCGGTCAGGGCGAGAGCGCAGGTAGCACAGGTGGTGCCGGTAGTAAAGGCGACACCGGCGATAAAAAACGAAAAGGAATCTTTGAAAAGGTCAAAGATGCCTTTGAATGAGCGTTCATCGATTCGGCTCTTCGATATTTCCATGACCTCCGCATCTGTGAATGCTCTTTCTGTCAGTGACCACAGAAAACAGCATGACCTGGAAATTGATAAAATCGGAACAGATTAGATCAGATCATTTTCATGGGTTAAATCGATCCTGCACAAGCGGTAAGAGCCACCGGGAATATGGGAATGCCTGCAACGACGCATCCAACCAAATATCCGAGGATCGCACCCGTATTCAAAAAAGGCAGCCCTGCCTGTGGCTTTCCTCCCATCACAACGATCATCAGCACGGCATATCCAATAAGCGTCCCGATCGCCGCAAGAACCACGGGAAGAGCGATCCCTCCGAGCAATGGCAACTGCACCGCCATGCATCCGGCAGGGAGAAATACACTGGCTGATACCACAAGGATCGTGGGCATCACCGCATCGCCAAGCCCCATGAAATATGCGCCGCGTTCTCCGTCACCCGCCTCTGCCGAAAAGTCCTGTTTCATGAAGGAGTAATCCCGCCGCTTCGGAACCACAAAGAGGATCGGTGCATGTAGATCCATCACACCCTCCGCGAGCGTGATCATGTGCTTTGTCTTGTAAACCGAGATGATGTCATAGATTGTGAGAAGGATCAGCAGGATGAGCGTTGGGAGAATCTCGAGTGATATCCCGATGATTGCGCTTGCGCCCGCTCCGACAAGGACTCCGGTGATATCAACCACATACCACTCAGGAAACTTATACAGGAGTATAGTGATCGCCGTTGTCAGGAGGATGGAGGGTACGGCACCTATGAATGTGATAAAGACGTAATACAGGGTTGCTGCTACCGCAAACAGCAATATCGCGTGGAGGATGTATTTTTTATCAGTCTTGATCACGTAGAGAATGAAGATGGTGAACAATAATATAAGTATAATATAATACACAGGATTCCAGACCGATGACGGGTTTTCGAATGCTTGCATCCCTTCATCTTCCATCGGACCTGCCATCGTCAGTGCAAGCACCTGCACGAGGACGATGAATCCTGCCATGCCAATGAGTGGGAGATATTCGGATATCTGTTTCACAGTATTGACTTAGGGGGTGATGTTTGTAAACCTATTGGATGAAACGCCGCCGAATGCCGCTACATCCGGATAGCTGTGCCACTACGCTCACAGACTGTGGATGTAATTTTTCTGATTCTGATGGATTCTGTGGTTTTTTAAAAGATGCCGAAAGAAGGGGCTTTTCATTCTTTGCGCCACCCGCGTCTTTCTCGTTCATCTGATCTAACGCAAGGTCGCAAAGGTGAGAGAGACGAGAAAGTTGCGAGGGATACGCCCGCGTTTTTCCACATGCGCGAGAGGGGTACCGTTAGCGACCACAGAAAACATCAGAACTAGTCAAACATATACCGCCAAAACTCTTTTAAAGTATCACTTCAATATTGCAGTAAACCACTGTAATATTCAGGTGATACAATGTGCAATTGCAACCGTCCCCCACAACTACAAAAACTCGGTAAGTACATAAGTGCGCTCCACTGCCCGACCAGATGGGAGATCATCGATTGTATCGGTGATGGCAGCAGGAGCACGAAGGAGATCTACGAATTCCTGGGCGACAGGGGGGCGAAACTGACGCATTCGGGGTTATATTATCATCTGTCAGCGCTCAACCGTGCAGGCATCATCGAGGTATCCGAATACCGGGAAAAGGGTGGTGGCGCACCTGAAAAGGTATGGAAACTGAAAACAAAAGAGATAGTCATCAATTTACTGGGAGATCAGGTATAATGATCACGGAAAACGTAATTGAAGCTAAAGAACTGACGAAAAACTACGGAGAACTCGTGGCAGTGGATCATATCGATCTTGAGGTGGTAGGGGGTGAAATCTTCGGCTTTCTGGGACCAAATGGCGCAGGCAAGACCACAACTGTCAGGATGCTCACCGGGATCATCAGACCAACCCATGGCAGGGTCCGTATCGCGGGTTTTGACCTGCTGCGGAATCCGATCAAAGCCAAAGAGGTGATGGGGGTCGTTCCTGAGCTATCTAACGCATACAACGAACTCTCTGCGTGGAAGAACCTGCAACTCATGGCAGAATTGTACGGCGTGCCGGCAAAGGATGCGAAAGCGAGGGCAGAGGAACTCCTTGTGCGTTTCGGGCTGCATGATCGGAAGGATCACAAGACAAGGACGTTCTCAAAGGGGATGAAGCAGAGGCTTGTGATCGCCATGTCGCTCATGAGCGATCCTGAGATACTCTTCCTCGATGAGCCAACATCAGGTCTGGATGTTATGAGCGCACGGATGATCAAGGATGTGCTGCGAGAGTTGAATAACAGGGGCAAAACCATTTTTCTCACCACCCACTACATGGAAGAGGCAAATCAGTTGTGTAACAGGGTTGCAATCATCAATCACGGGAGGATTGCAGCCACCAGCCCCCCTGAGAAACTTAAAGCGAGGATGGGCGGACTTGGGCGGTTAGAGGTGAGCTTTAGGGCGCATGTAGACAATTCTGACCTCCGCCGCATTTTCGGGGTAACCGATGTCCGGGTGAGTGGAGATAAGACATATCTGTACACCGATGAACCCGGCATGACGATACAGCATCTGGTGGACTACTGCCGGTCAGGTGGCATCGAGATCGTGACCCTGCACACGCTGACGCCAACACTTGAGGACGTCTTCATCAAACTCACCGGAGATGGTGGTGGAGCGGAGGAAGTAGTGGAGGTGGTGACCGATGGTTCCTGAGCTCATGGATCAGATGCGACGTGCGTTTGCAATCGCCAGGAAAGACATACGAATCTACTATCTGAAGGGACCGGTGATAATATTCGGCGTCCTTTCCCCATCATTCCTCTTTCTGGCGTTCATGATAGGAAGAAATCTCCCTGTCGATTTCCTCATCGCCGGGTTGCTTGGTATGACTGTATTCTTCACGTCAACGTCGGTCACCCCGGTGATTGCGCCCACAGAGACGCAGACCAGGAACCTTGAGCGGCTTGCGGCAGCCCCGGTCTCGATCACGACGATTCTCTTCGGGGATATGCTGGCGTCAGTCCTATTCGGGATCGTGATCTCGCTCGTTCCGATTCTCTTAGGAGTTATGTTTGGCGTGGTGGTCGCACATCCGCTCGTCCTCGCAGTGGCAATTGTGCTTGCTGCATTCTGCTTCTCGGCGATGGGGCTTGTGTTCTCGTCAACGCCAACCAGCATGACATCCACGGTGATGATGATGTC
>JAIWAP010000103.1:0-4993 GCA_048634345.1 Methanobacteriota archaeon | reverse complement strand
TGGTTTCGGAGCCGGTGATCGCATGAACGTTCCGGACGAAACACTGCCTGTCGTTGGCACAACCCGTGTCCGCGTAAGTCACCTGCTTCCCGAAGAATCTGACATAAGCGAGACTGAATGGCTTCAGGCAGCAGCCGCCAACCCCGCCTTCGATTTCCTGAAAGATCCTGAAGAGGATATCTACACGCTTTCCGAGGGGGAACCGTTCTATGATGAGGGGTAAGGTCGTTCTGGTGCCTTTTCCGTTCGATGATCTTTAAGGCGACCTCGACTCCAATGCCTCCCCCTGCCGACGCCGCAATCGCGCTTAAGCTCGCAAACGGCGGCTGGAACCCCGCGGCAGACGTGAGCGACGACCGCCGCATCACCTCGCTCGATGTGTGGATGATCCTGCAAGCCGCAGCCGGCGCGATAGAATTATGACTGAAGCTTGACCGAAGCTGGTTTCGATCCACTTCGATAACCATTATAACAAAGTAAGCACAGAGGTGGTAGCAATGACAGTTATCAAGAATATGCAGATAGAACTCCCACAAGAACTGTATAACGAGTTCAGAGCCATCGTTGAAGCAGAGGGGAAAACAATCAAAACTGCGATCGTTGAGGCAATCAACGAGTGGAAGATGCGTCATGCAACATTTAATACTGCCGACCCTCTCTTTGATTTTTCCAATGTGATCGATGCGGGGGGAAATGCTGCAACAATAGATGAGATCACATATTCCAGAGAGGCTATTGATTGAAATTGTTCATCGATGCATCCGCATTTATAGCGCGGCTGGATAAGAAAGATGTGCATCATGACGCTGCAATCGAGGTATTCAGTGCAATTGCACGAGGTGTATACAGATATAACAGGTTATATACATCAAATTATGTGCTGGATGAGTCTGTGACCCATATACTCTATCGAAGGAAGCGGCATGACCACGCCCTGCGGATGCTGGACTTGATCACAAACTCACAATACATAACCATGCTATGGGTTACAGAGTCTGTTCAAAGCGAGGCTATTTCCCTATTTAGGAAGTACACGGATCAGCTACTCTCAATAACGGACTGTACAAGTGCTATTTTGATGAATGATTATAATATAGATGCAATATTCACTTTCGATGGCGATTTTGAGGTGCTCGGATTTGAAACGATTCCGCAGTGAAACGGTATGTGCTAATACGTGGGTCGCGCTGCCTCCGGGCGCTGCCTCGTATTCGGAAGAACTGGGGAAGACAGGTCGATACATGCAGTCTGTGCATACTCAAAGGAGGATGATGCAGCAATAATTATAACAACTTATGAACCAGATGTGATTAGATGGATCGGTTACAGAAGGAGGGCTTGAATGATCGTATCAAAATGCGCGATATGTGGTGGAAAAGTTGAAGAACGAGAGGTCAGTGAAATAGTGAGGATCGGAAACGACTTCGTTGTGGTGGAGAACGTCATAGCAGGCGTATGTGCGGGATGTGGGGAGCGCTATTATCCACCGGGAGTTGTTGATAGGCTCAGAGATATCGAGACACATGCAATGGATCGGGAGAGATTGGCGGAGCTGCACATAGTGGGGCGTGCGTACCGGCTAAACTATAATGCCCCCGTCCCGGGAATTTCTGTTTGAGCTCCCTGTGTGTGGCTTGTCACTACGTTGCAACCTCAGCCGCGTCACATCGCCCGAGCGCTCTCATGATCCTGCAGGCTGGCTGGGGGCGAAATTGTTTGCGCAGCAGGTGGCACGACACCCCTACGCAAGCACGCTCACACCGATCCGCATCTTCACGCCTTCGACATCCCAGTCCTTCACAAGATCGCCGGACGCCGCCATGTCGCCGATCGTCATCATCCTTGCACGGACCTCATCCGCAACAAATCCTGCCATGCTGTTTAAGAAATCGCTCACCCGCGTATCCGAGATCCCCAGCGTGACCTTGATCCAGTCATTAACCTCCAGATCAAGCTCTTTTCGCATGTCCTGGATCCGGCGTATCGCCTCTGCCGCATAACCTTCCGCCTCGATCTCGGGCGTGAGCGTGGTATCCACATACACGATGCCACGTGCAAACCCGGAATCGGCGGCAAATTCGGGAACAACACTCCGGAAACTGACCATCTCGTCAGTGATCGTTACAACGCCGGCTGTACTACCTGTGACATCAAGGTCGCACGTCCATTCACCCATCTTTCCGATTGCATCCTTGATGGCTCTTGCATCGGCCCCCCTGATCGCATCAGCCACCTTTCCGGCGTCCTTCTTGAATGCCGGACCGAGTTTTGCCATATCAGGGATAGCTTCTATCCCGAGTTCGTCCCATTCGACGCCTGCGCCGAGCAAAACGATCTCTTTCGCATTGGTCTGCTCTGCAAGCACGTCTTTCAGCGATTCCACCCCGCGGACGGTCTCCTCGTCCTCTGGAGCTATCACGATCCGCCTGACCGCCCACCGAAGCTTCCTCTTCGCCTTCTGACGGGCGTTTGCAGCCGCCTCCACGATCCGCCTGACCTCTGCCATGTCTGCCTCAAGCTCCGGATCGATCAGGTCTTCATCAGGGGTGAGCCAGTCACACGCATGGACTGATTCGCGCTTCTCCCCTACCCCCACCCCTGCCCCTGCGCCCTCAAGGTTCTGATAGATCGCCTCTGACAGATACGGCATGAACGGGGCGGTCAATCGTGTAATAATTGCGAACACATCGCAAAGAACCCTGTAAACCGCCAGTTTGTCCGGATCATCCGCCTCGGTCCATGTGCGAGGTCGGATCAACTGGATGTACCATCTTGAGAGGTCTTCGAGCACGAATTCAAGGATCGCGCGGGTCGCGACATGCAGTTTGTACTCATCCATCGCAGACGTAACATTGCGTATGAGTGAGTTCGCCCTCGACAGAATCCACCGGTCCTCCTGCCTGAGCGCACCACGTATCGATTCAAACGAGATGCTTTCCGGGTCAAAGCCGTCGAGAACCATGTAAGGCAGCGGAAACCTGTAGACGTTCCACAGAATGTTCAAAGAACGGTGCACGGTTGCGACCTCGTCCTGATTGAACTTCAGATCGTCCCACGGCGCATTTGAGGAGAGCATGTACATGCGAAGCGTATCTGCCCCGAACTCCTCGATCACGGTGCCTGGTGCAACAACGTTTCCCAGGCTCTTTGACATCTTGCTCCCGCTTTCATCCAGCGTGAAACCATGCACGAGCACGCTTTTGTACGGTATCCTGTCGAATGCAACCATGCCAGCGCCAAGTTGCGAATAGAACCAGCCGCGGGTCTGGTCATGTCCTTCCACAATGAAATCGGGGGGCCAGAGCGTCTCAAACGCAGCCGATGTGTGCGGATAGTCAAGCGTTGCCCACGAGGCGACCGCAGAATCGAACCAGACATCAAAGACGTCCTCAACACGCCGGCACTCCCCGCCGCACGAACATGCGAAGGTAACCTCATCGACCCACGGGCGGTGCAGATCAGATGGCTCAACGCCGCTTCTTGCTTTGAGTTCCTCGCCAGTCCCGATCACCTCGTACTTCCCGCATGAGTCGCAGACCCAGATCGGGATCGGGATGCCCCAGTACCGCTGCCTTGATATGCACCAGTCCCGGGCTCCTGCGACCCAGTCACGGAACCTTGCAGACCCTGCCCAGTCCGGATACCAACTCACCTTTGCAATCTCGTCAAGCATCTGCTCTTTAAGCTGCGAAATCTTCAAAAACCACTGCTCGGTCGCAAGATAGATGATTGGCGTCTTGCATCGCCAGCAATGTCCGTACCGATGCACGATCGTCCCGCTTGCAAGCAGATACCCGCGCTCATCGAGATCGTTGATGACCTGCTTGTCAGCATCCTTGACATATATGCCTTCATAGATGCTTGCATCGATGGTATACCGCCCGTCAGGTCCGACAGGGCAGAACGCTGGTAGCCCGTACTTTGATCCAAGTTCAAAGTCATCCACGCCGTGACCTGGTGCTATGTGCACGCATCCTGTGTTCTCAGTGGTCACAAACTCTGCCGGAAATACCTTATGCTCAAATTCAGCCTGTTTTGGCACGATATCGGCAAGCGGATGTTTGTACTGCGTTCCGACCAGATCACTGCCATAACAGACATCAAGAAGCTCATAATCCTGATACTTGCCTGCTCTTAACACCGAATCGATCAGATCAGACGCAAAGATCAATATCTCGCTTTTGCCGTCCTTGTGTGCCCGCACCTTCGAGTATTCAAAGTCCGGATGCACCGCCACAGCAATATTTGCCGGAATCGTCCATGGAGTCGTTGTCCAGATGACGATGAATGTATCCTCCTCGCCGATCACCGGAAACTTGACATAGATCGATGAATCGGTCTGGTCGCCGTATTCGACCTCAGAATCGGCGATCGCTGTCTCGCATCTGGGACACCAGTTCACCACACGCATGCCTTTTTCGAGCAGGCTTTTCTCATGGGCTTGTTTGAGCGTCCACCAGACGGATTCAAGGTATTCACGTTTTAATGTCATGTAAGGATCGTCCCAGTCAAGCCACACGCCAAGACGCTTGAACTGGGAGGTCATCGCGGTCATGTTCTGTATTGCAAATTCCTTGCACGTAGATACGAACGAATCGATCCCATACTCTTCGATATCTTTTTTTGTCTTGAAATCGAGGTTCTCTTCGACTTTCACCTCGATTGGGAGCCCGTGCATATCCCATCCGGCGCGATCGATGACATGATAGCCGCGCATGGATCTGTACCGCAGGATCGCGTCTTTGATGATCTTATTCCCCGCTGTGCCGAGATGGATGTGCCCTGTGGTGTATGGAGGACCGTCCACGAAAAAGAATTGTTTTTCATCCTTTCGCAGGTCTCGAACGCGCCTGTATGTGTCGTTTTCGTCCCAGACCTGCTGTATCTCGCTTTCTATGGATTTTGCATCGTATCGTGCGGTAATCGTTTCCATGTGTGATCTCCTGTGATTCTTGTGATCTGATGTTGGCTGGAGAGACATGAAAGTTTCTGT
>JAIWAP010000102.1:0-5011 GCA_048634345.1 Methanobacteriota archaeon | reverse complement strand
CGGATGCACACCATAATACGTTAAATTCGGAGTGCTGGCAACATGCAGCCAGTTCAGCTTACCCTCCACTCGCAAACCAGTTTCATCGAAATTAACCACATGAGCGTTTATCAACAGCTCTTTAATCGCCTCATTGGCTGGTTTTATGTTCTCCGCACAGGTCGCATTCGCATGGAGGATGATTGCATCCGTTGGGCGGTGGTCGAAAATATCCTCGAAAAAGTCTCCGATGCGTTCCAACGGGACGAACTGGTAGTTGGTCTGGTAACAGAGATCGATAGAGTATTTCACTCTACTCTGTCGACGCCGAAGGCGTTATACTGCCATTGCCCTGATGCGGTTGCCATATTGCACCGATGCGGTGACGTCTGGTGGAAACGGAGCCACGTTGCGTGCGCTGCAATGAGGACACGTCTTGATCTCTGCTTGATGTTCAGTTACTTCGATTTTTACGGGTGGAATGTCAAAGACCTGACGCGTCTGATGATCGTCTGCTTCGACATCGGTGAGTGTTGCGCCGCACTGGGTGCATCGGTCTGCAACGTGCAGTTCTACGTGATCCGGTTCCTCCACCGGCTCAAGGGTGTGACCGACATGCCCCTCCTGCCCGCCGTTCTTTTTGTTGCCCGGCAATCTCCTGGCTTTTGGTGCGGGGCTTCTTGAGACCATCGCTGGAAGGGGGCTTGCTGCTGTTTTCGCTGTTCTTGTTCGAGCTTGATCTTGTAGGGCTTGCAGCTGATCTTGCAGGGTCTGTAATTCCCGTGCGAGGTAATCAAATAGTTGAATGGTAGCCTCTTCCCCTTGCTGGTAAGCAGCGCGAATCTCATCGCGGGTAGGTATGCGCATCGTGTTCTCCATCCATCAAACGAAATGTTTTATTTACAACCATTACGATGGGAAATATAATCTCATTAATAATGAATTTTGTGGGGGGCTGTGCATTACAGTAATTTTGCAGCAATTTTGTAGTAATCCGGAGGAGTGCGCGGATCGAGGCGCTGTAAAACCGTTCAGTAGGTCTTAATTTTGAAGGTGGAGAAGGGCACAACTACCAAATCATGTCTGAAAAATTTGGATTTCCGGTATTCACGGCGGGTATGCTGGTGATTGCATGTGTTGTCCGGTTACTGGAGGTGAATGGTATGCTCTGGTTTCGGTGTACCGTGTATCCGGCTCATTGTGATCACGGCGGGCGTTCTCGTAATCGGAGCAATAATATTTGGGAGAGATAAGAACCAACCGATTTTTGCCCGTTCAGTGGGATCTGCCCCCTTAACGAGTTCTATCCGTTCGGACACAGGAGGTGAGGCTACGTGCACTTAGCGCACCATTCGTTGAGATGTGGAAACGCCTTTCTGGCAGTTCTCTGCACGCCATATATCAAGCGTTCGAACTCGCCCCACATAAAACCTTCTTACGAACGGGGGCGCCAGCATCGCGTAATGCAGCAATCCCGGTTCGTGCATCCATAAGCCCTCCATGAGCCACCCACTCTACCTGAAAGACCAGTAGTGCCGTACTGAACAGAGACACCACCCGAAAGACCGATCTCGAGCTACCCAAAGTTTATAACGCTCCTTTTCACAACGTGAAACCGATGGAAACGAACTCTGCGAAGAATCAGACAGGATCGCTCGATGGGAATTTTGATCCGTCATACCTTGCACGCTGCGCACAACTCGCAATGGTTCTCGAGGTCTCTGCATCTCCGAAACCGGGCAACGTAGACCGAGACCACGATTACCCTGACACGACCTTCGAGCATTTTCTCGCGTCCGCAATCGGGACGTATCCCGCACTTGAAGACGCGGCAAGATCCGAAAGCGGCGTCGGCGCGCTGATACACGCGGCAGCAAAGGAATCGCTACGGTGGCAGCACGGGGGAAACACACACTTCGGCGCATTCGTTCTGCTGATTCCATTGCTGATGGCTGCCGGAAGCGGCAGGCGTGTTTCTGAGATCGTTTTTGGTACCACCGCAGAGGATGCTGCCGAATTCTACCGTGCGTTTTCAGTTGCAGGCGTTCGTGTGGACGCAGTTCCGGAGATCGACCTCGAAGACTCGGAATCCATCGACAGAATCCTGAAAGAAGATATCAGACTCTTCGATCTGATGAAACTTTCTGTCGATCATGATCTGATCGCAAACGAATGGGTAAACGGGTTTACGCGGACATTTGAGTGTGCAGATCGGATCACAGAGAAGGCGGGTAAGATGAGTATCAATGATGCCATCGTGTGCACGTTTTTGCAGATGATTGCAGAGACTCCTGACACGTTTATTCAGACGAAATTCGGAAGAGGAAAGTCGATCGAGGTTAGCAATCACGCATCAAGGATCATTGCAGGCAACAGGGGTCTGGACTCGATAAAACCTGGAGTCCATGAATTTGACCGGAAATTGATCCGCGAAAAGGTGAACCCGGGATCGACTGCGGATATTGTAATCGGCGGGCTCTTTGTTGCGCTGGTTCTGGGGCTGCGGGTGTAGCAGGGGGTTTTCTGGCTACATAAACAGTTTCCGCAGACGGGGCATTTTGTTTTTGGTGTCACAGAATCGCTTGCATATTGTCTTGCTTTGATCTATGAATTTAACGCTGAAACGAGTCTTCTTGGCACGCTCAATCTTTACCTTAAAGCTCCGGACCGTGAGACCGAGCAAACAGAAACACTGGCAAAAAGATATATGGATGGGGTGACAAAATTGATGACTGTCGCACTGCTTTGAGCTCCACTGCGGCGATAGGTATGGGATAACCAAATATGGTGGTTGCAACATGGGTGATATTAAAATTTTTAGAATTCGAAAGGACGGGGTTCATGAACTGGAAGGAACTTCAGTTGAATTGGAAAAATCCCTTCAAACATTGATAGAGAACAATCTGGAGTCTTTACTTGGAGTTAAGTTTCTTGCCAGAGAATATACTACAGGCAAAACTCACGGTGGACGTATCGACACACTTGGGCTTGATGAAAACGGTTGTCCCGTTATCATTGAATATAAGCGGGCGCTGAATGAAAACGTCATCAACCAGGGTCTTTTCTATCTCGATTGGCTGCTTGACCACAAGGGCGAATTTGAACTTAATGTGCAGAAAATACTTGGGGATGAAGCTGCCACTAAGATTGAATGGAGCACACCACGACTGCTCTGCATTGCTGGCGACTTTACAAAATACGATGTACATGCAGTCCAGCAAATAGACCGTAATATCGAGCTTATCAGATATCGACGCTACGGGGAAGAGTTATTGCTTCTGGAACTTGTAAACGCGACCAGTGCACAGAGCAATGCTGGAAATGCAAAAACAAAAGGAATTAAAATGGTGAGCGATTACAAAACAGTTAGTGATTATCTCGCTCAAGCCGACACTGAACTTCAAGACCGTTTTGAAGCACTGAAAGCATTTCTTCTTGCACTGGGCGATGATGTACAGCCAAAGACTTTGAAATATTATTTTGCTTTCAAGAGGATCAAGAACTTTGCCTGTGTTGAAATCCATCCACAAAAAAAACATATTTTGGCATACGTTAAAATCAACCCGGATAGCATCACATTGGAAAATGGATTCACGAAAGACGTGCGAAACATTGGACATTTCGGTACCGGTGATTTGGAGATCACTATTTCGTCAGATGCAGACATGGAGAAAGCAAAATCCTTGTTGATTCGAAGCTATGAGGTAAGTTAGAAGATGGATGATATGCTCGACATGCCCAAAAAGAACCTTCGAGGAAACTATCGAAAAAACCCTGATCTAGGTATCCAAACATATACCATGCAGGGCTGTTCGTGAACATGAAATCCCCTTGCATCGGAAAGTAGCCGAACAAATCGGCACAATCCCGCGGTGACACCAAAATGATCCCCCACATCGAAGAACTCAAAACCAGAATCACCCACACACTGCGACGCCACGATGTCGCCCGCGCAGCCATATTCGGATCATTCGCACGTGGCGATGCAGAAGAAAGCAGTGATCTGGACATCCTGATAGAATTCAGAGGAGAAAAAAGCCTGCTTGATCTTGTGGGCTTGAAACTGGAACTTGAGGATTCTCTTGGAAGAAGCGTTGACGTGCTTACCTATAATGCACTGCATCTTGCCATACGTAACCGGATTTTAAGCGAGCAGGTGAGGGTACTATGAAAAAAGACCCAAAAGTCAACACCCGGACACATTTTAGAGAGCATACACCTCATAGAAAAGTACGTAGACCAGATGTCCAGAGAGGACTTCTTGAAATCAGTAAATATTCAGGATGCCGTTATCGGACGGCTTGAAATTATTGGGGAAGCCGTGAAAAACATCCCTCAGGAGTTCAGGGATGAGTATCCGGATATCCCATGGCGCCAGATAGCCGGGATGGGGGATGTTTTGATCCGTGGGTATTTCGGTGTGGATCTGGATCTGACCTGGAAGGTTGTCAAAAGCGATCTGCCAGAACTGGAGCGAAAGGTCGCAGGGATTCTTAAGAAACTCGAGTAGACCGGATCGCAACCCCTTGCCCTAAATATCTGTTCAGGCTTACTCGCGGGCTTGCAGCGCTTGAACCGGAGTTGGGCTGCCAACATACGCTGGTTCGGGGGACTCCCGGGTTTAGCAGGGGATTTTCCGGTTATATAAACAGTTTCCGTAGACTAAAGAGCATCTTCGGGTTTTTGCGAATCAGTGTTCCCAGCATTTCAAACAGGCTCATCGTACTGAAATCAACACCATCAACAGAGTGCACGAGTTTGTTCAGGTCGCTGTCAGTCATCGGCACGAAATGGTTCTTCACAGTAAGCGACCTCTTCAGCCGTTTGCCGTGCCGCGCTCTCCAGATGGTTTCGTATTCCTGTAATCTCGCTTTTGAGACGTCTCCTTCCGAAATCGCCTGTGCAGCGACCTCTCCGGCGATTTTTCCGGCATCCATTGCGTTGATGATCCCGCCGCCTGTGAGCGGATCAGACTGGCGGGCTGCATCGCCGACCAGCATCAAGCCGTCTGTGACCATCTCTTCGAGCGGTC
>JAIWAP010000101.1:0-5070 GCA_048634345.1 Methanobacteriota archaeon | reverse complement strand
TCTTCTTCTCGTGAATCGGCTGCGAACGCCATGAATGCAAACACGCACCAGACCACCGCTCCCACGAAGAGAAGGATATATCCGATCATCAACATGCAGAACTGACCCAGCAGGAATAACCAGTGATTATTGAGCTGGTCCGCACGGGAGCTGCTTGCATTGTACAACTCCTGCTCGCCTGCTGTCCGGTATTCGTTTGCGGCAGTTTCTGTTCGGTTTACTGCAAACCTGTACCCGTCCGAGGTTCCATCGTAAGCAAACGGATTGACCAGCAGTTTTACGTCGCCCCACTGGTACAGGTCTTCGGACGCACGCCTGATCGCATCCTCTGCATCCACGCGGTTGTTGTTTGCGCTCTCGATCTTCTGATTGTAGGATGACACCGATTCTGCCGCCAGTTTATATGCAGCGCTGCACTGGTCAGGCGAGTTCAGGAGCTCGTACGTTATGGCGGCATGTCGGTATGCAATGATCTTTGTGCGGTCGTCCTCAGCGTCTGCCGCCATCTTCTCAAAATATAGAGACTCCTTCTGCAGTATGCCGGTTATATAATCATTAGACATTTTATGAATATTGGTCTGCGCCTGCGTCTTCGCGCTCTTCTGCATGGTGTCCACAGCGATTCCTGCGACCAGAAGATCGTTTGTCGCCGCCCCGTGATCGCCCGCACCAGTCTTCCGGACCACCTGCTCCATCGCATTAAGGAACGTAACAGACGCCTGTGAGACGCTCGCAACCGACGCCCATTGCTCAGCACTCTCTGCGCTTGCAGACAGCATCCCGAGAGCCTTGCCTGCGATATTTGACGCATCCGGGCTTCCTGATCCCTGAATGGTCTGCAGTGCGTCCTTCGTCGCTGCGATATCAATCGGCGTCGCGGTCGCCTTCAGCGCGATGGTCCCGTTCCCTGCGCTGTGGGTGAGGAGGTGCTGCCACGTATATGTCCTGCCAACCACGGTTTCCCCACGGAACCGGAGCGTGAATGTGAGCAACACCGAACTTCCTTTCGGTATCGTGGAAGCAGGCAGGTTAACAGACATCCAGTCGTCCTTCCCGTCTCCCGGTTGGCTTTCATCACGAACGATCTTGACAGAGGTGATGTCCTTGTATCCAAGCGCTTCGCTCAGTGTTATCTCCAGAGGAACCGATTTTAACACGTCAACCCTCCCAAAATCCGAGCTGTATGATGACATCTCGAATTTGACCTCGTGCTTAACCGTTACGCTTACCGTGAGGGTTTGTGATCCGGCTTTCCCCGCATCGACGCGCAGTTTGCCCTGATGCTCGCCCTCCGGGGCTGATACGGGTATGGTGATCGTCAGTGTGGCGGTGCCAGCACCCTGTTCTGAAATCGTCGATGGATGGTTCACGCTGAACGTCATTCCTGCATCAGGATTGCCGTAAGCAGCCACGCTGGCGAGGGTCATCTTGGTATCACCGTCGTTTACGATCTGAAACGTCTTTTCGACCTTAAAGCCGGTCTTCTCCATCTCCTTTCTCGGTTTGTTGAATACCACGGGGTCGTCTATCTTGATGTTCGGGAGAGCGGCAAGGTGCGCCGGGACCAGACGGTCGACGTTGATGGTGATGGTGCCACTGCCATCCGAGAAATCGGCGGTTGCGGAGTATGTTCCTTCGCTAACCGTCCCTGCAACACGCACCTTGATCCGCACACTCTTCGAGGCGCCAGAAGCGATGGTTATGGGAAAAGAGGTTACCTTTGTCAGGTTGATGCCGCCTTCGGACACCCGGAGCGATGGTTGATGCACGGTCATGCTCGTGTTCCTATTATTTTTCAGCGTGAGTGTTACCGTCTTATCCTGCGCTTTTGCATCCCCGTACCGTGCATCAAGCGATATATCACATGTTGCACCAGTGACTGCAAGGTCACCTGCCTGTGCAGTCTGCACGAGCACGACGAACACCAGAAACAGCAACGCAGCCTTCTTTATCATCACCCGATCACCTCGTTTCCAAGCAATGTATCCTCAACCGCGTGTGTCCACCTGAAGATACGGTCGAGTGCGATAACCAGTATCACGATGAAAAATGCCCCGAACGCTGCGGCATATCGCAGAAAGACGGCGACAAGTTCAGTGTGCGCATAATCGACCGTAACAAGCATCTCATCGATCTGCGATGCCCGCCCGTCGCCGTGTTTCGTGTATAATTCGTAAGCAGTGGCAAGCTCCCTTTCAGAAGTCCTTGCAGAGAGAATTCCCGTTACAACGGTTATCAGGTTGGTTGAATTGTTAAGTCCGCTCATAGCCTGCTCAAAGTTCGCCTCTCCGACACAGAATGACTCGTTTGCAACCGCCATGTCAAACCGGTACTCGGACCCGAGTTCCTTCACCTTGAGGTCCACATACGTCGTCTTTGTGAGATCCTCTGCCTCCCTGTATGCGACCCGAGCCTGCTCGTAGTACTCGATCGAGAGGCGTGTGTCGTTCTCATTCTCGGCAAGCTCCTCAAAATAAACACCCTGATCCGTGAAAAAATGCGTCAGCGCCATTCTCGGATAAATCGTGATGAAATTCTCTTTTGCCTGATTATATCCTTCGAGCGTGTTTATATCACCCTTCAACTGGGTAGCCTGTCTCAGCGCGGTTTCATGCGACTGCGGATCGCCTTTTGATGCGAGATCATTGATCTCGTCGAATTTCAGGAGAATGCCGCCCTGCCCTGATGCAAGGTTCACCCACTTCCTTGTCGTGGCGGTGATCTGGTTTGCAGGAAGGGTTTGCAGCGTGATCAGGATCTGTTTGTGCATAAGGTCAAGTTCCTGATACCTTGCAAGCACAGGCGGTTTCACCTCACTTGCCTGCTCGACCAGTTCCCGTTTCAGCGCATCGTCCCCGAGAGCGGGTGCTGCGAGCATGGACAGCACTGCAACAGCAGTCAACAGATCAATCACCAGATCAATCGCACGAACCATAATATAACCACCACGAAAAACCATATATGCGTTGCGGTTAATCCGGGAATATGGTAGGTTTTCTGATCGGTGCCGGACATGCAGGGAGTGCGCTTCTGGATGCAGTCTGTGAGCGTGGCGCAGGAAAGAACCCGAGAATTGCGATCAATCCGAAGGCAGCACTCAAACACGTCGGGAAGAAGGAGCAGTACCTGCTGACCGATAAAGGATTCTTCGGATCAGGTGACAATGAAGTCGGGCGGCGGGATTTTGCCGATACCGCGGCATCTGCGTCTGCAATGGACTCGTATGACGCCATGCTGCTTGGATTGCTGAACGATAACATCAAGGATGTTGATTTCGCAATTCTGTTCCTTGGTCTTGGCGGAATCACCGGAGCCGGGATATCGCCGATCATAGCACGCATACTAAGCGATCTTGACATACCGACCATGGTCTTTGGCGTGCTGCCCGCCCGGACCGGAACCGGCGCAGATGCGCATGCACAGTACCAGAACGTGGGCTATGCAATCGAGCATCTCAGAAAATATACTGACGCGTTCATCCTGATGGATAACCAGCGCATCGCATACACAAGCAACATCGAGAGTGCGTACCCGCATTTCAACCAGTATGCTGCTGCTGTCATCTCTGACATCCTGTCCGGATCCGACCCGAAGGTGAGCACCGCATCAAGCCTCAGTGTCAGGGACATTATGTCATGCATATCCCTCTCCGATGGGGGTTTTTCCGTGTTCGGGCGTGCAAGCGTACTGTCAAAGGACCTGCCCGGATATTTCATCCCGGTAGGAGGGCACAAACCGATCGATGTGCCGACCCTGGTAGGCGTCGCTGTCGAGAAGCAGTCGATGGAGGCAGATACAAAGGCTGCCCGGAAGAGCACTGCGCTGCTCAGGGTGCCACCATGGTACATGAAAAAGGAAAACGCGATCGATACGGGATCCATAGAGCGATTTTTGTATGAAAACTCACCGTCCGACCACAATCTTGGGATTTCGCTCACAAAGAGGCGCCTTGTTACGCTGACGATGCTGTTCACGTACCAGTACGGCGATCTGTCCGAATTCCTGACTGTTGGTCAGTAAGATCAGCGATCCCGGAAATGTCGTGGCTGGATCTTTTCTGCGCCTAATCGAAACGCCGACTGATCGATCAGCCATCTTTGCGGCTTTGCATATACTATAGCACCGGCATAAACTGTGATTTTTATGGGCATGGTCAGGTGTCGTGTGGGGTTTTCAGACAAATCCCAGGTTATGCAAAAAACCATAATCTGTGTTCATGCCGGCGGCTGTGCTTCGCAGTCAGTGTAAATCTGGGTCTGACATGTTTTTAGACACTGACTGCGACAGCAGCGGCGCAGAGCCCGGGGATATGAGTTATGTGCATGAGGGGACGAATGCTCGGGAATGTGGATGTGGATAATCGGCTCACCAGAAAAATTTATGAGAAGCCAACCATTCATACATATAGGTTTATGTTTGAAAGAGCATAAGACAGTTTTATGCTTCAACAGAGAGGTGATCGTATGACAAAAACACTCAACGTGGCATCTGACATCCGTGCATTTCATCAGCCTGAAGTACAGGTAGACTTTCATACATGCCATGTTACCACGATCGGGACATCCGAAGAAAAAGAGATTCCCAACCGTGCTTTTGAACATATTCTAAAACGGGCTATGGATTTGGGTATCTCTGACCTCGCCATGCAGCACGATCACTACCTCTATGGAACAGATAAGCGGTAAAAATGGCTATTTTCATTGACACGGGTTACATTCTGGCATTGATAAACACATCTGATGAGTATCATAAACGTGCCAGCACCATCGCATCAGAGATTGTGGGTCGGTTCGTGATAACCGAAGCTGTACTTGCCGAGATTGGTAATACGCTTTCCAAATTGCGCTGGCGACCTGCCGCTGTAGCTACTATTGAAGACCTGCGCAGTGATCCTGATATTGAGGTGGTATCGATCAGTCCGGAATTGTTTGACCGTGCGATGAAACTCTATTCCTCTCGCATGGATAAGGAGTGGGGGACGACCGATTGCATCTCCTTTATCGTCATGCAGGATATGGGGATCATCGACGCACTCACCACCGATGACCATTTTCGACAGGCTGGATTCAG
>JAIWAP010000100.1:0-5073 GCA_048634345.1 Methanobacteriota archaeon | reverse complement strand
GTGACTGCAACCTCAGCGGAGGCAGATCACCACCCCGAAAAACCAGTGACAGACCGCGACAGCCGCGATCAGAAGAAACGAGGCGAGCATGACGATCCGGTTCGCGTGAAATGTGGCGCGGAATGGTGAGTACCCGGGTTCGAGGTGCATACCCTGAGGCACCCTCATAGTCCTGCGAGGCTGTGGTTGAGGATATAGAGATCGGTTAAATCCACGCATTATGATCCAATGACCCAATCCTTGCGAAACATTCAATATTCAGGTTGAATACAGTAAAACACTGCGAGGTTGCTTATGAAATTTAAAGTACTGATCGAAAGAGACGAGGATGGCTACTATGTGGCTACGGTCCCGGCACTTCCGGGATGCATATCGCAAGGAAGAACTGAAATGGAAGCAAATCAAAATATAAAAGAAGCGATTGAATTGCATCTAAAATGCCTTGCTGAAGATGGGGTGCCACTCACAACTCGATCCGGTGTTAGAGAAGTTGCGGTAGCAGTATCGCTATGAGCAAACTACCGATAGTATCTGGTTCGGATATGGTAAAAGCCATGTCTAAAATAGGATATTATGTCCGTGATCAAAAGGGGAGCCATATTCATCTGAGGCACCCATTTAAAAAACCGTTAACAATACCCAATCATAAAGAGATTGCTCGCGGGACGGTTAAAGCAATATTGAAAGATGCAGAAATTCCTACTGAAGAATTTATTAAATTATTAAAATAATGTTTCGTCTCTTTGAGATTCCCGCATCTGGTGCTGGCATCCAGACAAAATCGGGGCATATATCAACAAAATCACATATACCCAACGCCGATGCGGCAGCAACGCCCAAAGCACCAGCCGCGAGACTTGAGTGGAGTGAACATCGGTCCTACAGATACAGCACGACCGCCCCGGAATCTCCCGCGTCCACAATGTTTATCATACCAGCATCCAGAACCCAAGTAATATGATCATATTTTCAAAGGTACTGGCAGACCGCGGCACGGTATGGGACGCTATACGGGCAAGAGAAGTCGCTTGTGCAGAGGCGCCCGACGACCTTATCCGCTTCTCGTCCGAGGTCAAGCCGGTAGTTATGTGGAACATCACCCGCGAGTGCAATCTCTCGTGCAAACACTGCTACATGGATGCACGATCGCCGCATCCGGATGAATGGACGCTCGAGGAGGGGATTCGGTTTATTGATGAAATGGCGCGTCTTGAGATGCCGATGCTGATCGTAACAGGCGGGGAGCCGCTAATGAGCAAGAATTTCTTCCCATTTGCGTTTCATGCGAAAGAAAAGGGCGTTCGCATGGTAATATCCACCAACGGAACCCTGATTACGCCGGAGGTGGCGGTGCTGCTGGCTGAGGCAGATATCAGGTATGTTGGCGTGAGCGTGGATGCAGCGACCGCAGAGATGCATGATGCGTTTCGAGGCGTTACCGGGGCTTTTGACCGTGCGATGGATGGAATAAAGAATGCACAGGAAGCAGGGCTCAAGACCGGGCTCCGGATCACGATACAGAAGGAAAACTGGCAGGAAGTTCCGAAGCTCCTTGATCTGTGTGTCGAGAAAGAGATACCCAGGTTCTGCCTGTACCATCTGGTTCCAACCGGGCGGGGCAAGCATATCATGGAGGAACTGGACGTCACAAAGGAGCAGAGGACACAGGTGCTAAAATACCTTTACGACAGTGCAATCAATCTTCGGGACAAGGAGATCGAGATTTTAACAACTGACTCGCCGATGGATGGGGTATACATCCTTGAGCGACTGAAGAGGGAGGATCCTGAGAGATTCGATCAGGTCAGGGAGCTTCTACAAGTTTCGGGTGGCTGCTCAATTGGAAACAAGGTTGCTAACGTGGATTATCTTGGAAACGTGAATCCCTGCCATTTTACGCCACAAATGTCGGTCGGTAACGTCAAAGAGCGTTCGTTTGACGAGATATGGAACGGAAATCCTGGTGAACAATTGCTCGAGATACGAGAGCGGCGAAAAACCCTTGATGGCACCTGCGGAAGATGCGAGTATATGGATGTCTGCGGAGGCTGCCGGCAGAAGGCGTATTTCTATGAGGGTGACTTCTATGGTGGAGATCCCACCTGTATCTACGATCCTGACAAGAAGAGACTTGAATACGAGTTGTTTTAGGAATGGAAGTATTCTTCATCGGTGTGGGACCCGGCGATCCCGATTTGATCACCATCAAAGGAAAAAGGCTGATTGAGTGTGCTGATACCGTTATATATCCAGGATCGTCGATCAATGCAGAGATACTCGAGTTTTCGAGCGGAAAGGAGATAAATAGCTGGAATTTGACGGACGATGAGGTGGTAGCGTATATCATCGAGGAAGTCAACAGAGGAAAGACGGTGGTAAGACTACACAGTGGCGACCCTTCGCTCTTTGAGAATATTTCCATGCACGTACGTGCGCTCATGAGCCATGGGATTGAAGTGAAGATCATTCCCGGTGTTTCGTCACTCTCTGCCCTTGCAGTAGCATCAAAAACAGAACTAACAGCGAATCAAACGTTGATTGTCACACGCTCCGCCGGAGAGCCGTGGAAAGACGGTTACCGGTTTGAATCCGGATCGATCAAGGAGTTATCCGAACATCATACCACGATGGCGATCTTTATCGGGACAAAATACATCAGGGAGATCATGGCTATCGTCGATTATCCCCCGGATACGCCGGTTGCGGTAGTATATCATGCATCATGGGATGATGAACAGGTCATTACCGGAACGGTTGCCGATATTGCAGATAAAGTCGAGAAAAGCGGGGTCAAGAGGGGAGCTGCGATTCTTATAACCCCCTGTGATTAGAAACCACTGTGCTGCGGTAATGTCTCGGTTTTAAGGTATTTTCACGGGGCGTTTACAGGTGTTACGGATCGATGGCTGCCCCCTGATGTGGGAACCCGTGCTCCAACCAAATCCATATCTGCTCTTTGCACGAAGGTTTCGGACAAATCGTTGTGAATACCGCGATCAAGACCGCGGCACAGATCATCAGGTGCGTGAAGTCGGGGGGTATTTGGGAGGACGGTCCACGTTCAGGTCTCGGGAATGCTACGAACTCACAGGAGAGATCACATTCAAGTTGATAAATCCGGTACTATATCATGGTCGGAGATACACTGATATACCAGTAGTGCCACAGTTTACACCGGTGACTTAAGATGTCAACTGCTGTTTCGATTCGGCTGTCTGATGAGATTGCACATGAATTAGAGGGTCTCGCCATGACTATAGAGCGTTCCAAGACGTATATCATTCGTAAGGCGATAGAATCGTATCTTCGAGAATATGCGGACTATCTGGTCGCCATAGAACGGTTGAATGATAAAGACGATGAGATCATCTCAAGCGACGAAATGAGGAATCGCCTTGCCTTATAAGATTGAATATAAATCATCGGTCGTCCGAGATCTAAGAAAATTGGATAAGAGCGTGGCTGGGAGAATACTCAAGCAATTGGAAACGGATCTGTCTGAAAATATAGGCAGTGGTCAGCCACTTACCGGGCAATTCAAAGGGCTGTTCAAATACCGTGTAGGTGACTATCGCATCATATACACCAGAACCATGGAGGGTATACTTGTTTTACGAATCGGACACCACAGCAAGGTATATAGGTAAAGCACGCTTTGAAGTGGAAGAAATCGCGTTTAATCCCCTGGATCCAGCGCATATCGTGGTTGGGGATGCAATGAATCAAGGAGGAAAACAATGTTAATCGGAATAGGACTCGGTCCCGGTGACCCGGAACTGCTGACGCTAAAGGCGATAAAAATACTTGAAGAGAGCGACAAGGTCTTTGTTCCTGGAAAACTCGCTCTGGAACTGGTTTCTCCGTACACGGATGCAGAGATACTCGATTTTCCGATGACGCACGACAAAACCAGACTGGACCGAACCATCGACCACAACGCGGACGTCGTTGCATCCGAAGCCCGGCACAGACTGGTTGCATTCGGGCTGATCGGCGATCCAAACTTCTTTTCAACATTCATCCGCCTGAAAAAGCGGATACGGGAAAAATATCCGGACATCGTCATCGAAACCGTCCCGGGAATCAGTTCGATCACAGCGTTTGCATCAAGAATCGATGCCAACATCGATCGTTCGTTTGTGGTGAGCGATGGCTCGCCGATCACAACAAAGATCGTGCTGAAGACGCGAACCCCAAAAAAGATCAGGGACCGCCTGATCGAAGAAGGATATACCGATTTTATCTTTGCTGAGAAGCTCTTCTCTGATGAGGAACGAGTAACAGACGAGATTCCTGATAAGGGGAATTATTTCAGCATACTGTATGCAAGCAAAAGAGATGCGGAAGAGAGGTAAATCATGCCAGAAAAGGTCTATTTTGTCGGAGCAGGTCCGGGCGACCCGAAGCTGATCACGCTCCGCGGAAAGGAACTGCTCGAAGAAGCCGATCTCGTGATCTACACGGGGTCGCTCGTTGACCCGGCGGTCGCCGCATTCAGCTGCGGCGAGGTCATCAACAGCTACGGACTTACCCTTGATGAACTGACCCGCCTCATGGTTAGTGCGATCAGCGACGGAAAAAAAGTCGTCCGGCTGCACACCGGTGACCCCTCACTCTACGGCGCGATATGCGAGCAGATTGCGGCGCTGAAGAGCCATGACATCGATGTGGAGATCATTCCGGGCGTGTCATCAGTCTTTGCTGCATCAGCTGCGCTCAAGACACAGCTTACGCTCTCAGGGATCACCGAGACCCTGATCATCACCCGCCCGGCTGGCGAGACGCTCAAGTCAGACTCGATCAGGGAGCTCTCAAGGCACGGCGCAACGATGGCGATATTCCTTGGGGTGAGCAAGATTGCAAAGGTCATGAAAGAGGTCGAGTACCCTCCGAATACGCCGGTTGCCGTTGTCTACCGTGCATCGTGGCAGGATGAGCAGATCATCCGGGGCACGGTTGCAGATATCGCAGAAAAGGTCGAAACCGCGGGAATAGAGCGATCAGCCATGATCCTGATCGGCGATGTCGTGCATCCGACAAGTTTCAGGAGGTCGCACCTATACGGATCGCAGT
>JAIWAP010000099.1:0-5258 GCA_048634345.1 Methanobacteriota archaeon | reverse complement strand
GTTCTCTGCTCAACTACCGTGCAGGAAGGGATCGAGGTTCTGGACAGTAGCGTTGCTCTCAAGAAGTACTCCTGGCTCTCAGATTACTTCTGGCGTGCGGTTCCTGCTGACAAGGACATCTACACAAAGGAGGTTGCAGAGAAGCAGACCGGCGGCTACTTTGTGAGAGCTGCTGCGGGCGTTAAATCGATCTTTCCGTTGCAGGCATGTCTTTTCATCGGAAAGGAGCGGCTTTCGCAGAACGTGCACAACATCGTGATCGTCGAAGAGGGCGCTGAACTTCACATCATCACAGGCTGCTCGACTGCGCAGGATGTGCGCTCTGCAATGCATCTCGGCGTATCGGAGTTCTATGTGAAGAAAGGCGCAACGCTCACATACACGATGATTCACAACTGGGCGCCCGAAGTGGTGGTTCGACCGAGAAGCGGCATCATCGTTGATGAGGGCGGCACTTATATTAACAATTATATTTTGATGAAACCGGTCAAGGACGTGCAGATGTATCCGGTCACATACTGCGGCAGGAATGCGAGAACGATGACGCAGACCATTATCCACGCTTCAAAGGATTCAAAGATCGATATTGGTTCTAAAGTGGTGCTGGAGGGCGAGAACAGCCGCGCAGAACTGATATCCAGGTCGATTGCAACAGATCAGGCTGATGTCACCGCAAGGGGTGCGATCGTGGGCTCGGCGCCCGGAGTGAAAGGACATCTCGAGTGCATCGGGCTCATGCTCTCCAATACGGCACGGATATACTCGGTTCCTGAACTTGAGGCAACCGTTGAGGACGCTGAACTCTCGCACGAGGCAGCGGTCGGGCGGATATCCGAAGAGGCGATCGCATACCTGACAGCAAGAGGTCTCTCGGAAGATGAGGCTGCTGGTGCGATTGTTCGCGGATTCCTGAATGTGGATATCAAGGGACTGCCGCCGGCGCTTGGCGCGGAGGTCAGGCAGATGATCCGGATGAGCGCGGACGCTCTATGAGTTGATAGTCAAGGGAAAATGGAACATGCTCAATATTATATGGATATCCACATAAAACCACAACTTATTGAACAGGTACGGAAAATGAACCGAAAAGCACTGCATCTGATCAGCTACGGTCTCTACGTGGTCACATCGACAGATGGCGAAGCCATCAACGGTCAGATCGTAAATACGGTGATGCAGGTGGCATCCAAGCCCCCAATGGTTGCGGTTGCCATAAATAAGGAGAACCTGACCTGCGAATACATACGAGAGAGCCGCGTCTTTGCGGCATCTGTTCTCGGGACGGACGCGCCGATGGAAGTAATCGGCAGGTTCGGTTTCAGGTCAGGCAGGGACATCGATAAATTCGAGAGTGTCAGGTATCGAACCGGCATCACCGGTGCACCGATCATGCTCGATCATGCTCTTGCGTATATCGAGGTTGCGGCTACTCGGGAGGTGGACGCGGGCACGCACGTCCTCTTCATCGGCGAGGTTGTTGATGCGGACATTCTCGAAGAGGGCGAGCCGATGACTTATGCGTACTACCATCAGGTAAAAGGTGGGAAGACACCGGATAAAGCTACGGTTTATATCGGAGAGGACGATTGATCGGAGAAATGATATTATGAACAAAGTAGAGATAAACGACGGCGTGTACTGGGTTGGCGCGATCGACTGGAACCTGCGGGATTTTCATGGATATGCCACACCAGGAGGTACGACGTATAACGCATACCTCGTCAAAGACTCGAAAGTTGCGCTTGTCGATACCGTGAAAGCCGGATTCTTTGATGAACTGCGCAGTCGTGTAGAAGCGATAACAGACCTGGGCGATATCGATTATGTGATCGTGAACCACGTCGAGCCGGATCACACGGGATCACTTCCCCGCGTGATGGAGATCGCCTGCGATGCGACAGTGATCGCAACCGAGAAAGGGGCGGAAGAACTGCCGATGTACTATGACTGCGACGATTGGGGGATACAAACCGTAAAGACCGGAGATACGATCTCACTCGGGGAAAAGACGCTCTCGTTCATCGAGACCCCGATGCTACACTGGCCCGACAACATGGTCACGTATATCCCGGAGGATCGCCTGCTTCTCTCAAACGACGCGTTCGGGCAGCACATCGCAAGCAGCAAGCGGTACGCAGACGAGGTTCCGGAGATACTCAATGATGCTGCCACATACTATGCCAACATCCTGATGCCGTTCTCGCCGCTTATCACAAAGACCCTGCAGAAGATCGATGAGATGGGTATCGAAATTGATATGATTGCGCCGAGCCACGGCATGATCTGGCGCGATTCCGGTGTCGGTGACATTCTTGACGCGTATCGCGGCTGGAGTTCGGGCAAGTCAAACGATACCGCAATCGTGGTCTACGATACCATGTGGGGCAGCACCGAGAAGATGGCATCTGCGATTGCACAGGGCATAATCGACGCCGGGTTCGAGGTCAAGGTGTACCACCTCGGGAAATCGGAATGGAGCAAGATTGTACGCGAGATTCTGGAGGCTAAGATCATACTGGTTGGCTCTCCCACCATCAACAACGGGATGTTTCCGAGCGTCGGGGGATTCCTGACGTATCTCAGAGGACTTCGACCAAAGGGCAAGGTCGGTTCCGCTTTCGGATCGTACGGCTGGGCTGGAGGCGCGGTCAAAGCGATTACGAGCGAGCTTGAGAAGACCGGTGTTACGGTTGTCGATTCCATATCGGTCAAATTTGTGCCGGGAGCCGATGATCTTGCTGCGTGCGCAGAGCTTGCCGGGAAGGTCGTGGATGCGGCAGAGATGCAAGAACGATGATTTCGACGATCATCCGCAACTGTCCTTTAACTTCTCCAGGATTACAGCCGGACAGACCCTCTGCACACCCTCCAGTCCCCCGATCTTCTCCGCGATGAACTTTCCGAGTGCCCTCCCGTCCTTAAGCCAGATCTCGGTCATGATCATGTGATCTCCGGTCGACGTTGCAACGAATTTCACTTCAGGAAACTCTGTCATCTGGATCGCAACATCGAGAAAGTGGGTGGGCTCGACATCGAGACCGACAAACGAGACCGAGTTGTATCCGAGTTTCGCTGGATCGACAACTACGGTGTAGCGCTTTATAACGTCCCCATCCTCAAGCGCCTTGACGCGCTTTCGTATCGTGGATTCGCTGACACCGAGTTTTTCCGCAATCTCAGTGAGCGGTGTGCGAGCATTCTCACGAAGTATCTCCAGTATCAACATGTCTTTTTCGTCAATCATTTTGTATGCCACCATACCGATTTTCGTATTTCTCTTAAACATTATGGGCGATTTCCGCACCATAACGTTATATATTTCGCAATACACATCACTGCAACGGTAAACCATTAAAAGGTTTATACATATAGGTGGTAACCCATGACCAAAGAATGGAACGATAAAAAAGAATCATTCGAAGTGCTGGATGGCAGGGGGCTTGCTGGCAATTTCCTGAAGACAATCCTGGAAAAAGCCGAAAAGGTGAGCGCTGGTGATGGAATCTGCGTGGTCCAGAGTTTTGAGCCGATCCCGCTCTATTCCACTCTGGAAGAGATCGGTTTCGAGCACCTGACCGAGAAGATCTCGGACAACGAATACCGGACGTATTTTTACCGGACAGAAGAGAAAGAGACCGCCACCGCGATGGAAACGCCACTGCACCCGGCAGCTCTCGCCAATCTCGGTAAAATCGACAAAACGCTTGGCAAGACAGCGTCGCAGTTCTGGAAACTTGTCTGGAAGAAAGAAGATCCCGCCATAGACCAGAAGACCAAATATCTGCTCTCGCTTGCGAATGCTGTTGGCGCAGGGCGTCTTCGACAGGCAACACGGGAACTGGTGAAGGCATACTCTGCCGGAGTCACTGTTTCCGAGCTGGATGAACTCTTCACGCTCTTTGTCTGGAATCAGGGAATCGGCAACTTCGCATCAGAGATCGGACCTTCGCCGCTCTTTGCGTCGTATCAGTTGATAGGGAGGCTCGAGAGTGATGGGAATGCCCGGGATTATGTGATCGCGGAACTCGTCAGGAAGTTTGGCGAGGCGAACCCCGATGTGAGCGTTCTTGAACAGAAAAGATAAGGTATTTCAGGCACTCTCAGAGCGAGAGCGCATCCTCGACTGCACTTCTGATCAGGTACCCTGCCCGGTGCAGGATCGTATCCCCTAGTTCCTTGTCGACAGTCATGTCCGCGGTGCAGGGATACGAGTGATGCGCCTCGCTGGCGATCTCCCGGACGATCTTCGGTGAGTTCGCAGGCGCTCCGATCAGTTTCTTCGCAACAAACCACGTCGATCCGCAGGGTGCGCTCTGCTTGACCGTGACTGCTGAAATGACCCCGTTCGCAACACTGATCTCAAGAACCGGGATTCCGATCCCGAACTCAGAAACAAATCTTCCGATGATCCCTTCTTTCCGGTTAAGCGAGCAGAACGGCTTTGGGAATGCAGATTCTATCCCGAGATCGCTGCACCGCTCCGCTACCTGTTTTGCAAGTCCGGAAGAGGCTTCTCTTGACTGCTCGACCGGAACGATCAAGCCTTTGATTCCTGCATCATTCAGCCGTGGCGGCAGTTCCATGAGTATGTCAGGATGGATCTCTGTTGCGATCATGATATCCGCAGATGGCAGCACCGGGATGTATGGATCAGGGTCGTCGATGAAATCAGGCAGCGTCTCTGGCGCCGGGAATTTGATCGTGCCGATGATACTTTCTGCGTAGCAATACCTCTCATACTTGCAGTGTGTGCAGAGCGGATCACAGGATTTGCAGAATTCGGAGTCGTTCACAAGGTTTCGTATCACTCGTTCCCCGAAGTTTCCTCCGTACAGGATCAGCAATTTCATACGCGTCCCCAGGGTTCATCCGTATAGCAAAAGGATTGGGGCGGGGAAAAATCAGGAACATGGTCTTTTGGATCTATAGGGTCAAACAATTCCAACATCCCAATTTCAATAGCATACCCCTTATCCTTATCTCTAAAATAATCGAAAAACTCCACCTCCGAGATTCCGGAGAACTTCTTACATTTCCTCCACAACTCTTTTGGATGTTCTTCTATGATGGATTCTATGGTAAATGCACCTACAACCCTTTTCACAGGGGAAGAAGCATAAATATATACTTTACCAACATTGCCACGCTTTCTGAAAACTGATTTCCGAAACTCGTATCTTTTATTTCCATTTACGATTTCGTTGACATATTTCGGTTTAATTGACAGTAAAACGTTCATCGATCCCACCTCTGGTTTT
>JAIWAP010000098.1:0-5406 GCA_048634345.1 Methanobacteriota archaeon | reverse complement strand
CCCACAGCCTTTGCAATCTCTGTGCTGCTTGCGCGGCTGTTCTCACAGAGATGCCAGAGAATTGATAGATCGAGATCGTCCATCAATTGTTATTCGTTTATCATGCATGATAAGAATTTCGGGTGCCAGCTACCCAATCGGCATCCGTTTGATGGTAGCGATGGTGGATAGTCATTTCACGGTAACCTGCGGTATGAGCATTTCCGGATATACCTTCCATCTGGCAGTGACAGCCCCTTGCTTTTGGAAATCCGTATAAAGGTTGATCGAGAGAATTACCGATTATGCACGGACACGCGTACGCAAATGGCGCAGGCACGATCGTGAATGCGATTGCGATATGGAAGGGTGCTGCATTCTGCATCGATCTGAAGACGACAGCCGATGTCGAATTACATGAATGCGCCGGAGGAGGGGGCAGGATTGCCGGCAGAATCGAGAACGCTGCTACCTGCGATACATGCGATGGCGCCACTTATGACACCGCTTTGATCGAGCGATGCGTATCTCTGGTGCTGGACCGGTTTGGATACGTCTGCGATGGCGCGGTCACAACCCGGAGCGAGATACCGATCGCGCGTGGGCTAAAAAGCAGTTCTGCGGCGGCAAACGCGGCGATACTTGCGACACTGGATGCAATCGGGGAAACGCTGCCACCGACAGAAGCCGTCCGGATGGGCGTCCGCGCTGCGCTCGATGTCGGGGTCACCATCACCGGCGCATTCGATGATGCATGTGCTTCGATGCTCGGAGGGGTCGTAATCACCAACAATCGCAATCAGGAACTGGTGTCGCACATCAAGTACGATTCTGATGTGCTGATTTACCTGCCAGAAGAGGTAGCGTTTACCGCTGATACCAACATCGCCAGGTCAAAGGCGGTTGCGCCGCTTGTGGAGGTAGCATACCAGCTTGCACTCGCTCATGACTTTGAGAATGCGATGACCTTAAACGGGCTGCTGTACTGTGCCGCACTCGGATTTGACACAGAGGTTGCAATGCGTGCGCTTGAACTCGGGATCGCCGGAGTAAGCCTGTCAGGGACCGGATCTGCTTATACGGCGCTTGTCAGGCGCGATCAGATAAAAGAACTGCGTGAAGCGTGGCGTATGCTCGGTGGCGATGTAATACAGACAAGGATTGTTAACAAGAGTAAGAGTTGAGTAAAAATGGCTGATGATTGTAAGGGGGTTTATGCGAGCGGGTGTGGGGAGTGGGGAGTGGGGGTTAGTGTGGTAAAAAGAGTTTGTAACCCGCTCGCACTTGTATCACTACTATGTGGTAGTATATAAACGTTTTGGTGATGTGGGGCTGTCACGCCACCACGGTGTTACGGACGATTCAATGAACATGTGTCATGTGAGATGTGGCTAAAATCAGTGTGATTTGTGCTGCTTGGCAGGAAGTCGCACCGCGAAGTACCCGGCGCCACCCATGAAAAACAGCGAAGAACTTTGAACCTATCTTTATTGGTAAATCCCTCATTGAAGGTGTGGTGCCACGTCGCCAACCGTGCCACATAAGACTTATGTAATTACACAGTTCATGATACCCCATGGTCAAAATGCTGCGGCAACGCAGAAATTACATCATAACGCTTGCATGTATATCGTTGCTGCTGCTCGGAGGGTGCGCATCGGCTCAGCCGGTTGCGGATGCGGGCAGTGATCAGCAAGTCTCATCAGGCACCATGGTCACACTGGACGGCTCAGGCTCGACCGACTCGATCGGCGGCGACAATCTGACATACCGGTGGACAGAAGGGAGCACTGTGCTATCGGAGGGGACGGCGGCATCGTTCGTCAGTCATGTCTTTTCATCCGGCACGCACACGATCACGCTGAATGTGACTGATGATACCGGTTTCGACACTGATACTGTGATTGTGCGTGTGAACCAGCCTCTGGTTGCAAATGCGGGCAGCGATCAGGTCGTATCGCCGGGCACAAGTGTCAGGCTCGATGCATCCGGATCATCGGGCAGCAGTATATCGTACGTCTGGAAGGAGGGCGGGACGAACATCAGCACCAGGAAATCGTTCACCAAAATATACAGTGCCGGGAGACGCGAGATCACGCTGACCGTGACCGACAGTCTCGGCGATCAGGATGATGATGCCGTGTTTGTGGTGGTCAATCGTGCGCCTGTGGCAGATGCCGGACCTGACCTGACAGTCACCGAAGAGACATCGGTTCATTTCGATGGATCCAATTCCAGTGACCCTGACGGCGATTCTATCTCTTATCGGTGGAAGGAGGATGGCGGCGCAGTCCTGAACGCAGCACCGTCATTTGATAGGCGACTCTCGTGCGGCACACATCGCATCATGCTGGAGGTGACTGACGTGTACGGCGCGGTTTCCGCTCCTGATTATGTGGTGATCGATGTCCTTCCGGTAGATTCGGATCCTCCCGTAGCCGAGGCAGGAGCGGATCAGACCGTGCTTGTCGGGACCAATGTGACGCTGGACGCGTCAGGCTCGTATGACTCTGACGGCACGATCACGAAGTACGAATGGCGCGAGGCTGACGCCAACGCCACATTATGCGAGTCTGTGTCATTCGGGCACCAGTTCCCGCGAGGCGTACATAACATCATGCTCACGGTGACTGACAGCAGCGGCGCATCAGCAACGGACGAGGTCGTCGTTATGGTTCGGACGAGCATGGACATGCCAGTGGCAGACGCCGGAATGGACGAGCGCGTGACACTTGAGGGTAGCGAGGTGCTGCTTGACGCATCCGGCTCAAGCGGCGAAAACCTGACCTACCGGTGGATTGAGAACGGCACACTCCTCTCAGAGGAGCCGGTCTTCGGTCATCTCTTTGATCCGGGCATACGTACGGTCACACTGGTCGTGACAGACTACTATGGATCCGCGGACTCTGCTGAGATCATTATCACAACCGTTACGAGAGGTGCTGCTGGAGATGTGCACACTGCGCCGGATACCCGGACCGGCGGAAAGCTTAGCCAGTACGCAGCAGCGCTTGTTCTGGTGCTGGCGATCGCTGGTATCTCCATCGTTTTCATGCGCAGAAAATCGTCACAGCAGAAACCATCTTACGGATCGATCACCGGATCGATAGGTGGACAAAAGTCCGGTAAAGACCCTGAAAAACAAAAATCCTCCAAAAAAGAACCGAAAAAACAATCTACGAAACAATATAAGAAACAATCTAAAAAAGATTCCAGAAAACAATCCGATAAACACCCATCGTCAAAGCCAAAATCGGAATCCAAACCAAAATCAAAACAAAATCAAAGATCGCTGATAAACCCGGCATCAAAGCTGCTGTGCCTGAACCGGATCTGGACCTGAGCGTAAAAGTGCTCGACGAATCAACAAAGATACCGATCCCGGGCGCGATTATCCATCTCGGACCAAAGACGCTAAAGACTGGTGATGACGGGGTTGCGACATTTACCGTGAGCAGCGGCGAGCAGACAATCGATGTCCATGGCATCCCAAATCTATATGATGGTGCGACCACTTCGGTTTCGGTTTCTGCAGATAGCGGGACCGTGACGCTGCTGCTATCATCGGTGGTCCGCCCTGACCACGAGCAGGACACACGACTACGTTCGATCAGACAGGCGTTCGAGAATCGCTACCGCGAGGTCTCTGGTTACGACCGTTGCATCCCCGGATTCTACCGGAGCATGGTTCAGCGGCAGATCGAATATGTGCGTGGGATGACCGCGGATCATTTCATACGCGGCAGACATACGCCGAAAGATGTGACTAATCGGTTAATATCGATCATTGAGGTGGTTTCTGCCAGGATATCCGAGACGATGGTCTCCAAGCGAAATATCGATCTGTATGCCACCGGCGCATCGGGTGCAGGGAGCACATCAGTCTGTGCCGCAAGCCAGATCAGTCACGATCTACTCGTGAATCTGCTATCAGACCTATCCGGATTCATATCATCCGAATACCCATGTGTGCAGCAGATATTAACCGAAATCGACAATGAAATCACATCAAAGTCGAGGAATATGAGCGTACTCCCGGTTACAGGGATCTGGACGATTGCAAAGGATCTGATCTCAGATAGGTCCGGAGATGATCTTGATCAGGCGTTGCGAGTGCTGATTGCAGAGGTTCTGCTGAAACATGCGAGAGAGATGTACGAAAACCCCGAAATTGTGAAACGTATGGAGTCAGGAGTATTATGAACGGTTATAGGTCTGTTAGATCGGCGTCGGTTGTTTTTCCTGCCGCCGCATTGGTTGTACCTGCATTGCGTACCTTGCGTACCTTGCTCACATCGCTTGCACTGCTTACACTGCTTACACTGTTTGTCCTGCCATGTGCGGGCGAAGCCAACAGCACCGACGAAAACGCGGTGATAGTGGCAGCAGATGCCGAACGGGTGCTGCTCGATTACTCGATTGATACGCTTGAGGTGGTCTCGATGGCTGCGGAAAATTATTATGTTGTTGAATATAAAAATATCGTCTGCGGGAGCGGGATTGTGGTCTTCACATCTGACGGCGCCGTGGTCGATGATGCATCAACCATCGAGAGCGTCGTTGAGGCGGTTGCATGGAAGCAAGCGGCAGATCAGCTAACCATCGAGGATATCGATGCCATCAAGGCACTTGTGGGCTCGCCGCAGGCAATCGAGACAAACCGCGTCAACCTGATCACATCATGCGACTCGCTTGCCGTGCTTGGAAATGACCTCAATCAGTCAGATACCACAGATTATGGGGTGACTTCTGCTTTTGCGGAGCGTGCTATGAGCGTGGATCAAAATATGGATGATATATTGAACGGAACCGAATTTTTCCTGAAAGATCTGGCAGAACAGGAGAACATCGTTGCCGACGTTGTAAAAGATGCAAACGGCACCAGAGAATCACTGCAGAAGGACTGGGAAGGGAGACAACATGCCCAGACCAGGGTTATACTGACGCTTGTCCTGCTTGCAGTCATAATCGTGGTTGTGGCGGCGTTAATACTTACAAAATCAAAGAAAAAAGACTTCTCCATAAAAAAACGTGCATTTACGCTTGTTGGCAAGAAGAAAGATAATATCATCGATCAGTTGCACAGTCAGGATGCGGATGAGCGCGCAAGGTCCGCCCTGATGGCGGGAGCGTCCGCAGACCTCGATGAATCAGTTATCCCACATATAATTGTGCTGCTCGACGATCCTGACGAACGTGTCCGTGCTAACGCCGCTCAATCGATCAGGCGCATCGGACAGGGGGACAAAAGCCTTGTGCAGTTTGCAAAAGACCCGCTTAAGCGACACCTCGATGATCCAAGCGACAAAGTGCGAGATGCTGTGAGTCAGGCGTATCAAGCAGTCTGGGGTGCTGTGCCGACTGCGGCGGAAAAGGAGGTCGAAGCAGCCAAACCTGCTGAAGCGGCAGGGGAACCGGCGGAATCAG
>JAIWAP010000097.1:0-5585 GCA_048634345.1 Methanobacteriota archaeon | reverse complement strand
TCAGGGTGTGCTTGAATCGATCAAGCATAAGTGCGTTCCTGAGTTCAATGAGAATCTCATCAACAAGCTCTTCTTTTACGTAAAAAATTCTACAAATCCATTTTGCGGGCGAGTAGAATAGATATAACATGAACAGGACGAAATTCGGAAATAAAATCTTGTGTTTCCTGAAACTATAGGTGCCGATCGCCAGAGCCAGCGCAGTCACCAGAAGAACCAGTGCTGCAAAATAGACAAATAATTTGCCAATGAGCTCGTAGGGGACCTGCATGATTAAATATAGTCGTATAACTATTTAAAATTGTCTGTGCGGGCAGTTGGTGGATTAAACATGGTATCCCTCGATTTTTTTTGGGGTATATGAACAATGTATGAAAAGTTTGTGATAGTCACCAGCATGTGCATAGTCACCCGCACGACTATACGATTGTACCGCTACACGGTTATACAGTTATATGGTTGCCTTGGGAATATCATCATCGATAAACTCGTTGGAGCGAATATGACAAAGATAGCAATCATCGGAGGTCAGCAGAGTGGCAAGACTACTCTTGCATCGAAACTTGGCAAGAAAGGAAACGTAACAGACATTGCCATCTACGATTTTTCCAAAAGCGGCAGAACGCTCGTATCAATCGACGCTACCGGGTACCCAAAGTCGATAAAACCGCTGATAACCGCCCTGAACCTCTCTGATATCGCGCTTCTCTGCATCCCCCCGACAGGACCTGACATCCATACCGGAGAGTGCATCGTTGCGCTGGATATGCTGGGCTACCGACACGGGATGGTGGTGCTAACCATGTCAGATACCTCGCACCACTATGCGCTTGAGGAGATGGAGGGGAGTCTCCGGAAGATTGCAGCCGGCACCGTTCTTGAGGACTGGGAATACGTCCCGATATCTACAAGCACATTCGACGGCATGGAAGAGCTGAAAGAGAGGATCTTTTCGATGGGGGAGCAGGTAGAGCGGGAGAATGCAGAATTAAACGAGCTTCCACCGCGTGTTGTGATCGATCATGTCTTTAACGTGACCGGCATCGGCTGCGTGATTCTGGGCATGGTCATGCAGGGCACGATTCATTCGAAGGATAAGATGGGCGTGCTGCCAGCAGGCAGGCAGGTCGAGATACGGTCGATCCAGATGCATGATGTCGATGCAAAGAGCGCACCTGCTGGCGCAAGAGTCGGACTGGCTCTGAAGAACATCCAGCCAAAGGATGTTGAGCGTGGATGTGTAATCTCAAACATTGAAGCTGTAAACACAGGGTTCACGCTAAACTGCACGCTTTCAAAGTTTGCAAAACGTATTTCGGTTGGGGATATGCTCCATCTCTTCGTGGGGCTTCAGACCGCGCCGTTGCGCGTCGAAAGAATCGTGGTAGACGGGGAGGACGTGAACCATGCGGCGGCAGATAGCAGCCCCGTTGTAACGCTGTCGGGTTCAAAGAATGTCGCATACATCGAGTCAGACAGGTTCATTCTTACCAACCTGGATGAGAAACAGAGGTTTGTTGGATATGGTTTCTGCGAATCCGCTATCACGGAATCGCTCCGATGATCAGAGGAATTTCGTCAGACGTGACATTATGCGCTATGAAATAGAACATCCATCGCCCGTCAGACCAGAAATACTGCGGCACTCCGTCAGGCTCGATCCGATACACCGTCTTCCCGCCAACCGTGATCTCTTTGAGCGTAGACGCCCAATCACCGCCGAATCTGTACATACCGGTGACCATCTTCTCAGTCTCGCTGCTCGCAAGTGCCTCGCTCTGGTATGCAGTCGTCCAGAGCGTTAACATCCTGCCCTCTCCGTTGTAATGGATGATCGCAACATCTTCGATGTTCTCGATATCTCCTATATGCCGTTGTTTTGACCGTTGCATCGCATCAGGTCCGGTGGAGACCACCATCCGTTCCATACCAAGAATCTCTGCCGGAGCGATCTCTGAAGCGTTCTGTTGCAGTTGCAGAGGTGGCAGATTTGGCGGATGTGATGGACTTGACAGGTCAGGCGAGTTGGTGATGCAACCGGCATAAGAAACCGCCAGCACCGCGGCGGCGATGATCAAATATTTAGCAACCCCTGAATTCATGATATCCTGACTTCCTCTGTTGTATAACGATTCTTTCGATGCGGGGGGTGGGATTCGAACCCACGAACTCCTGCGAGAATGGGCCCTAAACCCATCGCCTTTGACCTGGCTGGGCAACCCCCGCGCGGATGATTAAGTACGCCAGATGATGGACCGATCGGGAATCGAACCCGAGGCCTCTTCCATGCCAAGGAAGCAATCTACCCCTGATCTATCGGCCCGTTAGGGATGTGTGGCGACGTATGCCGATGTACAATGATGTGTTTTGATGCGGGTTTCAGGTTATTAAGATTGTGGTTGGGGGGCTGTCACGCCACCATGGTGTTACAGACGAGTCTATGAACATGGATCAAGTAGGAGGTGGCTAAAAGCCTGCGTCAGCCACTGATTTACGTAAATGCTCACAGATTACGAGTTATGAGTTCAACATGAGATTTATAGAAGAGGTTTTCTGATTCTGATGGATTCTGTGGTTTCCAATCTTTGCACCCTTGCGCCACCCGCGTCTTTCTCGTTCCTCTGATCTAATGCAAGGTCGCAAAGGTGAGAGAGACGAGAAAGTTGAGTGAGATACGCCCGCGTTTTTTCACACACGCAAGGGAGCTACCGTTAGCGACCACAGAAAACATCAGAACTATGAGATTTCATACAGTGTTTGGATATATTCGACCAAGTCACCAGAAAATGCCCCGGCTCGAACACTTGCGTAATGCGACAATCTCGTAGCACAGTCATAGTAATAGATTTTAATGCGATAAGCGAGTTTAATGAACCAATGAACCAATCGCCAGAACATGACCATCTCACAGAAAAGGCATATCGGTATCGAAAGCTGCTGAATGCTGCACTCTCTGATCATGACATCGTGCCAGATCGCTCATCACACCTTCACGCTGTTGCGAAAGATTATTTGGTGATGGCAGAATCATACTATAAAGATGGTGTCCATTTCCTTGAATCGAATGGTGATTATGTCAACGCGCTGGTTGCTTTCAGCTACGGACATGCGTTCATCGATGCAGGTGTGCGGTTGGGCGTCTTTTGCTTGAGGTGACTAATGGATTACAATGTAACAATGGAAGCGGCATGGATGGTGCGTGATATCAAAAGCGTGGACGACGCTATCGGCGTTGCGATCTCGGAGGCAGGTAAGCGATTCCACCCGAAGTTGTCGTTTGTGGAGATCGAGATCGGGACTTTTACATGCTCGCGTTGCAGTGAGGAGCTGGCGGCGGTGATGCTGGTTGCGGGTACCGCGCTCGTCGGGATGGTGCTGTCCATGAAGGTCTTTGATGCTGAGAGCGAGGAACATGCATCACGGATTGCAAAATCAATGATCGGGCGCGCACTCAAGGGTGTGCCACTGCGGGTGATTGAGGTCGTGGAATGGAACGGCTAAGTGATGTGCTAAAAAACGGCGCAGAGACATGGAAGCAGAACCCGGTTTTGTGTATACCGTTCCTGCTCATTTTTTTATTCCAGATCCTGTTTTTAGCGTTCCTGTTAATCGGGCTTGCAGCCGTCATCGGCACCGATACGGTCGAAGGTATCCAGTCGCAGGTATCTGAGATCGCACGGGTGATGCAGTATTCAGACACACCGCCAGGCGAAGAGATGTCAGAGCTGCTACGCATGATTGCGCCATTCACCGGCATCTTCATCGCCGCATCCATCATCCTGGTGATCGGGTGTGCGCTGATCCAGGCATTCTTTTCTGCGGGTGCAATCGGCATGGCAAGGACTGCGACAATGACTGGCACCACCAGGACCGGGGACATTTTCCGATATGGCATGCAGAGTGCGCTTAATCTGTTTTTTGCCGGTATCGTGGTTATGCTCCTGTTTCTTGTCGGGATCGTGTTCCTGCTTCCCGGCGCATTCATGATCCTGGTCACTGACAGCATCCTTGTGCAGGCGATCGTCGTGTTCATCGGGTTTATTTTTTTATTTTTATACATAGTTGTCCTATCGATCGGGCTGGCACCGGTCAAATATGCGATTGTGGTCAACCAAGCAGGTCCAATCGAAGGTATCACAAGTGGATGGAGTTTTTTTTCATACCATAAAATGGATGTTTTCCTGATGTGGTTGTTGATGGTCGTGATATCCATTGTTCTTGTTGTGGCAGGGCAGATCTTTTACATAAACCCGATTTTGGCAATGGTCTGGCAGTTTGTCGGCACGCTTATCAATCTGGTCATCGTTATGCCGCTGATTACGGTGTGGTGGACGCGCCTTTATATCAGCCGGACCGTTGTTGCCGGAGACGCGCCCGCATTCGTTGTCACCAGCTACTGACACCGACGCCGCCACCGCCCCTTTGGTATCCGGAAAGTTTTATCAGTCATCGTTTTAATCGAAAAGGTGTAAGGAGATGACCATGCAGGACACACTTCCAAAGGAATATGATCATCACGCAGTCGAGCAGAGATGGCGGTCTGAGATCAATCAGGACATCTATCGGTTTGACTGGGAATCTGACAAACCGCAGTACATCATTGATACGCCGCCTCCGTACCCCACCGGGGATTTGCATATCGGAAATTCGTTAAACTGGTGTTATATTGACTTTGTGGCGAGATACAAAAGAATGCGCGGGTACAATGTGATGTTCCCGCAGGGGTGGGACTGCCACGGCTTGCCGACCGAGGTCAAGGTCGAGGAGACCCACGGGATCACCAGACACCAGATCCCGCGGGTAGAGTTTCGGAAACTGTGCATGGAACTGACCGCAAAGAACATCACAAAGATGAAGGAGACCATGAGGAAGCTTGGGTTTTCCATCGACTGGAACTGCGAATATGTAACGATGGATCCCGCGTATTACGGCAACACGCAGAGGTCGTTTGTCAGGATGCATGCAGGCGGCATGGTCTACCAGCGCGACGGTCCTGTGAACTGGTGTCCGAGATGCGGGACCGCGATCGCGTTTGCAGAGGTCGAATACGATGATCGCGATGCCACGCTGAACTATCTCTACTTCGGAGACCGGGATATGGAGATTGCGACCACCAGACCCGAACTGCTTGCCGCATGTGTTGCGGTTGCGGTGCATCCTGATGATGAGCGGTTTTCACATCACATCGGCGGCACGGTCGGGGTGCCGCTCTTTGATTACGAGGTGCCTGTGATCGCTGACGAGGAGGTCGATCCTGACTTTGGCACAGGTGTCGTCATGATCTGCACGTTTGGGGATAAGCAGGATGTGCGGTGGTGGATCGAGCACGATCTCCCGCTCAGAATGGCGATTGACCGTGGCGGAAGGATGACAGGAATCGCAGGGACATACGAGGGATTGAGCATCGCCGAGTGCAAGGAAGCGATCACGGCGGACCTTGAATCAGAGGGACTGTTATACAAGCAGGAGCCTCTGGCGCAGAACGTCGGGATGTGCTGGCGGTGCGGCACCCCGATCGAGATCCTCTCAGAGAAGCAGTGGTATGTCAAGGTCGATCAGGACGAGATCCTGCGGACCGCAGACAT
>JAIWAP010000096.1:0-5672 GCA_048634345.1 Methanobacteriota archaeon | reverse complement strand
TCAACTCGCGGGGCGGCTCGTCATCGTTCTCGACCAGACAGGTGCTCGGATATGCTTTGTATATAAATTTGCGGATAACCTTTGCCTCATCGAGCGCTGCCTGATCAGTCTCCCCCATCTCGCTCCTGGTCGGTCGCAGGTATCTGAAAAACTCGTAAGTTGATTCGCGTGTATCCCGGAGCACTGTCGGGCATTTGCAGAAGAGCTTGCAAGCGGTATCGAGTTGCTGATGAATCTCCAGCCCAGCCATAAGACCAAGCCTTGTATAATCAAGATCGGATTTGTTCGAGTCGGTCATCTGTTTTGGATATACTGTTTTAGTATATATTTGTTATCGCGTCACCCTGGGTGGGTTGTGTCACAACCGCGTGCTGACCGCCCCACTCAATGGCAGATTTTACAGGAGTTTGGATTTATCCACCCACACGTCCCCACCCACACAGGTTCTGTAAGCTTCGCGAGCGTCGCAATCGCTGACAGCACAGCAATATAACTCGTCTTCGGGTTTGCAGGCGTTTCTGTCGCTTGACTCATGCAACCCCCGTGTGCAGCCATCGGACCCCTCTGACCAAAACCCCGGGTATAGCCACCATTGCTCGCTTCGACGACCCAATTGGTCGAAGCGCAGGCGTCAGGTTGGTGCCACCACCGCCAAAAGCACAAACCTTAACATGTAAAAATGTAATAGCGGAATGTATACCTTAAATCCGGCATATTGATTTAGAGTTTAGAGGACGGAAGCAACATGGATAACGCACCAAAAAAATACGTCTATTTCTTTGGCGACGGAAAAGCCGAGGGCAGTGTTGAGCTGAAGAGTCTCCTCGGGGGAAAAGGAGCAAATCTTGCAGAGATGACGAATATCGGCATTATGGTGCCACCAGGGTTCACAATCTCCACAGAAGCTTGCAGATACTACTACGCAAACGATGGCGCGTATCCGGATGGTCTGGAGGACGAGATTGCCAAAAATCTTGCTCGTCTGGAGAAGATTACTGAAAAGGGGTTCGGCGATGCAAAAAATCCCATGCTCCTCTCGGTACGTTCGGGCGCAGTCTTCTCGATGCCTGGAATGATGGACACCGTGCTGAATATCGGTCTAAACGACAAAAGCGTGGCATCAATCATAAAGAAGACCGGAAACAAGAGGTTCGTGTACGATTCGTATCGAAGGTTCGTGCAGATGTTTGGAGATGTCGTTTTGGGGATTGAACACAGCAAGTTCGAGCAAATTCTCGAAGCAAAGAAGAAACTCCGCAACACCAAACTGGACACAGATCTCGATTCCGACGACCTCAAAGATCTTGTATCGAAATATAAGGAGCTAATAATAGCGGATACTGGCATAGAGTTCCCTGAAGACCCTGGGACGCAGTTAAAAATGACGATCGACTCGGTATTTGAATCTTGGAATACGGACCGGGCAATAACGTACAGAAATCTCAATAATATCTCGCACGACCTTGGTACAGCGGTGAATGTCCAGACGATGGTCTTTGGGAATATGGGGGATGATTCCGGAACCGGCGTCTGCTTCACAAGAGACGTTGCAACAGGAAAGAACGAGTTCTATGGTGAATATCTGATGAACGCTCAGGGGGAGGACGTTGTTGCTGGTCTGAGGACTCCTCATACTTTTGGTCAATTAAAAAATGAACTACCCGAGATCTACGAGGAGCTTGAAGCCGTGCGTGACCGGCTTGAGAAGCACTACCGCGAGGTGCAGGACGTGGAGTTCACAATCGAATCGGGCAAGCTCTACATCCTCCAGACAAGGGGTGCCAAGCGGACCATACAGGCTGCGGTGAAGATCGTCGTGGATATGGTCGACGAGGGTTTGATTGACCGGGATACCGCGGTTCTCCGCGTCAATCCGAATCGGGTTGACCAGCTTCTCCACAAGAGGGTTGACCCGGAGGCAGTGGTGAATGTGATCGCGAATGGATTACCAGCATCGCCCGGTGCAGCGGTCGGAAGAGTGGTCTTCTCGTCCCAAAGAGCACTGGAATGCGCCGGACGAGGTGAAGATGTGGTTCTGGTGCGGCTCGAGACATCACCTGACGATGTTGGCGGTATGCACGCCTCGCAGGGGATACTTACAGCACGCGGCGGGATGACGAGCCATGCGGCAATCGTTGGGCGGGGCATGGGCAAGTGCTGCGTCGTCGGATGCAACGATATCGATGTGGATATAGCGGCAAACCGCTTCACGGTTGGCGATATCGTGGTGAATGAGGGTGATTACATCACGCTGAACGTGATTGAGGATGCCGGGGAAGTCATTCTCGGCAAAACAGACTTAATCGATCCTGAGATGACGGGCGACTTCGAGACGATCATGGACTGGGCGACAGATGCGAAGAGACTTGGCGTTCGCACGAACGCGGACACTGTGCATGATAGTAAGGTCGCAAGGGACTTCGGTGCAGAGGGTATCGGTCTCTGCAGGACCGAGCACATGTTCTTTGGCGAGGACCGGCTTCCGATCGTGCAGCGGATGATACTTGCCGGAAGTGAGGAATCGAGAAAGGAATCCCTCAAAAAACTCATGCCGATGCAAAAAGAGGACTTTATCAGGATATTTGAAGTCATGAAGGATCTTCCGGTCACAATACGGCTGCTCGACCCCCCGCTTCACGAGTTTCTCCCGAAGACCGAGGAAGAGATCAAAGAGGCCGCAGCCAGCATGAATATCGAGGTGGATGAGCTGAAAGGCAGCATACAGAGCCTGCACGAGACCAATCCGATGCTCGGGCACCGGGGATGCAGGCTCGGGATCACGTACCCGGAGATCTACGAGATGCAGGTGCAGGCGATCTTTGAAGCGGCTGCTGAGCTTGCAGGAGACGGGCACAAGGTCATTCCAGAGGTCATGATCCCGCTCGTCGGACACATAAACGAGCTTAAATTCACAAAGGAACGGCTCATCAAGACCGCAGAGGGGGTTATGAAGCGTTACGGCGCGGATATTGAGTATCTGGTCGGGACGATGATCGAGATTCCAAGAGCTGCGGTCACCGCTGACGAGATTGCAGAAGAGGCGGAATTCTTCAGTTTCGGGACGAACGACCTGACCCAGATGACATTTGGATTCTCAAGGGATGATGTCGGGAAGTTCCTGCCGTTTTATATAAAAGAGGGCATTCTCGAGTCGGACCCGTTCGTGACAATCGACCAGGATGGGGTCGGCAAACTGGTCGAGATGGGCGTCCGGAAGGGGCGCAGCACAAAACCGGATCTTAAGATTGGGATCTGCGGCGAACACGGAGGCAATCCCGCGTCAGTTGAGTTTTGCCACCGCACCGGGCTTGATTATGTCAGTTGCTCGCCATACAGGGTGCCTGCAGCAATAATTGCGGCAGCACACGCCGCGATAAAGGAAAAGAAGGGCGATGGCGGAAGTTAAACGAGTTCTGTTACTCTTGAAGAACATGGTCTATGAGAGCACAAGCCCGCTTGAGACCCTGCGTTTTGCAAAATACTACCGGAAGAAGGGGCTTGATGTCATGGTGATCTTATGGGGACCTATGGGCGTTGTTCTCGGAAAGGCAGGAAAACACCGCGGCGCGCCTGTGTATGATGAGAAGGTTATGGAGTGTATCGAACTTGGGGTGGTCTTCAAGTGCTGCCAGCTTGCTGCCGACATCATCGGGCTCGAGGCGTCCGAGCTGATACCCGGAATCGAGATGATCGAGTCGCATGTCGTTGCAGAGCTGTTTCTGGAGTGCCAGAGCGAGGGAGAGCTGATTATTAGCCTGTGAGTGTGTATATGGGAATATTAAATGAGAATGTGAAGGGGGTGGTGTGAGATGAGTAAACGAATTGAGGCGATTGTTAAACCGGATCTCTTAATATGGGCGAGAGAGAGCGCTGGATTTACGAAAGGAGACGCCGCGCATAAATTGGGAGTTAAGTTGCAGAGGTTGGAAGACTGGGAAGGTGGCGTAGGTCGCCCAACTATTAAACAGCTTCGTAGATTGGGGCAACTGTACAAACGACCCATAGCAGTCTTTTATCTGGATGAAAAACCGATAGATTTCCAGCCATTGCGCGATTTTCGTAGAATTCCAAGTAGCATTGGATTCCAACAGCCAGTTCAACTTAATTTTGAGATTCGGCAGGCAATTTATCGTAGGCAGGTGGCATTAAACCTGATAGAAGACTTGTACGGCGAATCTCCAGGATTTGAACACGAAATAAATATAACCGACGATCCGGAAAAGGTTGGCGGCAAGATTCGCAGTATCTTAGAAGTGGATGCTGAAAAACAAAAGAAAGCATCTGGTAAGTATGGTGCATTTAACTTATGGCGAGCGGCTATCGAATGTGTCGGGGTGTTAGTGTTTCAATCAACTGGCGTGGACGTCGCAGAAATGCGCGGTTTTTCAATAAATGAATTTTCGTTGCCAGTGATTTTATTAAACGGCGCAGATACTACTAATGGGCGAGTTTTTACACTTTTACATGAATTTGCTCACATTATGCTAAAAGAGGGTGGCATCTGCGATTTGAACGAAGATTATGATCTGCCTCCGGAAAACCGAAGGATTGAAGTTTTCTGCAATCACGTAGCTGGTGCTGCGTTAATACCGAGACAGGAGCTTTTAAACGATGATATAGTTATCCGAAGATCCAAGGTGGATGATTGGTCTGATGACGAGCTATCCGCTCTTACAAAACGATTCAACGTCAGTGTTGAGGTTGTTCTTCGTCGTCTCCTTATATGTGGACTTACCACTAAAACATTCTATAAATATAAGCGCGATGGATTCCACAAACAATATGAAATGGTTAGCAAAAAACCAAAAAATGGGGGACCGTCTCCCGATACAAAAGCTATCAGTCGTGTAGGACGCGCGTTTGTAAAACTTGTGCTTGATAGTTATTATCAGGAAAAAATCACTTCGAGTGATCTGTCCGACTATCTCGAAATCAGGTTAAAGCATCTACCCAAAGTCGAAGATAAAATAATGTCAAAACCGGTTAGATTCGGGGGGTTGTTTTGAAATACAGCATCGATACAAGCGCTATCCTCGATGCATGGGTTCGCGGTTTTCCTCCTGATGTTGTGCCCGGGTTCTGGGCGCGATTTGAAAAATTGATTGATAACGGTCAACTGATAGCAACGGAAGAAGTCCTCTATGAGTTGGAAAAGAAAGAAGATAATGTATATGAATGGGCTAAAAACCATGGAAGCATGTTTGCATCGACAGATGAAAACATACAGCTCGCAGTGATTGAAATTCTCAGAAACCACAAGAAACTCATCGATACCCGGAAAACCCGGTCGGGTGCAGACCCTTTTGTCATTGCGTTGGCTAAAGTCGAAGGTTGTAATGTAATAACGGGGGAAAAGCCAACCAACCGCCAGGAGCGACCACATATTCCAGATGTTTGCAGAGACCTTGGCATGCCGTGCATCAATATCTTGCAGCTCTGTAGAGCGCAAAAGTGGGTTTTTCGATGACAGATCCCAACCTCTTTTTAGCGACCACTTCTCAATAGTTTTTACGTTGATAGTGCAGGGTATGCTTTATCCCCATCGCACCCAAAAGAAACACATGTCTCGCAAAAAACTCCAGCTCGCACTTGATCTGCTGGAAACCGACCGTGCGATAGACATCGCGAGAGAAACCATCGAATATATCGACTTAATCGAGGTCGGGACACCG
>JAIWAP010000095.1:0-5780 GCA_048634345.1 Methanobacteriota archaeon | reverse complement strand
TATGGGCAGTTGAGATAATGCTCAACCGCAGTTGCAATCGCATCCTTCGTCGTCGTCTCGCCGGTCTTCTCCTTGAGAGCTTTGAGGTCGTCTTCAGTTAACACGGTTTGCACATGTAGTATTTTTGTCATTATCTCGCTCCTTGAGATTGCTTACAATAACCTCATTACCATTATGACATATATAAAGGGTTTGCTCTGGTCTGCACGAGGATCGGAAATATGCGGAGGTCTGGCATGATCGAAAAATCTTTCGGAAAAAACAGATATTTCGAAAGGATTGTGATTACGCAAACACAACCTGTGTGCAGGCATGTCAGGAATCGCAAAAATCGGCTCTCTGGCAATTCGCGTGTGCGCACGCCTTTCCACTCTTCCGGAGGATCCCGGTCATGGCAAGGAAGATTAAACCACAGAGAGCACAGCGGATCACAGGGAGTTGTTATTTTTCTCTTTTACCCCCTCTGTGTACCTCGGTGTCCTCTGTGGTTTTCCGAATCAAATTTCGAAAATATCAAAAAGTCTCCTGGGTTTTGGTTCACTACCACGAGAAGATACCAGAGAACCGATTTCTGTCGTGGGGTGTTGTTTCTTGCTATTGCTGGAGGTGTACCCAGGTCTTGATACTCTCGATGGAGCAGAAGTTCGAAAATTACTTAAGTGTCCCATACAATGAATAAGTTAGATATTATGACCGAAGTAACAAGTGTAAAAAAGCGGATTTATAATGTCCCCCAGGAACAGGGAAATGGCTTAGTTCTGGTTGATAGGAATATTTTGGGGAATCTGATTGCGGAAATAGAAGATAAACTTGATGAATTAGAGGCAATAACAGATCCTGATTTTATGAAAGAAGTTTACATGCGGGTTGATGAGATAGATGGTGGGGAGGTAGCAGGCTTGAATGAGACGGAGATTCTTGATCTTCTCAAAGGATGAAGTATGGCGGTATGGACGCTAAAGGCACACCCGCGCTTTGAGAGGGATTTAAAGAAATTAAGCAAAGCCGATAAAAAGCAACTCGCAGAACTGATTTTAAGAATAAAAGAAGATCCATATAGATTTAAGACGCTCAAAGGTTGTCCGGAATGTTTTCGCGTAAGATTTAGCAACTTCAGACTTGTCTATGCGCTCCGGAACAAAACTATATGGCTCATAATCGTGGATAAACGAAAGCGAGTCTATAAAGAGATGCGAAAACGAATAAAATGACACACACGAACGCCCTCAAGACCAAAACCAGGGACGGTCACGCCATCTGGGGTTACATGAGATTCCCTGAAACTGTTCAAGTGGATTGTTAGGTGAAATCTGTGTAATCCGTGTTCATCTGTGGCTAAAAGCTTTTATCAGCCACAGATTTCACAGATGGACACAGATTAAATGTTATTTGCCCAAGAGCGAGATTCATTCAAGAGATTTCCTACTATATTTGCGCTTATCCGACCGCGCCACCGACGAGGATATGACCCCAACACTTGCGTAATGTGACAGCCCCGCCCGTCAGAACAATTGAATACCACCCGCCGATCATCACTACCTCATGCCCGAACCATTCATGCTTGCGCTCTCGATATCGATCGGATTCGCGCTTGGCGTCATCAGCGGGCTTGTCCCGGGCATACACACAAACAACTTCGCACTGATCCTGCTTGCGCTCTCCCCTGCAATTGCACACCTCGGATTCACAAATACAAACATCGCCGTGATCATTCTTGCAAACTCGATCACGCACACATTCTTAAACATCATTCCGGCGGTATACCTCGGCGCACCTGACGCAGACACCGCCCTTGCGGTGCTACCGGGTCACGACATGCTGCTCGACGGGATGGGTGCGGCAGCGGTCAGATTATCGGCGATCGGCAGTGCAGGATCGATCATCGCATCGTTACTGATTGCAGCCCCACTCATGTTATTTTTCGGACGATATTATGACGTCATGCGTGAGAACATGGGCTGGATCCTGCTGGCAATCGTCGTACTCATGATCATCACAGAATCAGGACGGTATATCGAGGGGCAGGGGTCCCTTGTACATCTAAAGTACAAATTCTATGCGACAATCATTATTCTCATGTCCGGAGTCATTGGATTGCTTGCATTTGAAAATGCACATCTGATGCAGCCGATTTTTCAGTTCGGTTCGCCTGGCACATCGTTTTCGCCATCAATCCTTCTCCCACTCCTGACCGGGCTTTTCGGAGCGCCCGTGCTCCTGATCAGCATACTCACAAAATCGAGTATACCTGAGCAGCGCCGGAGTTCGATAAATCTGCGATCAAAATGGGTGCTGCGTGGAATTGCAGTCGGGAGCATCGCCGGATCGCTCGTTGCGTGGCTTCCAGGAGTATCTTCATCGGTTGCAACGGTGCTCGCACGATTAGCGATCAGAGGAAGACTCGAGAACCACCGGACAAGGGCAATGGAGTTCATCGTCTCGGTTTCCGGCGCAAACACCTCCAACGCCGTTTTTTGTTTGATCGCGCTATTTGTTATCGGGTACCCCCGGAGCGGGGCAACGATCGCAGTGCAAGATCTGGTCGGCATTACACTGGACGCGCCCACCGTCCTGCTTTTCCTGACCGTCATCGCGCTTGTTTCGATTGCATCATACATCACCACGATATCCATCGGCGATTTTGCCCCATCTGTGCTGGAACACGTCAATTACCGGAAATTATGCACAGCAATCCTTATCGGGCTTGTCCTGATGGTCTCTGCATTTAACGGCGCATTCGGGCTTGCAGTCTTCCTGACCGCGGTACCAGTCGGGCTGCTTCCTTATTACATGGGCATCCGGAAGAGCCATGCAATGGGCGTGATCCTGCTGCCTGTGGCGATGTATTACTTCGGAATGCGCTAAGCCCGGGCGTACATGTTTAGCTAACCACGAGATTACACGGATTTCCACGAGAAAGTATGGGGTGGTGGGATATAAAATGCAAAACATATCACCAATACCTTGTATGCACCACCATCTTCCCCACCTCAGCTAAACACACACAAAAAATTTAATAGCACAACACCAGAATCAATGAGCAAGAGGTATGATAACATGGGAAAAATAATTGGAATCGATCTTGGAACCACCAACTCATGCATGGCAGTGATGGAAGGCGGCGAACCAACCATCCTACCAAACGCCGAGGGCGGAAGAACCATCCCGTCAGTCGTGGGCTTCTCAAAGACCGGGGAACGATTGGTAGGGCAGATCGCAAAGCGACAGGCGATCTTGAACCCGGAACGGACGGTTTCATCGATTAAGCGGCATGTCGGCGAGAAAGATTACACCGTAAACATCGATGGCAAAAACTACACGCCCCAGGAGATATCTGCCATGATCCTGCAGAAGATGAAGACAGATGCCGAGGCATATCTCGGGGAAACGATCGCTGACGCCGTGATCACCGTGCCCGCGTACTTTGACGACTCGCAGCGGCAGGCGACAAAGGACGCAGGAACGGTAGCAGGATTCAATGTGAAACGGATCATCAACGAGCCGACCGCCGCGGCGTTTGCTTATGGAATTGACAAAGACGAAGGCGAACAGACCGTGATGGTGTACGATCTCGGTGGAGGCACGTTCGATGTCTCGATTCTGGAGCTGGATCCTGGAGTCGGAACGTTTGAGGTCAAATCAACCTCCGGGGACACCCATCTCGGCGGAGATGACTTTGATAAGTTGATTGTGGCGCATATCGTATCTGAATTCAAGAAACAGGAAGGCATCGACCTCTCCAAAGACAAATCAGTGATGCAGCGGCTCACCGATGCCGCCGAGAAGGCAAAGATCGAACTATCCGGCGTGGTTACAAGCAGCATCAGCCTGCCGTTCATCACGGTGGGACCTGACGGGCAGCCAAAACACCTTGACATGACTCTCTCGCGTGCAAAGCTGGACGAACTGACCGTCGAGCTGATAAACCGGACGATCGGTCCGATGGAGGACGCAATCAAGAGCGCGGGGATGACCAGAGACGATATCGACCGTGTGCTGCTTGTCGGCGGCGTAACTCGGATGCCATCGGTCATTGCTGCGGTCGAGCGGGTCACCGGAAAGAAGCCGTACAAGAACATCAATCCGGATGAGGCGGTCGCGATGGGTGCAGCCATCCAGGGCGGGGTGCTTTCGGGCGAGGTCAAGGATGTGCTGCTGCTGGATGTGACGCCGCTCACGCTCGGTATCGAGACGCTCGGCGGGGTTGCGACACCACTCATCGAACGAAACACGACGATACCGACGAAGAGGAGTCAGACATTCTCAACAGCGTCTGACAATCAGCCATCTGTCGAGATCAATATCTTGCAGGGAGAACGCGGCATTGCATCCGCAAACAAGACGCTTGGCAGATTCATGCTCGATGGCATCCCTCCAGCTCAAAGAGGCATCCCGCAGATCGAGGTAACATTCGATATCGATGCAAATGGCATCTTAAATGTGACTGCAAAGGACCTTGGCACAGGAAAGGAGCAATCGATCACGATCAAGAAGCCAGGTGGGCTGTCTGACGAGGACATCAAACAGATGGTCCGGGATGCGGAGGAACATGCGGATGAGGATGCGAAGCGAAAAGAATCCGTGGAGGCGAAGAATACCGCTGAAACGATGGCAACCTCCGCAGAGAAAACTCTCGAAGAGGCGGGCGATCTTGCAACGCCGGATCAGCGGGAGACGGTTGAGAAAGCGATAGAAGATCTGAAGAAATCCTTGGAAGGCGAGGATACTGACACAGAGGAGATCAAGAGCAAGACCGAGGCGCTGACAGAAGCAATCTACCCGATCGCAGCCGCGATGTACCAGAAAGGTGCTGAAGAACACGCCGCAGAAACGGAAGGTGGCGATGGAGCCGGAGAGGGCGGCGAAGGCGACAATGGAGACGTGGTCGATGCGGATTACGAGACGGTGGATGATGACAAATGAGAGTCCCTGGGCAAACCGGGGTCTCCAACACCCCTAACACCAACACCGGCACATCCGACAGCCACAATTCCAGGTTAGCATGAAATCCCTCCGAAACATCAGTTTCTCCTCCATGCGGGTCACCGAGGACCCGTTTGGATGGGCTTATCTGCTTGAAGATATCGGTTTTGGCGGATGGGAGATCGTGCAGGAAGGAAAACAGGTTCTCAATGACCAGAGTATCCACAAGATGCGGGAGGTCTGCGAGACCACGGATCTTACGATAACGATCCACCTGCCGTTTTCCGACCTGAACCTCGGAAGCCTGAACCAGCCGATCTGGGAGGAGGTTGTGGGGCAGCACACCTCCTGCATCCGGGTCGCATCCGAGTTTGCAAGTCTCATGGTCGTGCATCCGGGCTATCTCTCACCGCTCGGGATGCAGATGCCTGATCTCGCATGGCAGCAGAACATCCTCGGGCTGCAGCGACTATGCGACTTCGCAGATGACCTCGGGGTCAGGATCGCGGTTGAAAATATGCCGCGGATGGAGCTTATCTTCGGAAAAGAGCCGGCTGAGATGGCTGGCATGATCGAACTTGCGGATCGGGAGAATCTTGGCATGACGCTTGATGTGGGTCATGCGCACACAAACGGTGTTCTTTCAGAGTTTCTCCGGATGGATGGGATTGTGCATGTCCATATCCATGACAACGAGGGCAGGAGGGATGAGCATCTGCCGATCGGAGATGGTACGATTGCGTGGACGGAAGTGGTGGGTGAGTTGTGCAAGCGGCATCACGGGTGCAGGTTTGTAATCGAGGCGCGGAGTCTGGAGGAGGGGCAGGCGAGTCTTGCGTATCTGCGGGGGGTGGTGT
>JAIWAP010000094.1:0-5898 GCA_048634345.1 Methanobacteriota archaeon | reverse complement strand
TCGATGATGTAGCCGCCCTCTCGCAGGGATTCAACATGTTTCCATACCATCGTGCGCGAGATATCCAGTCTTTTTGAGAGATATTCACCCGAAACGAACTCGTCGTGTTTTTCTTTGAGTATCTCCAGAATTTTTTCTCTTGGTTGCATGAATGTACTACTCTCTGCCTTCATTGGCAATATATGTTTTCACAGCAGCGGTTATGGCTGCAACCTTTCGATCATCGGCACCCATGGCAGAAGCAAGCGTTGTGCCCTTCTCTTTCTCGCCTTCAACCACCGCCCTCACCTGTGTCAACACATCAAAGTCTTCAATGAAGTGTGTCGTGAGTTCTCCGTTTATAAAGTGCGGGTTTCTGAGCACCGCCTTATGAAACGGGACGTTTATTGAAACGCCGACGATAATATACTCATACAGCGCCCTGAGCATCTTTTCTGTCGCCTCTCTCCTCGTCTGCCCCCATGATATCAGTTTGGAGACCATCGAGTCATAGAACGGGGAGATCGTGTAACCGGTGTGCACGCCGCTGTCAACCCGGATTCCCGGACCTCCAGGCGACCGGTATCGTGTAATTCTTCCCGGGGACGGGGCAAAATCGTTCAGCGGATCTTCTGCATTGATCCGGCACTCGATTGCCCATCCGTTGATGCCGATATCCTCCTGTTCCAGGTCTAATCTCCCACCTGCTGCAATCGTTATCTGTTTTCTGACGATATCAACCCCTGTCACCATCTCGGTTATCGGGTGTTCCACCTGCAGCCGCGTATTCATCTCAAGGAAATAAAAATCGCCCATCGAGTACATGAACTCAACCGTGCCCGCATTGGTATAATCGATCGCGCTTGTTGCTCTGATCGCTGCTGCGCCCATTTTTTCACGCAGTTCAGGGGTCATAACAGGCGAGGGGGACTCTTCGATCAGTTTCTGGTGCCGCCTCTGTATCGAGCACTCCCGCTCGTTCAGATGGACAATATCGCCATAAGAATCCGCCAGAATCTGAAATTCGATGTGTCTGGGCTGGAGCATGTATTTCTCCATGAAGATTGTGTCATCGCCAAACGCCGATTTCGCAACCGCCTTGGTCGAGTGGATTGCACTTACGAGTTCCTCTGCGTTGTTTGCGATCTTCATCCCGATCCCGCCGCCGCCTGCCGATGCTTTCACGATGACCGGATACCCGATCGCCTCTGCATCATCAAGGACATCTTCGGGGTCATCGATACCGGCAGAAATCCCGGGTATGACCGGAACCCCGGCTTTCACCATCGTCTTTTTGGCAGTTATCTTGCTTCCGACGGTGTCGATGGATTTGCCGGACGGTCCAATGAAGACGATCCCCATCTTTTCACATTCTCTGGCAAACCCCGGGTTTTCAGCGAGAAAACCGTATCCGGGATGGATCGCTTCTGCGCCGGTCTTTTCTGCCACATCAAGAATTCTGTCGATCCGCAGGTAGCTCTGGCTTGCCGGCGGTAGACCGATGCAGTGAGCCTCGTCAGCATATTTTGTGAACAGTGCGGTACTGTCAGCCTCTGAATACACCGCTACGGTCTTTATGTTCATCTCGCGGCACGCTCTCATCACCCTTATCGCTATCTCGCCTCTGTTTGCCACCAGTATCGTATTAAACAATGAAAAACGCCCCCTTGTTTGATCTTTAGTTAACTGCTATGATCACATCGCCGGCACGTACGGTATCGCCTTTGGAAACAAAGATGTCCCGAACTATTCCGCTGTGTGGGGCGTGAATGTCGTTTTCCATCTTCATAGCCTCGATTACGGCAACAACGTCGCCTTTCTCCACAGGATCTCCTTTCTTGACCTTCAGCCCAAGAATCATTCCCTGCATGTTGCTCTTGATCCCGCCCTCGACAGAATCTGACGGAACAGGCTTCTTTGCCTCGATCGTCATCTCTCCGGTTGGTTCGATCTCCACATGAAACGCCTCTCCGTCAACGACCACTTTGAAGACGTTGCATGTCGCAGCCATGGCAGCCTGGCTCGAAGCAGCACCTGCACCTGCACGTATCGCCGGTTTGATCTCCTCCTCAACTGCATCTCCCATGAGGAACGTCTTTGCGATCTGCGGATACATGGCATAAGTCAGAATATCCTCCTCTTTTCGAACAATACCAAGTTCCTGCGCTTCTCTGGTGATCTGGTCCAGTTCAGGCTCGAGCAGGTCGGCGGGTCGGCAAGTTATGACGTCATCTTCGCCCAGCACCTTTTCCAGCAACTCTTCAATGATCGGCGCAGGAGGCTTCCCGTACATCCCTCTGACGTATTCCCGCACTTCTTTTGGTATGATCTTGTACCGCTCGCCTGTAAGAACGTTTAACACCGCCTGCGTGCCCACGATCTGGCTGGTAGGTGTGACGAGCGGCGGATAGCCCAGATCCTTCCTGACCCGCGGCATCTCAGCGAGCACATCATTGTACCGGTCCATAGCGTTCTGTTCTTCGAGCTGGGATACCAGATTAGAGATCATTCCACCGGGTATCTGGTATATCAAAACATTAGTATCGATTTTTTCAGAAATCGGATCGAGAATACCGATGTATTTTTCTTTTAACTTGACAAAATGCTCTTTTATCTCGGTCAGAAGATTGAGGTCGAGTCCTGTGTCATACGGCGTCCTGCGAAGAGCGGCAACCACTGTTTCTGTCGGGGGTTGGGACGTTCCGCCCGCAAACGGCGAGAATGCAGTATCCAGAATATCGACGCCGGCGTCACACGCTGCCATATAGCTCATAGACGCCATTCCGCTGGTAGAATGCGAATGAAGATCAACAGGTAGCCCCACCTCGCTTTTCAGGGATTTAATAAGATCGTACGCGTCACGCGGCGAGATCAGCCCTGCCATGTCCTTTATACAGATGGAATCGCAGTTAAGCTCGGAGAGTTCTTTTGCAAACCTGACAAATGAGTCTATTGTATGTACAGGGCTGATGGTGTAGCTGATAGTACCCTGAACGTGTGCCCCTGCTTTTTTTGCGGTCTTGATCGGGACTTCCATGTTTCTGATGTCGTTTACCGCATCAAAAATTCTGAATATGTCGATTCCGTTTTCAGCTGATTTCTCAACGAATTTTACTACAATATCATCAGGATAATGCCGATATCCGACAAGATTCTGTCCACGGAGCAACATCTGAAGCGGGGTGTCTTTGATTGCCGATTTCAGACTCTTTAACCGTTCCCAGGGGTCTTCATTCAGGTAACGGATGCAGACATCGAAGGTCGCCCCGCCCCAGACCTCCAGAGAGTAAAAGCCGACACGATCCATCGCCTCTGCGATTGGAAGCATGTCGCAGGTCCGCATTCTGGTCGCGATAAGAGATTGGTGTGCGTCCCGAAATGTGGTGTCTGTTATTGTTACTGCTGACATTCGTGTATTTAGTACCCTTGCATCGCTATTAAATCTCTCCACCACCGGTACCAAACACCATCAGCAGCTTCTGAGTCTCTAAGAATCCGTAAAATCAGTGCGCCCTGACGTCCACCCCGGACAGTGTCCTGTAAACCGAAGACCGGCACTCGTTTTAGTCATGCGGCGTGTGAAAGTCAGCCAGACATATCAACTATCCAGTCCCGGATCCCCCCACCTCATCATGCCACATGCATCCGCCGCTCTTCCTGCCCCCGCCACGCAGGCTCGGTCGCAGTTCTGATCCGAATCTTGTGTGCGGCAACCTCCGCCTTCTGCTTGGCATCAAACGCATTCTCGCCAAGCGCAAGCGCAATTCCCATCCGTTCCTCAACGATCCAGCCGTCATGATACGCAAGCGGCTTTCCAAACATGTAGATATTAGTGCCGGAAACAGTCATCGCATCAAAGAGACCTTTGTACTCGGGGTCAAACCCTCTGGCAGGCGACAGGATTACGTGGGACGCGGCAGGCTTGATCGGATCAAACATCCGGTAGCCATTCCGGGCGTGCGCCGGGATCGGAAGCCCTGTGACCGCACGTACGTGCAATCCACCCTCATTGAATCCCTGCGGATGCGAGATATATGTAACCATGCCTGTATCGTGCGGTCTGGGCGCGCATTCGTTTCCATAGACCTCGACTTTACCGTCCCTGACACGAACAAAGAGTTCGCATCCAAAGACGCCGACTCCGCCCAGTTCGTCGGTTATTTTTTGTGCTGCGTCGTAAATCTTCTTTTCAGCCTCTTCTGCAAGCCCCGGGTCATTGTCAACCGACTTTCCGATCTCATCGACGTTGTAGGGTAGATATTCCCCGACATTCGGGCTCTGCCACGATGAATGGTAATCGCCGTCGATCTGGTAGTGCCCAATCGGCTTTGGGAACGTGGTGACGATCCGGCTGCCGTCCTCGTCCAGATGCCTGACCGCAATCTCGGTCACTTCCGTGTCAAATGGTATGTACTCCTCGATGATAGCCATCTCTCCTGACCCCCTGGTCTCGTATCTGGCAGCATCCATCGCCTTCTTAATGTCCTCCGGCTTCTTGATGAAATACGAGCCTTTGCCGCTGCTTGACATGATCGCCTTGCTAAAGCACGGGTATCCGATCTTTTCGACCGCATCTGTAAACTCTGGCAGGTCGTCTGTGCGGGTGTATGCGTACGCGCCCGTTTTGACGCCGGATTTCACGATCAGTTCCCTGATGCGCTCACGGTTCATGGCGGCGTGTGTCGCGCGTGCATTCGGCGTGACCAGATACCCCTCCTCCTCGAACTCAAAGAGTATATCCAGGTCGATCGCCTCGATCTCGGGTATGATGATGTCAGGTCGCTCCCGATCCACAATCGAGCGCATCGCGTTTGCATCCATCATGTTTACGGTGTACGCCCGGTGCGCAACCTGCTGTGCCGGTGCCCGCTCATATCGATCAACAGCGATGACCTCTATGCCGAGACGCTGCGCCTCTATCGCGATCTCTTTTCCAAGTTCGCCCGCGCCGAACAGGAGGATTTTGAGCGATTTCTTTTCGAGCGGGGCTGCGATGATGTCGAGTTTCTTCATGAATATCCGTCTCCCGAAGGTTGGGTTATTATTGGTTGCAAGGTATTTATGAGTTAAGCGTCATCAGATGCCGCACTGGAATATCCCCGTAGTTCTGGCGATATGTGAAACTAATCGGAAGAATCCAGATTAAAGATGCGAGGCATCAAAAAATGACATACGCGGTTGTGTGTTGGCTCAGACTTATATTTATTTCAGGGAATGATAGGGTCCAAGCAGAAACACATCCACGTCCCGGATTCCGTGCATAGTCTTGGTAAACGTTTTCAGCTGTTCAATCTCGTTGTATTGTTTGAATCGACACATCACAAGCAACCCGTATTTCCCGGACGTGACTTCCCACACGCCAAAAACCCACTCCTGCTCTTTTAAAAAGTCGATCAACTCACCGATGATCGGTTTTGGACATTCGATCCCAATATAGCCATTAATATAATATCCCAGTTCCTCCCAGTTGATCTGTGGACGGAATCCTGTGATAATATTCTTTTCTGTGAGCATGCGGACGCGCAGGTTCGCGGTACTTCTTGGAACTTCGAGATGTCTGGCAAGCTCTGCCAACCTGGGACCTACACCAATACCTTCCGACATTGCCTTGAGAATCTGTTCGTCCAGTTCGTCTACGATAATAGCACATCCGTTTCAATTGCTGTGTTATATTGACAATAAATCCAATCGTTCTTTAATGTATCGGTCGAACCCGATAACACCAGATATAATATATATTAAAATGGATAATCAATTCACTCGGAAAACAGTGGTTAGTTTGGCGGTTAAATGCCAATAACACCTCCGAAATCAATGTAATGAATTCCCATACTATTTCACGTTATAGTGGTAGTTGCGCAGATGTTGCGCAGATTGGCTCATGGTTACTAACCGGACGTGGACACAGGAACTATAGAG
>JAIWAP010000093.1:0-6057 GCA_048634345.1 Methanobacteriota archaeon | reverse complement strand
CCTTCTCGGTGTGCGCAACCGCACGCTCTGTGACCTCTACAAGCATGGCAAACGCAGTCTCCTGGAGCGAAAAGCAGACGTCGGCAAGCGAATGCTTCTTCAGTGCCTCTTTTGCTGCGGTCATGAGCCCTGAAAACGAGAAATCCATCCCCTTCACACTGTACGGAAGCGGAATATACTCCGTTGCAGCCAGTGCCTCGCTCTCGATCTTGGGTCCGCCCGGATGCGAAAAACCGGCGTGCCTTGCGAACTTGTCAAGCGCATTCCCGATGCCGATGTCAAGCGTCTCCCCAAATATCCGGTATCTGCCGCCCCGGTACGCGAGCACCTGCGAGTTTGCGCCGCTGACATAGAGCATCACAGGATCATCGATTCCGCACTGCCACCTGCCGATCTCGAGGTGTGCGACGCAGTGGTTGACTCCGATCAGAGGCACATCGAGCGAGAGTGCAAGCGCTCGTGCCGCGGTCGCAACTGTCCTGAGGCAGGGTCCCATGCCCGGTCCCTGCGAGAACGCGATGCCATCGATCTGCGTGTCTCCTGCTGACTCGATCGCTTGCCTGATCACGGATGCGATGTGGGCGGCGTGGTGCTGCGCTGCTTCCCGCGGGTGGATGCCGCCTGTCGCCGGATGATATGTTGCGGTCGCCTCTGCGATGATGTCTGTTTCGGTCACGATTCCCGCGGAGAGGTTCCACGCGGTGCCCTCGATTCCGAGGATGGTTTGGTGCATTGTTCTGGTGGTATGGTGGGGGTGGGGGTAAATGTATCCAAATGCACAATGACTGAGGCAAAGATACACGATGACTATCCGGTTGTTATACCGGGGGATAGCTGTGAATCGCCGGGGCGTAAAATCGGAGAAACGATCGATTTTGTTGGGGGGATGGGAAAAGCAGCGTTATACCGTGCAATCGGCAGCCGATCCGCGGTGCCCGCATACGTCACCCCTCCACCCCCTGCCTGAGCATCACTGCATCCCGCTTCACCGCATCGTTCCCAAACACCGCCGCAACCATCTCGATCGCCTCAAGATTACGCACAACCTGATCCAGATACTCAAGAACGTCAGCAGGGTATGCATAGACTCCGTAATCGTCGCTGATCCCCTGCACGATGCTTTTCGGGCTAAGCCCCTCGCATCGCAGTTCGATCAGCATCTTTGAGAACTTCCGCTCGGGGCAACCGCAGTAAGGCGTGTCACGGCACGGGCATACCATGAATTCGGTGACGAAAGAAAGAATCTGATCACGAATGTCCTTATCAAGAGCGGCAATTGCTTCTCCTGAGAAGACGATGTCATACGATGCACCCTGAAACACCCTTGTCGGTATATGCACCTTTAAGGCAGTGGCAATCCTTCCAGCATCCTTGAAATAGACTGCCTCAAACGTTTCAAGCGATACCACGGTGTCAAGCGGCGGTTCGCTTTTCTTGACCGCATCCCTGATCAGGAATGCCTGTTCGATGCTGAGAAAGTGTGTCGTCACGATCCTGCCAAAGTCAGTGAGTCTGGCAGATTGGGTGACAAGCCCGTATTCTGTCAATTTTCTGAAGAGATACTCGAAATTCCCGCCACCGATCAGCAGATCGTTTAATGCACGCAGTTCTGGCGTGTCCTTTGCAAGCGCTGCGCACGCAAGCAGTTCCTCCATCTGTTCAGGCTCCTCGTACACGGCATCGACCGGCTCGACCTCGTGTTTCAGCAGCTTGAATGCGATCTCGTCCTCAGTCTCACCTCCGCCGTGGTACCTCCGGTCCGGCTCAGCGATCACCACCACCTTCCCGAGGTCGTGGTAGTCAGGTCGCCCTGCCCGCCCGAGCATCTGGTGGAACTCGTGCACAGATAGCCAGTCGATGCCCATCGCAAGCGATTCAAAGATCACCTGCGACGCCGGGAAATCGACGCCTGCTGCAAGGGCGGCTGTTGTCACGACCACCTCAAGCCTGCCTGCGGCAAACGCGGATGTGATGCGACGCCGTTCCTGCTGCGCCAGACCTGCGTGGTATGCTGCGGCGTTTATCCGGAGGCTTTCTGCGATTTTGTGGCATCTCTGGCGTGAGTTGGTAAAGACGATCGTCTGCCCGCGGTACCCCTTCGATGACTGCGTATTCCATTCCCGCCGTGCCAGCCGGTCGATGATTCGCATCTTGTCCCGCCCGCCTGCAAAGAGCAGGTGCAGTTCGATCGGCACAGGTCGCACCCCGTACCGGACCAGTCGTCCCGGAGAGCCTTTTTCGAAAAGCATCTTTGAGAGAGATTTTGGGTCGCCGACGGTCGCCGACAGGTAGATGAACTGAGCTTTAGGGGATATATGCTTCAGTCTTGCGATCAAACCGTCCATCCGGTGCCCGCGCTCCTCATCTGCAAGCGTATGAACCTCATCGATCACAACCGTCCCGATCCTTCCGAGTTTGCCTGCCTTTCCTGATCTAAGCAGGTAATCCACTCCTTCGTATGTGCCAACCCAGACCGTAGTTGATTTCGTTGGTTTCCCGGATTTACGCCCCTTTTCACGCATTATCCTGCTTGCCCCGACCTGAAGCACTGTCGTGGTTCCAAGAGGCTCGTACCGCTTTCTGAAGTCCTCTTCCTTCTGGTGCGCAAGCGCAACGAGCGGAACCATGAACAGGAAGTTTCCCCGTCCTTCGAGCAGGTTTTTTATGCCTGCAAGCTCCCCGATCAGCGTCTTGCCAGTCGCGGTATCAGAGACGACCAGTTGACCTGTGCCCTCAAAAAGACCGTTCTCGATGGATAGCGACTGGACCGGCAGCAGTTTGTCCAGTCTTTCTGCAAGCAAGCTCTTAAACCGCTTTGGAATCTGAAGATCCTGCACCATCATCGGTTTCGTCGCCTTTGGATCGGTTGCACTGATCGTACGGTACAGCGTGAGATCAGGATCGGTTACATCAGGATCGAGCATACCCCGGACCCGGTCAAGGTCGCGGGTCTTGAGAAGCAGCTTCTCGATTCGTTCGAGTGCAGGTTCGCCGAGTTTCATCGGAGCAAGTTCCCTGTGCAGTTCTGCAAGAGCGCAATCCGGGCATATCAGCTCGCCTCTGGACCGGATCGATCGTTTATCGATCAGATTGAACCGATTCTCGAGCAGGCAGTACCGGCAGGCAGAAACAGGTTCGCATGAAAGCTGGTAGCCGCGCAGCATCTCCTGAAACTCATCTGCGGTCTTCCGGTCTCCTTTCGCAAGCAGGATCCGATCGGCATCCCTGAGCATCTCGACCGCTTCGACTGGCTTTTTGAACTTGTTTCCGGACATGAATTTGAACGGACGCATCCCTTTTGCGGTTTTTGCAAGCGTGAGCGTGTAGCAGGCGAGGGGCGTCTTCTGCAGGTTGCTGATCTGCATGAGCGTGAGCTTTGACCGCTGCGGGGTTGCAAGGACAGATATACTCATTGCAAGTATATTTGCAGCAGGGTGCGTATTACATTTGCGGGGACTCGGAGGCTTCTTTGGCAGCTTGTGCGCATTCTCTCCAAGCACCCCCCTATCGCAAGGGTGCAAAAGCGGTTTGCTTTTTTATGGTATATACGCTATAACGTCCAGCCACTCTACGCACCATTTTCATTTATGAAAAAGTATATCGCCAGCCCCCACCCGGAGGGCAGTTTTTACTCGATTTTTTGTGAAAAAATCGTTTATTTGGTAATGGTCAGACGGATGCGCAACACCACGAAGAACATGAAAACGAGATGATCATGCCCCCCATGATAGTAATACCTGCGTGTTCTTGATCAGGTTGACCATTACAGATCAGTATAAAATTTGTAAATAACCCCATTAGTGAGAACCCCAATTTTTAATTCAGTAATTGAATTGAAATATTTATGAAGTTGAGCAGCGTTTTTATCTTGTAGATTGTCGTGCGCAAATTTACATTCGACCAGCATAAACGGTTTTTCACCTTTCATTATGGCATAATCAACTTTTTCCCCACTCTTCCCCGGAGCGTCGCACGTGTATTCTGGCACAACTTCATTGGGATTAAAAACATCATAACCCAAAGTTTTAATGAATGGCATGACGAGAGCATTCTTTGTCGCCTCTTCCGTTTCTACATACTCCCACTGTTCAGATACCTTGTCGGATAATTCTTTCATCTGATCTATGAAGTCCATACTGTATCACCTCCCACTGTACTTTCCATTATGTTACAATTACAAACTCATGCTACAAAAACATTCTTTATCTCAGCAGTCGCTGTGCATCCGTTTGTGAACATTTATTATAGATTGAGTCCAAAAAGCAATATGGGGTGTTAGTTATGGGATTCCACAACGGCACAGAAAATCCAGACGATGCAAAGAAGTTTTGTTCAAATTGCGGAGAGCAGATCGACGCACGCGCCGAAATATGCCCAAAATGCGGCGTTCGAGTAAAAAATAGTAAATCACCGACGATGGCAGCATTTTTATCATTCCTGTGGACGGGGCTTGGTCAGGTCTATAATGGTCAGGTTGGCAAAGGCATATTCCTTTGGTTCGCCTGTCTGATCGGACTGTGTTGCGGAGTTATCATTGGTGTTGTAGTCTGGGTATACGCAATGTGGGATGCATACACGGTTGCAAATGGAGATCGTTAAATGTTACAATTTCCAAACGATCTAAGAAGGGGTGAAATAACATAAAAAGAAAAAATATAGCGCGGTTGATAGCCAACATGGCCACAAGAACAAAAATTATAATGTGCACATTGCTAATTATAGCCGCAATGATGTCTGGATGTGTTGAACCAGACGTGAAAGAATCGACAACTGTTATGTGGAAAGATGGTGCGATTGTGGAACCCACTATTGTTCCGATTGCGACACTGACACCTTCTGCTACTGATGTTATAGTAACCATAAATGATATGGAATTAGGATGGAGGTGTGACACATTCGAGCAATCTGATTACCATGTGAAAGCCATATATGACAAACCCGATAGTGGAATATTGAGAGTAGAGGTTTTCGTGTTCCCAAACAATGCTCATGCACATGATGCGTTTGTTGGTGCGTTATCTGTAGAAGAAAATGTATTTGCAAACGATTCCATGAATATAGGAAATGAATCATATATAATAGAATACGATGATGATACTCTTGGATTGTTTCGCTATAAGAATGTATTATGTCTTACACAGTACCAAACTAAGTTGAAATTCAGTGAAATTGATACTGTAAAGAAGTATTCAAAGCTGATGTATGATAAAATCGATAATCAATCACAAAAAGGGATTCTAATCCCAACATCGGCTACGACACCAACCCCGGTTACCCCGACCGCAGAGCCAACACAGGATACCAAACTGATCACGAAATCTCCAGACAGCATGTTGTTAACGATAGATGATATGCCTCTTGGATGGACCGGATCAAAAGGCGAATTCAGGTATATCCAATCAGGAGATTACCGATCGGTCAAGTCTGAAATCACCAAATATTCATCTGTCGATGAAGCAAAAGCGGCTTATCAGGACTTGGTACCTGAAAACACTGCAACCACAAAGGTAAACTTCGGTGATGAAGGTGTTGGATACACTACGGCGGCTGGAACGCAGACGCGCATCGTATTCCGTAAAACCAATGTGGTGGTCAAAATAATCGGCTTCAGTGAATACCACACGATAGACATGACAGATATCAAGATGCTTGCTATGGCTGTCGAAAAGAAGATGTGATGTGATCATGATGGCCGGAAAACTGATTCCATTCATGCTAACTGCTGATTGTAGCGGGATGCATGATCGGATGCATTGAAAACGAATCGCCTAAGAAAGATGAGTGGCACGTTCCATCAATCGAGCCCAGTGAGTTAAATAAGCCGGTCATCAGAGTCGGTGAGTCTGCTATTCTGTGATTCTGATTCTCTCTGCTGTTGTGTATGTGTCCCACGGATTAGCCCCCTGTGATCCGCTCACCGCTGCCGGGTGACGCCCACCTTCTCGCAATAATCACTGATCAGACACTCACTGCACCGCGGGCTGACCGGTGTACAGACGTTCTGCCCGTGAACCACGAGCAGATCGTTAAAATCCCGCCAGTAGGCAACCGGCAATA
>JAIWAP010000092.1:0-6286 GCA_048634345.1 Methanobacteriota archaeon | reverse complement strand
ATCCCGTGATCCACAATTACTCAATTGAAATACAATGAAATTTGCAATCATCAGGTTTGGTGGAAGTAATTGCGATCTGGATGTGCATCACATCTTAAGCGACGTTCTTAATGTTCCTACCGATCTGATATGGTACAAGGACTCAATCGATGGATATGATGGGGTCGTGATCCCGGGAGGATTTTCTTATGGCGATTACCTGCGTGCAGGTTCGATTGCAGCAAGCACACCGATCATGGAATCTGTCAAACGGCTTGCTGACGATGGAAAACCCGTAATCGGGATATGCAACGGATTTCAGATCCTTGTCGAGTCAGGGCTTCTTCCGGGCGCGCTTCGCACAAATGTTTACCCGAAATTCTGCTGCAAATGGGCATATCTACGTGTCGAAAACACAGATACCGCGTTCACATCGAAATTCAGGAAAGGCGAGGTCGTGCGGATGCCGATTGCGCACAAGGAAGGGAATTTCTTCGCAGACGATGCCGCGTTAAGCGACCTGAACCTGCGTCAGAGGGTCGCGTTTCGGTACGTCGATTCCGGTGGCAAGGTGGTTCCTGCCGCCAACCCAAACGGCTCGGTCGAGAACATCGCGGGAATCGTCAATGAGTCAGGAAACGTTCTCGGGATGATGCCGCATCCTGAGCGTGCATCCGAATCGATACTCGGCTCTGGTGACGGGCGTAAGGTCTTTGAGTCGATGGTTGCGTACGCGTTGCAGGGATAAACGATCATACAAACAGCTTCTTCACCTTTGCCAGTGCCGAAGCCAGCGCGAAGATTACCACCCGGTCGCCTGCCTGGATCTGGTGCGTGCCCCGCGGTACGATCACCTCGTTCCTGCGCACGATCATGCCGATGATGGCGCCTTTCGGGAATTTGATCCGGTCAAGTGTCTTCTTTGTTATCTTTGCACCGGGCGATGCAACCAGTTCAACGAGCTCGGCTTGCTTTTCCTCGATAGCAGTGAGTGATTCGACCCCTGCACCCGCGGTGACGCGCAGGACACTGTTGATGGTTGCGTATTTTGGAGATAGCGCCGCGTCGATGCCGACCCGTTCAAACAACTCCATGTACTCTGACCGATCGACCTTGGCGATGATCTTCCGGGCGCCCAGTTGCTTTGCGAGCAGCAGACAGAGCAGATTTCTTTCATCGCTGTCGGTTGTTGCAATGACCGCATCCATCTCGGCAACACCCTCTGACTTGAGCATCATCTCGTCGGTGCCGTCACCATGCAGTACCAGCGCGCCCGGCAGCATATCAGCGATCTCCACGCACCGCTGTGCATCCGCCTCGATGATCTTGAGATCGGTGTCACCATGTTTCGCAAGCAGGTTTGCGATGTAGAACCCAACAATGCCTGCGCCGATGATCATGACCTTGTTGTGCAGGTTCGGCGTGTCGCCAAACAACTCTCCGATCTCATCTATCGACTCTGATCTGCCGATTACGACCACATGATCGCCTTCGCGCATGACATCGCCGCCATGCGGGATGATTACGTTTTTCCCCCGGATCAACGCACTGATAACGCAGCAATCAGGAATCTTTGCATCCGCAAGTGGTATTCCATCAAGTGCCGTATCAGGTCCCACCTTGAACTCGATCATCTCGACTTTGCCTTCGGCGAACGCATCCATGCCAACCGCAGACGGTATCGATATGATCTCGGTAACCACTGATGCAAGCGTCAGTTCAGGGCAGATCATATAATCGATTCCGATCTGCTCCCGGTTGGTGATCGGCTTGTTGATATAATCCGGGTTTGAGACCCGGGCAATCGTCATACACTTCCTTGCGCCTGTTGACAGCAGCTTTGCCGCGATGCAGGCGACGATATTAACCTCGTCATTGCCTGTGACCGCAACCATGAGGTCTGCCGGAAACGCACGCTTCAAGACATTGACGTTTGCACCGTTCCCCTGAATGACCTGCACATCCAGATCACTCGCTCGTTCGCAGGCTTCCTCTCGCTTATCGATGAGAATGATATCGTTATTCGCGTACAGCGCCTTCGCGATCGAGTGTCCGACCTCGCCCGCACCGATGGTTACGATCTTCATCCAATCAAGCTCGTGCTCCGGGGATTTAATGGTTTTGCTTGACGTATAGGAAAGTATAAAAACAAACCCCACCCGAAGGGCAGTTTTTGATAAAACTTTTGTGAAAAGTTTTCTATAATCCCATCGCCTTGTTCGTCTTCCTGATCGATTTTGCGCAGTCGCGCTCGGTCTCTGTCATCGACCGGATACAATCAACGTTTTCAGGGATTACGTCGGATTCCTGGTGTATCGCCTGGAATAGATACAATTCCCGATCCGAAACATTGATCGAGGCATCCCACACGCAGTTCTCCCACATATCGCTTCTCGGGCGGTTCATATCGCGTGCCAGTTCCATGATCTCGGCGGTAGAGGTGATGCCCTCTCCGACGAACCGGATCCTTGAGTTCTCACCCAGCACATCGATCACATCACGTGATGTGCAATCCTGTTTCAGTACCATGTTCAGGATGTGCAGATGCATAAGCGTCGTCGGAACCTTGATTGCGATGGTATCGATATCGATGTGCGGCATCACCGTAGCCACATCAGGTCCATGGTGAGACGGCATCTTCAGCTCGGGTATGATCGCGTTGATCGGACCTCTCTTGACGTCCCCCGGGTCAGCCGACCGCCTGCAGAGTGTTGCGCGCACCTTCTCGACGCCATAAGCCGCATCGAGCGAAGAGATGACCCTGGAAAGCCCGGTCGTGTTGCAGGAGACTACTCTTGCATAATCGCATCCGAAAGCCTCGTCATAATTCGAGTGCGCATTAAACGAGATTCCGGCGAGTTCGTGGGCTTCACCGCCCTGCCAGATCGCCTTTATGCCCGCTGCATCGTACACTTGTTTGTTTCCGGCACCGACCTTGCCAGGGGTGCAGTCCACAACAACGTCCCCTCCCTTGAGCATATCCTCAACGGTACCACTGATCTCCATACCTGCATTCTTGAAATCAGATTCCCTGCCAGCGAGCACATAGAGTGGAAATCCTTTATCAAGCGCCATTCTCGCCTCAAAGTTCGGACGTGTCTTTGCAACACCTGCAATCTCCATATCCGGCTGAGCCGCGACGGCATCTGCCACACGCTTTCCAATCGTACCATATCCATTAACTACAACTTTTATAGACATATTACTATCTCTCCGTTTGTATTGTTGCTACTTCATTTGTTATATCGATCTCGGTGATCGTTCCCTGTACGGTCGTAACATCACCAAGAATGCTTCGCAGTTCGATAGAACCTGCGTCCACCTTGATATACACTACATCTTCTGCAAGAATCGTTCTGTCTGGTTTCATCACTGTAAGTTCGCACATAATCTTTAACCTCGCCTATCTGGGACTGACCGGGGCAAAACCGTCCAATGCCTTCGGTCGATCGACCATCTGCGGTCGTTCAACCATCTGCGGTCGGTCGATGCTTTTCGGCGCACCTGTTGCATCCGGCAGGGCAACCATACGATATGTAGGGGGCAGTCGTTCCACCTTTGGTACCTGCACCAGCTCCGGAACCTCAACTGTTACAGAGGTATCCGATTCGTTTTTTTTGCGATTCGCGCCGTCTTCTTTGCCCTTGAGATACCGCTGTTTGAGCAGATCTTCGATATCATATCCTGCTGCGCGTGCGATCTGTTTATTATACGCTTCAGCAACCCAGCCGATCTCGGAATGATGGTAATACCCGACCTCAGAACCAAGTTTGTACATCTCCTCAAGGAGTTCGATCCGCAGAGATTCGCTCATGGGTTTGAGATCTCTTTTCTTTTTGAAGAGCATGGTCAATCACTTTATGCGATCCAGAACCTCGAGCCCCTGCTTTGTGAACCTGATCTTTCGCATATCACAATCATGCTCGGTGCCGCGCATCTTGATGACCTGTATCGCACGGGTCATACTGTCATCGCGCATGAAATTGTGCATGAAGATGACACCACTTGCCGCGAACTGTTCGGTGCTGTATGTGTTCGGATCGGTCAGTTCTGACAGAAGGATCGTTGTGCAACCGAGTTTCCTCAGATTCCGCATGAACCTGCCCAGTTCCTTCTCCTCCTGCGAATGATCGTGCGTCGTAAATCGTATAGCAGAGACCGAATCGATCGTCACTCTCCGGATCTGGTACTGCTTCACAAAGTTATTGATCTCCTTGTACACGATGTACGGCGAGGGTGGCTCGGTCTCTGGCGCTGGCTCTGCCATCTCGTCATAGCTGGTGGTGATCACGCTGTGCAGTTCCTCGCCATACCCATACTCAAGCGTCGGACCAAGGTCTAAGAAGAATAGCTTCTTTAGTTTGATCAACGTCGGCACATTCAGGGCGTAATTGGACATGTCACTGACGATATTCTGCGGGCTTTCAGAGAGTGTCACATACAACCCAAGTTCCCCGATGGTTGCCCCATAAGTCAGGAACTGGGTTCCGAATGTGGTTTTACCACTGCCCGGCGGACCGCTCACCAGATACACCCGGTTCTCGACCAGTCCCCCCTGAATCAATTCATCGAATCCTGTAATTCCAGTTTTCTTTCGCATCATGGTACGACTCCCTTAAACCAATAATTTCTATGTAATACATTAGTTATAAACATGTTGGTGATTGTCAGGGGGATTTGCGAGGCTGATTCCATCCCCTGAAAACCCGAAAAAACACACTTCATGCACCCATTTTTTGCGCGTGTAGCCGCCGCGCGTCTGGCATGATTGGTAGGGATGGGCTCGCTGCGATTCGAACGCAGGATCCCCGCCGTGTGAAGGCGATGTCATAACCGACTAGACCACGAGCCCATGACTAATGGCTTAGAGTATGGATAACAATATAAACATTACGTGAATAAGGCGGACATAACCGATGAGCTCAAGGATGGACAAGGACAGACAGATGAAATGTGAACTACATGGAGATACGATCACGGCAGGCGGCGATGCAGTCAGCGAACTGTATGACCGCGGTTTCTACGGACGAAAGAAAGGGGGGGCACTCGAATTATCGCTCATCGAGGGCGCGTACCTGCTGTACCGCGAGAAGATAGAAATTTTCTCAGAAGGCGCGGCTGTCGATTTCAAAACATTCTTTGAGATCGCATCCGGGCGTTTCAAAGATTTTGAACTGCGATATATTGTGTTTAAGGATCTGCGCGAGCGTGGTTACTATACAAAGATGAGTCCGATCGGGTTTCGGGTGTATCCACGGGGCGGACACCCCGGAGAAGTCCCGGCACATATCTTTGTCTATGTGATCTCAGAGCGAGCACATCTGCCACTGAAAAGCCTGATTCATGAGCTGAACAAGGCAGTAAATGCAAGGAAACGATTGATACTTGCGATAGTGGATGAGGAAAGCGACATAACGTTCTACGAGATAAAGAAAATAACCATGACGGGCAAAAGCCAGATCAAACCGGAAGCAGTCGAAGTGCCGGTGATTGCAGGTCTGGTTAACGATCGAACGATTGTCTGGGATCAGGAGATGTCTGATTTTCTGCACAGCAGCTATTTCTTCGGGCGGAAACTTGATGAGTCCCGGCTTCAGCTCTCACTTGTCGAATCCGGCTACCTGCTTGGCAAGCAGTGGATCAGGATCGAGCACAAGGACGTTGCAGACTCAGACGCAGGCAAGTTCAACGAGTACGCGGCAGGCGTCGAACCAGGATACATGCTGAAGTATCAGGTGTACGCACATCTCAGAGATAACGGGCTTGTCGCAAAGACCGGATTTAAGTTCGGAACCCATTTTCGTGTATATAAACAGTTTAAGTCAGATACACACTCGGAATACCTCGTACACGCGGTCACACCCGATTATATATTTGCGCTGCCCGAACTGTCGCGTGCGGTGCGCATCGCAAACAGCGTCAGGAAACGGATGGTTTTTGGATATGCTGACGGCGAGGTTGAGTATGTCGAGATCGGATGGATCAGGCTATGATGATTGACGATTCAGGTGATCAGGCAGTACCCCCGGACGTATCACTGGAAGATTTTAGTTAACGCTCTGCGCGATCGGAAGAACATGCTCCGGGATTGTTGCTGTTTCATACACCCGGTATTCCCGCTGCACCCGGTTGCCCCGCCGCTCAAGAACGCCCCGGGCACACATCCTGGCAAGGTATGTCGAGACCGTACTCTGGTTGATCGGGTCATAGATGCGCTCGTAATGGTTCTTTATGTCGGTGGACGTAAACCACACCTGCGGATACTCATACTTCAAGAAGAGTTCGAGGCGCTCGCGGACGGATAGCG
>JAIWAP010000091.1:0-6304 GCA_048634345.1 Methanobacteriota archaeon | reverse complement strand
CGACTCATCAGGCATCGCAACGTAAGGAATCGCACCAAGCGCGCCGATAACGCCGTTACCATCGAGCCAGACATCTATGCCCGCATCTCTTGCGCATTTCAGCGCATACTCGCGGGTAAGCGTCCTGCTCTTGCACGACCGCCCGTAATCCTCGAGCACCTTCCCATCGAAACCTGTTAGCGAGACCATCCCTGTTTCAGCAGATACCGAGTATTCGGTCAGCAGATCCCGGATCTCTGCAAGTACCTGTTTTGCGCCGCTCTCCATACATGCAAACTCAAGTGCAGTCGAGACGCAGTTCTGGGTCTTTGCAGGCACCGGGTGTAACTGCACGATCGAATGCGAGAGGTATCGCGCCGCCCCGTGGTCCACCAGGGATGCGATGTTGTGCGCAAGGCACCATGTCGCGCCAACTTCTTTTGAATCGGTGTCATCGATGCCGATGATCAGCCGGCTCCGTCTCGGAACCGTGATCGTGCCGCTCCCGACCTTTCCGCCGCCTGACTCGCTGATATCATACGCAAGCACGCCGTCAGCCATCGCACGGCACGAGGTTGCTCCAACTCCGCCGCCGCCAAGACCTGCGTACGTGATCTCGACCCTGCCGTCATGCACGTCCACGCACTTGATGCCGCCTGCTGCATGTGACGCCTCCAGAGTCAGATCGCAGCTACCTACCCGGCAGAGGTACCGGATGGTGTTTCCAATCACCTTTGTGCCGATCACAAGAGGGCTTTTTGCGTAGTGGTACCGTGCCCACGCAGAGCCGCCATAGCAGCGGGAAAACTCGATAATCTCGACAAGACTGTCCTCGTCGTTGCAGACTGCATATATCGCCTGATACGGCACCGTGTATGGATCCTCAATCATCATCGATCACTCGTACCCACCTTTAGCCTCGAGATACCCGAGCAATCCTCCGGCATCGAGCAACTCCTGCATGAATGCGGGGATTGGGCTGAAATTATACGTTTCGCCAGCAGTCCTGTTCTCAATGATCCCATCTTCAAAATTAATCTGCAGTTCATCACCGTTATGTGTTTTTTCTGCGATTCCCGCACATTCGATCAGCGGCAGTCCGATATTGAATCCGTTTCGGTAAAATATGCGAGCAAACGACTCTGCAACGATACATGACACACCACACGCCTTTAAGACCTGTGGCGCCTGTTCCCTGGACGAGCCGCATCCGAAGTTGGGCGCTGCAACGACGATCTGACCCTTCGTACGCTTGCTATCTGCGTAAAACGCAGGATCAATCGATTCGAATGTGTGAACTGCGAGTTTGTTCAGATCAAGCTCATCATACTTGTATTTACCTGAAATGATCTCATCTGTGTTCGTATCCTGCGGAAATGTCCGCAGCACTTTACCGGTTATTGATTCCATGATTGTCTCTTCCTTTCTGGTAGATTTGCTATCATTCTATGGGGCATCACATGAATCCTCTCGTGAACCATCTCATGAACCACTCATGGATTATTCTATGGATCATTATAGGGTCAGCCATCATTTTAATACCAGCGCGACCAATCTGAGAGAGCATGGAACCGGTGATCTGGACCGAGAAATACCGACCAAAGACGTTCGATGAGATCGTTGGGCACGAACACGTCAAATCCAACCTGTTACGTCTGATCGAATCGAACAATCTCCCGCATCTGGTATTGTACGGGGAAAAGAACACGGGAAAGAGATCTACGGTGCTTGTTCTGGCGAAAATGCTCTACGGAGACCTGTGGGCGAACAACCTCGCCATATTCGATGCATCCGACTTCTTTGACCGGGGAAAGAAATATCTCGTATCTGATCCACGATTCACCAGGATTATCGGGACTGATGATCCTAAAAAGATACGCAACACCGTAATCGGTGTATTTAAGGATGTTATCAACGAATATGCGGGCATGGCTTCCCTCGATGCCGATTTCCGGATGGTGTTCATCGACAGTGCAGAGGCATTAAGCTCGGATGCGCAACATGCGCTCAGGAGGATCATGGAGAAATACTCGGCGACGTGCAGATTCGTCCTGTCTGCCACGCATCTGCCCCGGCTGATACCGCCGCTGCGATCAAGAGGGTTGAACCTGTTCTTTGACCGTGCAAGCAGCGATGCGGTCGCCTCGCAGGTCCGGCGGATAGCAGAAGCTGAGAATGTCTCCATCACCGATGACGGGGTTGGGGCGATCGCATATTACGCGCAGGGCGACCTTGCGTGCGCGATCATGACGCTCCAGATCGCAAGCATGGCGCATGGCACGATCGATGCGAACACGATCTACGAGATCAATCTCGAGCACACCCCAAAGGATGTCGAGCAACTGCTACATGCGGCGATGGCAGGGGATTTCAAAGCGGCGAGAAAACAGATCGACAAACTGCTGATGGGCGAAAGCGGTGCGGATATTACAGAGCAACTGCGCAAGGTCACAGAGGATAAGGGATTTGACAGTAAACTGGCAGCAAGGCTTGCGATGCACCTTGCCGAAACCGACATAAACCTGATCCATGGGAGCGATGAGCGCGTACAACTCGAAGCGTGGGCAAGCAGGGTACATGCGATCATGGATAAGTGAAGAGTTTTTGTGAGGGGTTTATTAACCGATCCCAAATATTTAATAGTCTCGCGGTCATATTATAATCACGATGCGGGAAAGTGGTGGAGTTCGGCGTTTGCATTCGGATGAGGGTGCCCAGGGCAGCATCGACTTCCTGACCGGAGTTGTGATATTTATGCTTACCCTCACATATCTCATGGTGCAGATTCCCTCGATTTTTGCACCATTCCAGACCCAGAGCACTGATCTCCAGCCGGTTGCATACCGCACGAGCATGATTCTTGTGGAGGATGCAGGGTGGTGGGATTACAGTTGCGCGGGTCAGGGTGGCACAGACTGGGAGAATGTTTCGCGCGATAATGTCTGTAGAATCGGGCTTGCGGCAAACAAGCACAACCCGAGCAATTTCTCAGAACTGATGAACCGCGGAAAGGTCTGTGTTTTGAGCGAAAAGAAGATAAAAGCGCTGAACCTGACCTACACGAACCAGACGACGCATAACTGGATCAGGGATCGGCTCGGACTAAACATCACCAGGATTTACGCATACAACATCTCGCTGCAGTACCTGAACGGCACGACCGCAGAGCCTATGTACATACCGAACAACACCCGTCCCGCGCTCTCTATTGGTAACTTGATCCCGGAAACCACAGAAGTTGAGAAGATGGAACGGCTGGTGGCTATTGAGGGGGACTCCGGAGTCGGGTGCCTGAATCTTGATGCCAGCGCCAACACATCGAGCGTCAACCTGACACTGCCCGGACTGAGTTCGTTTGTGATCAGGGTCGGACCAGGGGACTTTCGTGAAGCAAATCGGACAGCAGACGCCCGGGTGAATGTTACTCTGAACAATACCAAACACAACAATGTATCAGTCATCAACAAACACAACGAATCAGGCATCTCCGGTCTCTACGTCGCTGGCTGGCACGCATTTAACAAGACCGTGATCGATAGCTATCTCTGCGACTCAAATAACATCACAATAAACGCTGCATGGTGTAATGTGTCGTATATGTGGGTCAATCGATCCGACTGGGGCGAGTCGGTGGGCAATATCTCGATGCCGTCTGCAAAACTGGTGGTGTGTATATGGTAAGCGATTTTTTCACAAAAAATCGAGTAAAAACTGCCCTCCGGGTGGGGATCGTTTTTTGGTATGAAAATATATTTTTAAACTCACGGGCGACCCTGTGGGTCATGAGGGTTTTTGATCAAACTTTTGTGAAAAGTTTGCGAGTAAGAAATCACCTCCGGGGATGGGTTGTTTTTTGGTTGAGCGTTTGTGAGATGTTTTTGAGTAGAAGCTGGCATCTAACCCGGAGGGCAGTTTTTGATCAAACTTTTGTGAAAAGTTTGGTGAAGAGTTTGCGAGTAAGAAATGCCCGTCAGGCAGGGGGCTGGTTACGCGATGAGCGGGCGCAGCTCCAGACGCTTGAAGGGTTCGCCGCAGCTCTCTTGATGGTTGGCACGGTCTATCTCGTGGTGAGTGCGGTGACGCTCTCTGTGCCCCAGACCGAACTCCATCTGGATGCCCAGCTCAAGACGTACGGCAGGGATGCGCTTGCGATACTGGACGCGCAGATGCCGCCTGTGGAAGAAGGGGAGTATTACACGAGTTCGCTTAAGAATTCGGTGGTTGACTGGGTGAACGGGGTCGCGGGCGCAACGAGCTTTGAGACCCGGGAGTTTGCGCCATCAGATCCGGGTGCTAATCAAACGTCGTATCTGTTTGAGTTCAGAACTCTTGCAGGTTGCACTTACAACCATACCCTCACTGTGTCAATACCGAACAACACCAGAATCAGTCATGCATACGTGAGAGTTACAGGGATGCCGAGACTGAATGACACCTGCACAGGTACAGAGACCATCTATCAATTGAATAATCCAAATGGTTCATCCACTGACCAGTTCGGCTGCTCGATCGCGCACGGCTATGTGAATAACGATACGATACCCGACATGGTCGTCGGTGCTTACGGGAACAACTCCTGTTCAGGGGTGGTGTATGTGTACTATGGCAACAACACGAGCATCGCGGCATGGGAGACTGTGTCACCGGATATCACGATCACGAATCCGGGCGCATCCGGCGACCACTTTGGCTGGGCAGTGGCTTGCGGGGATGTGAATAATGATGATTTTAATGATATAATTATTGGCGCATATAAAAACGATACCGCCACGCACACCGCTACAGGTGCAGCATACATCTACTACGGAGATACGCCGATGAGCGCTCCAAATGTTACGATGAGCGACCCTGCTGCGAGTATGGGCAATGACGATGATTGGTTTGGATATTCGCTTGCGTGTGGCGACGTGAATGGCGATGGTTTCGACGATGTGATTGCGGGAGCACCGGGCGTGAATAGAGGCGCGGGGGGGTCGATTGCAGGAAAAGTTTATATATATTATGGTAATAATTCATTAAGTACAATTCTGACTGCCGGGGATGTGGATGTCACACTCTACAACCCATTCGCAAGCAACGATTTCTTCGGCATCTCTGTTGCGTGTTTTGATATCGGTGGATCAGGTACGCGAGATGCCATTGTCGGCGCAAACAACTCAAGCAGCGTATATGCTTATTTTGGCGGATCACTACCATCGCTCATCGACTCGATCGGCGGCGTGAACATGACGTTTCACGGTGAGGGGATCTCCGAATTCGGTATCTCGGTCGCACGAGCAGGCGATGTGAACAAGGACGGCGCGGATGACCTGATCGTTGGTGCGCCGGGAAACGTTAGTGCGCACATATTCTATGGCGGAGCACTGCTTGACAATAAGTCTGACATCAACCTGACTGGAACGTCAGGTTCCGGATTCGGGATATCGGTATCCGCATCCGGAGATGCCGATTCTGACGGATACGCTGGCGTGATCGTTGGAAGATCCGATAAGGAGGCAGATGCGTTCTATGATGTCGATCTCGGGATCGGATCAATCTTTGTATCAGAACCCAGTGCAGGTTTCGGCACCGTTGTTTCAGAGATCGGTGATGTTGATGCTGACGGCATCCCTGATTTCGCAGTCGGTGCGCCCGGTGCCGGGAAGGTGTATGTGTACACGCCACGATTTTCCCAGACGCCATGGCTTGCTGTCGGGAATGCGACCGATCTTGCTAACGGGAACGGAACAAAGGTCTGGGAGTACACGACCGTGATAAATAACGATGACGGCAATCGGACCGGCAATATACTGGTTTCTGCGGGCAACTCCACCGACAAGAATCTCTCGATATACCGGGAGATCACGACCGACGCGATTCTTTCGATGTATGTCAAGACCAGTAACGCAACCGACGTCAGGATCTCGGTGAACGGAGTTGAGGTCAACGCGACCAGCCCTGCCATCAATACGAGTGGAATCTGGACATGGCATAACATCACGCTTCCGGGAGATATTACCGAATGGAGGATCGGGGACAACACAATCGCAATCGAGGTCACCTCTGGTACGCTTTCTATCGGCAGGGACATCGCCGCAGCCAGCATGATCCGCGTAATCCTCCCGATCGCCCAGCCGTTTAAGACAAGCGAGCGAACCTCTGATTTTGCTGCTGCGATCAACGACTGGATGGATTGCCATAACGCAACCGGCGGCACGTACGAGGTGCCTTTCCTGCTGCACTCGGATTCATCAGGCGCAATCAATGTGACAAACCTCCGCATCGAGGCAACGCCGTCACTAAACGAGAATCTCGATATGCTGCTTCCGGATTTCGTCGAGTACAA
>JAIWAP010000090.1:0-6313 GCA_048634345.1 Methanobacteriota archaeon | reverse complement strand
ATGGTTGATTTATTCAACCATTTCTATTTTTATTTTTGTTGAGAAATAGACTTAAATGTTATGGAATAGTCTATAACACCGAGGTGTCGCCTATGGTAAAGTTTCAATTCCTATTACCGGTTGACGGTTCTGATTATTCCGAAGTAGCTATTAAGCACGCCATACGGATGGCGGAGATGTACAACGCAGAGATTTCGCCGATTTATGTGGTGGATAGCCGGTTGTACAGGGACGAGGAAAGTGTCAAGGAGCAGACAGCGATCGGACAGTCGCTGGTGGACGCTGCGCGGGATCAATGCAAGGACCACGGAATCGGGGTTCTCGAGGCAAAGGTCCTGACCGGATCGCCATACAACGAGATCGTGCGGGCGCAGAAAGATATCGATGTCAGTCTGATCATTCTTGGTGCTTGTGGCGCGGATCGCGCAGAGGGTGAAACGATCGGCAGCACCGCAGAGCGAGTGCTTCGCGGTGCCCGGTGTCATGTGCTGCTGGTTCGTGACAGGCTCGAAAACGACGATTTTTACAAGAGTGTCCTGATCCCATCGGATGGTTCGATTGATGCCGAGTATGCCGCGGCGTTTGCTGCAAGTATCGCACACCGCTACCATACCAGTTTGACAGTTTGTTCGATGATACACACCGGTAGCAAGAAGGATCTGGCAGAGGCTGAGCAGATCACCGGTGATGTGGTATCGCTTGGCAAGGCAAAAGGAGTCGAAACAGACTCACTGATATGGGAAGGAAAACCTGCAATTGAGATATTAAAAGCGATCGATACCACAAAGACCGATCTTGCTGTGATCGGATATACCGGAAAAGGCAGGATCTCCAAATGGATACTCGGAAGCGTATCTGAGAGGGTTGCGCGAACCGCGCCGTGTTCGGTATTCGTGGTGAAGAGCATCCGTGCTGAGCGAGTATACAGTGTATCGAGATGAGGAGGCAAATAACAATGGCAAAATTCCAATATCTGGTGCCGGTTGATGGTTCAGCCCAGTCAGATGCTGCGGTCGCACATGCCGTGCGGTTCACTGAGATCTACGGTGCTGAACTGACCGCCATCCACGTAGTGGACTCAAACGTATACAAAGAAACAGAGATCATCGAACAGATGCAAGCAGCCGGAGAATCCTACCTCGAGAGGGTAAGGGATATGGCAGCGGAACAAGGAGTGACCGTGAAGTCGGCAAGGGTGCTGGTCGGATATCCATTTGACGCGATCCTTGATGTGGCAAGCGAGATCGATGCCAGCGTGATCTTCATGGGTGCGACCGGAGCTGACCACTCAAGACGCATCGGGCAGATCGCAAGCCGCGTGCTCCGGGGTGCTGATTGCCATCTCATGCTGGTACGAGGAGGCATCCCGACCGGGGATTACAAGAATATCCTGATCCCGACCGACGGCTCAAAGGATGCCGAGTATGCCGCGCAGTCCGGCGTGAGCACGGCAAGACGGGTCGGCGCAAAGATCTCTGCATGTAACATCGTTGATCTCGGTCACATCACTGACACACGCGTGGTCACAGCTGGCGGCGTTGGCGCGGGCAGGCATTACGGTGATATTATAAAACTTCCGGAATCTGCCGTGAAGAGGATGCGCCAGCGTCTGCTCGACGATTCGGCAAAGATCGCTGACCGGGTCAGAAAAATCGCGGAATCAAAAGGCGTCGATGCAGAAATCATCGTGCGCGATGGCAAGCCCGCACCTGAGATCCTGAAGATCATACGGGAGAAAGGAGTTGATCTCGTAGTGATGGGGTACTCGGGAAAGAGCATAGTTTCAAAGTTATTGATCGGAAGCGTCTCTGAAAAGGTTGCATCCACCGCTCCATGCTCGGTCATCATCGTTCGTGGTGCCAGAATGGAACGTGTGGTTACTGTGAAAGAATAAGCCCCGGACCGGTTCCCGGGGCTTATGGTGGGGGTTAATACTTTATCATGGAATCAGACGGCGTTTCAAAACTCATCGAACACAGATGGACGATTGCAGTCGCAGCTGGAGTCCTAATTCTTATTTTAGCGATCCTCTACATCGCACTGCCGCTCCTCGACGGTATCGTTCTTGGCGTGGTCTTTGCCTATGTCGGAAGACCGATCAACAATAAATTATTGAGATACACGAAATTGGCGCCGATTGCCACAACAGTATTCATCATCGCGCCGATTATACTCATACTCGGCATCGGAGCGATCGAAATCGTAAATCAATGTATCTGGGCAATCGGGCACCATCAGGAGATCACAGAATCACTCACAGCTACGATCGCGAGTCTGAACATCCCCGATTTCATATATTCGGATGTTTCGATAACGGTTGAGAACCTTATGTCCACCGCCATCGGTATTATGGGGCAAATTCCGGCATTTGATTATGCAAAGAGTATCGCGATACTTGCCATCAATTTCATAATCTCGATATTTGTCTGCTTCTTCCTTTTGAAGGACGGAGCCAAACTGACCGGACTTGTCAAGAACCTGCTTCCAAGATCCGGTCTTCCGATCGTTGATGCATTCACATCACATGCCGACAAGATACTGGCTGGAATATTCATCGGCAATCTGTATGTCGCGATCATTGCCAGCGTGACATCGCTCTTTGTATTCTCCTTATTTGGAGTCGATCATGTCCCTGCGATGGCGTCGCTCGTCTTTCTCGCCTCATTGATCCCGATATTTGCAGGCTGGATGATTCTTGCTCCGATTTCAATCAGCCGGTATTTCGAGTACGGGCTTGAGAATGCGATCCTATTCTATGTCGTAGCCTCGATCATCATCTACGGTCCGACCGAGATCATTCTCCGCCCCTACATCGTCGGCATAAGGTCGTACACCCACCCGCTCTTGATGATGGTGATGTTCATCGGCGGCGCGCTCGTCGCAGGTATCGCAGGCTTCTTCATTGCGCCGATGGCGATGGGCATCCTGATCGCGGTGTACCGGACGTACGATGACATGATAAAGGGGCGAATCGATGTGACAGTACCCAATCTGCCGGATAAGTAGTGTTAGCCAATGGGGAGGCCGCCAGGGTTTATTGGTCCGATGCGACAACCTGAATTTTTCGTGGAAACGTCCGGGGATTTTTCGGCGGCAAAACCCATCAAATCCACTGAGAAGTTCACAACACCAACAGATTTGACAGAACCATTTCCCATACAATTATATACTTTCAAGTAAACTACTACATAGTATATGAATTTCATAGGTCGAAAGAAAGAATTGGAGAGCCTATCAGAACGGTTTGAAAGCAATAGAGCCGAATTCCTGATCATTTATGGCAGACGAAGGATCGGAAAGACCGAACTTATAAAAAAACTCATCTCCAAGCAACACCCTGGTATCATCTTGATCGGCAGGCAAGAATCCAGAAAACTTCAGCTTGACCGATATTCAAGAATACTTGCCGAGCATTTCAACGACGAACTGTTGAAAAAACAGGGTTTTGCGAACTGGGACGCATTTTTCGAATATATCTACCACCAGGCTAAAGAGCAGCGATTTATTCTGGCGTTAGATGAGTTTCCGTATCTTGTAAAAGATGAAAAAGCCCTGCCTTCGATATTACAGGATTACTGGGACAGCAAGCTTAAGGACAGCGGAATATACCTGATCATATCTGGTTCCAGCATCTCCATGATGGAAAAACTCATGTCCTACCGCGCCCCGCTCTATGGACGACGTACAGGTCAGATAAAACTTGGTCCACTCCCGTTTAAAGACGTAGCAAGATACATGGGAAATGTAAAACGTGCAGTGGAGATGTATAGTGTGTTTGGCGGCACTCCGGCATACATCACACAAACTGACCCTGCGCACGATATATACTGGAATATCGATAAGAATATATTGAGGTTTGATTCATTCATCTACAGGGATATTAGGTTCATACTGCTCGAAGAACTCGAAGAGCCACGGTATTATTTCTCAGTACTTGAATCAATCGCTAGTGGCAGCACAACCCTTGGCAAGATCACAAATTATACGGGACTTGACCGCAGCCTCGTTGGGAAATACCTGAGTGTGTTAATCGATCTTGGAATAATAAAAAGAGAAATTCCTGTAACAGCGTCCCTTAAGTCTAAGAAAGGACTGTATTCCATTAAGGACAATGCATTTGCTTTCTGGTTCAGGTTCATTTTCCCAAGCGAAGACCTGATTGACCTCGGGCATGAGGAGGTTGTCTTGCGCCGTATTAAAAGCGGGCTTGGTACATATCTTGGCAGGACCTTTGAAGATATTGCAAAAGAATTCTTGTGGGATTTGAACATGTTGGAGGGTGTGCCATTCCCCTTCTCAAAACTCGGATCATGGTGGTACAAAGAGAGGGAAATCGATATCGTAGCTATGAATGATGAATCGGGCATCTTCTTTTGCGAAGTGAAATGGAAAGACCTGAGTGAGGCAGACGCATCGGATTTAATTAGGCAATTAAAAGAAAAGTCCGGACATGTCCGCTGGCGCGATGAAGACCGGAATGAACATTATGGAATCATAGCCAGAACAATAAGTGGGAAAAAAAAGTTAATCGCTGACGGCTACTTTGTTTTTGATTTGAAGGATTATGAGAAGTGGATAGTTGGATAACCGGAGATGACGCTTTTCGTTCGGATAAACCGGAAAGGTATGTTGACGATGAGGAATAAAACCACAAAAGTCACAGAGGGGCACAGAGAGGGTTTTTGGACACGGATTTTACCGTTCTGTAGCATCCGTGCCGGGTCTTTGATTCACCATAACATATTGAACATGTACGATTTTATCCACGAGTTACTCGATCATGCACGCTAAATTCGCGTAATTCGTTCAAATAATGTAATGGTCAGTCTGATGTACAAAAACACACAAGACGTGAAGGCAGAGATTAACAACACCCTTCGCGTCTCTGCACCTTCGCGTTGAATTGAAAAACAAAAACGCAGAGGCGCAAAGACGCGATGGCGCAAAGAACGAAAGTCCTTCTGTTGGCGATCATGTTGTGTGGGCATCGGTCGCTCTCGTGTTCATGGTCAGATTGGTCATTACAAATTCGTTCAAATTCGTGATTTTATCACGGATTAGCACGCCCCGGACGAATCTCACGAACCCATGTACTCGGAGAAAAACGCCCTTCCTACACATGCCTTTGCGGCTCTGAGTTATTTCAAGCGCCCCCAACTTTTAAAAAAAGGCACTCAATGAGTGGGGTGAAAGTGATTCATGTGACAGTTGCATCGAAGAATGGCAAGCATCGTTGATGGGGGTGTGTACGTCTGTAGAGGGTTGTGCACAGCAGCGGCGGAGCCATCAACAAGATTGGAATGCACATGACCTGCTTTGCAGAGATTTGTGTGGATCAGAACGAGGTGAATCGAGAAATCGTTGGCAGTAATATCTTCTTCTGTGCTGGTGTGTTTGTGTGAATTTGACATATTATTTCTTGCATTGATGGCAAATCGTTTATGATTTGAGTGCCATAAAGTTTTTATAGTATGGAGTACTGGTTGATCTGTGCAAATATTGCACCAATATAAGGAGGTAAAAAACTATGAAAAAAGCAATAGGAATCGTAATGATACTGCTGATGCTGATGTCGGTGACAGTAGCATGGGCAGGTAACGCAAAGGATACGCAGACAGATAGCGAAAGGGTGAATGTGATCATCGGTTATGTGGACAAGTCCAATCAGGCTGACGAGGACGTGATTCGTAGACACGGTGGAAAAACCAAGTACACATATCATATAATCAATGCGAAAGCAGCGGAAATACCGGAGCATGCGATTGTCCGTATTGAGAACAATCCGAGAGTCGCATACGTGGAGATGGATGCCGAAGTGTATGCGCTTGGAGAAACGCTTTCTTGGGGTGTTGATCGCATAGATGCGGAGTTAGTATGGAATGGTACAGAGGATGGGTGTGATGTAACACCAAACAGAAACGCAGGTGCTGGCGTTAAGGTGGCAATCATCGATACTGGAATTGACGATGATCATCCAGATCTATCGGTCGCCGATGGAATAAACTATGTCGTAGGTTCACCATTTGACGGTAAGTCTAATGACGAATGGGATGATGATAACGGACATGGAACTCATTGCGCTGGAATTGTAGCAGCAATAGACAATGACATAGGCGTGATCGGAGCTGCACCTAAAGCATCGTTGTATGCAGTCAAAGTGTTGAGCAGTGGCGGAAGCGGATGGACAAGTGATGTCATTGCGGGAATTGAGTGGACAATTGACCCGAATGGAGACGGAGACACCAGCGACAGAATGGATGTTATTTCGATGAGCTTAGGAGGCGGTTATTCAGAAGGCATGCAAGATGCGTGT
>JAIWAP010000089.1:0-6336 GCA_048634345.1 Methanobacteriota archaeon | reverse complement strand
TTCACAGCACAATCACAAACACACTCCCCTTCCCAACCTCGCTCTCAGCCCTGATGCTTCCGCCATGCCCCTCGATGATTCCCTTGCATATCGCAAGCCCGAGCCCGCTCCCACCAACCTCGCGCGTCAATCCGGAATCCACCTGGTGGAACTTATCGAATATCCGGTCCAGTTCATCTGGTGGGATCCCGATTCCTGTGTCGCTGACCCTGATCTCAGGATGTTCTGCCACCATCCGCGCCCAAATTCGGATCTCACCTTCCTTTGTGAACTTCAGGGCATTGCCGATGAGATTCACAAAGACCTGCACCAGTCGATCATGATCTCCGGTGATCCGGGGCGATTCTCCTTGCAGATCGAGGTGAATCGGAATCCCGCTTTCGTCTGCGATCTTTCTCATGCTTTCAACCGACTCCCTGATGATATCATAGAGGTTCACTGGTTCAAGACTTAGTTTCAGGTTCCCTGTCTCGATTCTGGATATATCAAGGAGATCACTTACAAGCCTCTTCTGCCGCTCAATATTGCGGTCGATGATTCGGAGCATCTCCTCTCTTGTGCGGGTGTCCTTTTCTGAACCAGAAAGTGATTTCAGCACATCCGCAGAGATTTTCATGGATGTGAGCGGCGTCTTAAGTTCGTGTGAGACCATCGAAACGAACTCGGATTTCAGTCTGTCAAGTTCCCTCAATTTAGTGTTTGCTGACGCAAGTTCCGTATTCGATCTTCTCAAATCTTCCGTCTTCGTTCTGACAATACCCTCCAGTTCCTTGTTCCATCTGGAGAAGAGGAGAACGATGCTGCCGCTTCCGGCAAGGATGATTGCGATAACGATTGCGATGAAGAGTATCTGCTTCCGGTAGACAGAATGTATCAGTGCCTCTGTCTCGCTTGCTGGAACGCTTGTAGCCACAGACCAGACGCGGTCACGCCAGACAACCGGCGTGTATGCCACGATCCGCCGTTCTCCTGTGATTTCGTCGAAATAATAGCCGGTTCCCTCTTTTTCTCGCACCTGCTCCCGCAAGATCTCTGCATAGGACGAATTATTGGCGCAGAAACTCCCGATGTACTTTTTGCCGATCATCTCCTCGTGCGCTCCATCATACAGGGATCGCCCTGATCCGGTGATCATGTAGGCATGTCCGTGCCCTTTGGGCAGAGCATCAGCGAGGAATCGGTCGGAGATTGTGGATATTTCGATGATTGCAAATACAACACCCCTGAATTCACCACCCGAATACATAGGCACCCCAATGGTCGATCCAATCCCGCCCTGAACCAGTGGCGTTGGGTAGGTGATGTACGTTTCTCCACCCTCCTTAGCATGATCGAATGATCCGCTTTTGTCTGCCCTATACAGATCGAGCCCGATTGCCGTATCTTCTATAGGATAGCCGGTTACGATCACGCCGGTGCTGTTTACAACCCCAATCGATGAAAAACCTCTGGATCTGTAATAGATCGGTATAAAATGCGATGTCATATTCTCTGGCGATACGTCTGACATCTCCGCTGCCAACACCTCGATTAAAACGGTCTTCGCCTCAAGAAAACTCTCGATTCCAGCCGCAGCTTGCCTCGTGAGCAGCAATTGCTTCTCATTGAACTGCTGCTGTGCGATACCCTCCACTTCCTGATTGGTGATATGCCCTATCCACGCTACCGCAACGATAAGAAGCGCGGCGATGACAATAGTGGTAAATTGCTTGTAGTCTCTCACATCCCAGTCCTGCGCAAAAGCGCACGTATCCGCGCTTTTAATTCGAGCAGATCAAATGGCTTGGTCACATAATCGTCTGCACCGATCTCGATGCCCAGCACCTTGTCCCTAATCTCGCCTTTTGCGCTGAGCATGATGATCGGGATGTGTCGCATCAGCGGATCATCTTTTAGTTTCATGCAGACCTCATAGCCATTCAGTTTCGGCAGCATCAGATCAAGTAGGATCAGGTCAGGCATCTCGTCTCTCACTTTTTCGAGCGCCTCATCGCCATCGACTGCTCCGACTACTGCGTAGTTGTCTGCCTCAAGTGCTCGTGTCAATGGGATCAGGGTATCGGGTTCATCATCGACGACCAGTATCATGGTTCTGGTGTCAGCGAGCCTGCCGATCCGCTCCCCCACCTCTTCTTCTGCGACGCCGAGTTTTTCTGCAATCGCTCTGTTTGGGGTTGTGTCATCCTGCTCCAGTATCGCAAGGATATGTTTATCAATATCATCAAGTTTCATCCATGCCACCTGCACCATTTTAATTATTCTCTGTTACGTTTCTGATACGTAAAAGCATTTGGGCGAGTGGATTGAATCGTCGTTCATCCCGGTTATGAAATCTACGCAGATTGCGTGATGGTCTTTGGATCCGATGCTTAAACTCTGGCGAAATTTATGCGACTTTTTATTATTTTCCGGTCGCCATGATTCTTGGCAGCTCTATGGTCTTGAGGGGTGGTGAACTCGACTTCTTCATATCCCATAAACCGCAACGCATAGGACAAGATAGAGTTGGGGCTGCTTCATCTCCGCGATCTCGGCGGTAAACCGATACCTGCTTCATAGTTCTTGCCCCGATTCTTCATATTCCATGCCTATTCCCTGCCCGAGCCGGATTGATCCGTGCTCGATTGTGCGGTGCTCCAGGCTGGCGGATCGGTGCTGTGCGGCATTGCTGCGCTCGTTCTCTCGATGTAGCAGTCCTCTACTGATGATATGCCCGGATGGGCGTTCATCAGGTCGTGATTCGCTTTGGTGGGGGTTGCGGTTGTGGTTGTTCATGTTGTTTGCCTCCTTTTGTTCAAACTGGTCGGTTGATCGACCTGTCTGATGTTACAGGTGTAAGTAATAGTACTTAAATTTTTCGATTAATCGAAAAGTTTTATGATGAAACATAGAACTTCGTGATGCAGGATATATCAGTGTGCACCAGATGAGCGGCATAACCTGCGTGGCAACATCCATGCCCATGCACCCCCAATCTACGCAGAACACATTTAAATCAGAACAGGACGCATGAACAATCACATGTTTGATCAGGAATATCAACTCGCATATTTCAAAGATAACGGATTCATACGTAAAAAATGCCCGAAATGTGGAGAGCACTTCTGGACAAGGAACGCGGAACAGGGGACCTGCGGCGACGCGTCATGCGACGAGTATTCATTTATAGGAGCCCCGGCATTCTCAAAGAGCTACGATCTCACAGAGATGCGTGAGGCGTTTCTCTCCTTCTTTGAAGCGAACGATCACACACGTGTCGATAGGTATCCGGTGATCGCACGATGGCGCGACGACATTTACCTAACCATTGCCTCAATCGCTGATTTTCAGCCATTCGTCACATCAGGAGCTGTGCCTCCGCCGGCAAACCCATTATGCATCTCGCAACCATGCATCCGGCTCGATGATCTGGATTCGGTTGGTAAAAGCGGAAGACATCTCACGAATTTTGAGATGATGGCACATCATGCCTTCAATGACTCCGATCATAAGGTATACTGGAAGGATGAGACCGTGGAGTACTGCGACCGCCTGCTATCCAAACTCGGGCTGCTCAGCGATGTCACCTACAAAGAGGAGCCATGGGCTGGCGGCGGCAACGCAGGTCCATGTCTTGAGGTGATCGTTGACGGTCTCGAACTCGCAACCCTTGTGTTCATGGACATGCGCGAGAGTAGGGACGGCGATATCACAATCAAGGGAAAACAGTACGTTAAAATGAATAATTCCATCGTGGATACCGGATACGGTCTTGAGCGGTTCGTGTGGGCATCGCAAGGGTCTCCAACGATATATGATGCGGTATTTCCGGATATGGTGAACAAAGTCACTGAATATGCAGGAATCGAACATTCGTTGCATGATCCCGAATATGCAGAGGTGCTTGCACAGAACGCACGCCTGTCAGGCAGGTTTGATCTGGGCATGACCACAGATCTCGATCAACTGCGTAATTCAGTGGCAAAAGAGATCGGGATCGACGTGGAAAGGCTTAAATCAATCATAGAGCCGGTTGAGAAGGTGTACGCCATTGTTGATCACTCTCGCTGCCTTGCGTTCATGCTCGGCGACGGGATCGTCCCATCAAACGTTAAAGCAGGCTACCTCGCAAGACTGGTCATCAGACGGATGTTGCGCCTGATGGACGCGACAGAACTCGATATTTCAATTTCAGAGCTGGTCGAGATGCAGATAAACCAGATCAGCGATCCCGCGTATGCGCACAGGTCGCAAACCATTCGGGAGATCCTTGATCTGGAAGAGACTAAGTACAGACAGGTTATTTCAAAAGGCAGGCGGCTTATTGAGCGTTCGGTTAAAAAAATGAAATCGGAGGGGGCAATCCCGACATCGCAGTTGATCGAGTGGTACGATACGCACGGCATCCCGCCTGAGATCGCAAAGGAGGTGGCGGATGCGGAAAAGACCGCCATCGACCTCCCTGACAATTTCTACTCGATGGTTGCAAGCACACACACCGTTGCGACAGCGGCGGAAGCTGAAGCGGAAACGCCCTATCGCGACAGGATAAAACTTATTCCGCCGACAAAACTTCTGTTTTACGATGAACCGGAGAATGTGTCGTTTGAGGCGGTGGTGCTCGACGTGTGCGATGGTCACATCGTCCTTGACCAGACGCTGTTCTACCCGGAAGGCGGCGGGCAGCCGGCTGATCACGGTGTGCTATCCACGTCGGATGTTGTTCTGCATGTGACTGATGTGCAGTCGTTCTCAGGAGTCGTTCTCCACGAGATTGCCGAACTGGAAGGGGGCGAGGTTAACCCGATGCGAAGAGGAGACATCGTCAGCGGCAGGATCGACTCGAAACGCAGGTTCGCACATGCCCAGCACCACACAGCCACGCATATCGTGAATCACTGCGCAAAGATTGTTCTTGGCGATCATATCTGGCAGACCGGTGCGCAAAAGTCAGAAACAAAAGCCCGCCTGGATGTGACGCATTTTAAGCGCATCACAGACCATGAATTTGTCGAGATCGAGCAACTCGCAAACGAGGAGGTTGCGAAAAACCTGCATGTACATACCGGATGGATGGACCGGGTAGACGCTGAGAAGGAGTATGGTTTTGGTCTGTATCAGGGCGGCGTTCCGCCTGGCAGGGATATCAGGGTCGTCCGTGTCGGCGGTGATGTGGAGGCGTGCGCAGGGACGCACCTGCCGTACACCGGCATGGTCGGGCAGATCAAGCTGCTGCACACCGAGCGGATACAGGACGGCGTTGAGCGGATCGAGTTTGCCGCGGGAAGTGCAGCCGTGCTCGCATCGCAGGAGCGAGACCACATACTGAAACAGGCGTGCTCGATCCTCAGGGTGCCGCCTGAGAAACTCGCCAGTGCCGCAAACAGGTTCTTTACCGAATGGAAGGAGCTTTCGAAGCAGAATACCCGGCTGAAAGAGGAACTCGCATCTGCACTCGTGAGTAACATGGTTGCGGGCGCCAGACCAGCCGGTAACGTTAGGATCGCGTCGTATATCAGTTCTCATGCGGATATGCAGGAATTAATCAAGATCGCAGGGAGCTTGCGCGGGATCCCTGACATGGTCGCGCTCATTGGCAGCACCAGCGACGGCGGGAAGGTTGTGGTCTCGGTCGGCAGGGATGCACAGGCAAGCGGGCTTGATGCCGGTGCGATCGTGCGCAGGATCTGCGGGAAACTCGGCGGGAGCGGCGGCGGAAAGCCAGGGATGGCGCAGGGCGGCGGTCCTGATGTGGGTAAGCTGGGCGAGGCGTTTGAGGCGGAGCTCGGGTTGATCGCTGGTTGCGATTGAGGGGGGAATGTCAGAAGTTTTGTGCGATTTTGGGTCCTCTATCAAATCAAATTTCGAGAATGGTCGGGTATGGCAGTGCCTGCAACCGTAGAACCCAAAAGAGATACTCCGGGGGTGCTCGTTTAGCGTTTGTGTCAATCACCCTGATCGAAGCCCTATTTCCAAAAGCACTCTTGCGCCAAAGATGTAAAAGAATCCTTATCCTCACCCAACCCGCGTAATTACAAATACCGCAGCAAAGAATCCAACTAACACGCATACCGACCCCAAACCGGCTTGTTCACCTGTCCGGGTGGGGGCATCTGCATCAGTCGTGGTGGCGACCGATTGATCCAACGTATCGATTGTTTGTGCCGGGCGCTGGGTTGCTGCCGGGTTTACTGTGATCGATCCGTTTTCCGAAGCGATTGTTCCCTTGTGCTCGTAAGTATCCACAAAATGAGCAACAGCGGGCGGCAGTTCGACAGATCCTGCCGTATCCATCCGCATGGTATAACCGAATACATGGCTTTCGCCCGCCCGCAAAACCGCGTCAGCACCGAGCAC
>JAIWAP010000088.1:0-6342 GCA_048634345.1 Methanobacteriota archaeon | reverse complement strand
CATCATCCAGCCGGAACGTTAGATCGATCGAGTTCTGCAAACCAATCTTCCGGTCAAACTTATCGTTTGCAACATTGCATCCAAGAACTACCGCGTACCGATCTTTGTCTGTTAAAAAAGATCCCTCGCCCATCTTCATGTTGCGAACTTCATAACAATCTTCAGAAACTCCCTCGACAGTGGCGATCCTGGACTCGGACATGTATTTTACCTCAGCAGATCGCCATATTATAGGAGACACGCTCGCAATGCCCGGGGTATTCTTTATCAGTTTCAGTTCGTTATCAAAGAAGAGATTATCTTCCTTTCCTTGAATGATGATGAAGTTCGTGCCGATCGAGTCGATCTCGTCTGCGAAGTACTGGGTAAAGCTTGCACCGAGCGCGACGTTGGCAACGACTGCTGCAACGCCGATGATGATTCCAAGAGCGGTCAATGCAGATCGCATCTTGGCGCTCGTGATGCTGCCGATTGCGATCTGCACCGATTGTACCGGGTTTATCATTGTGAATCAGCTCCTGATTGACTGGATTTTAGTTCTTTTGTCTCTTTCTGTAGTAGATGCCTGCGCCAACGACGACCACCAGAAGCAGCGCTGCGCCGATCATGACGGTGCTGGAATTACCCGCCGGAACCACAGGCTCGATCTCGATTACCCGGTTGTTGAGGATCATTTCATGCCGGTTGTTGCCGTTTCGATACTCTGCATAGAGATGGAGATCGGTAGCATCTGATGACTTTCCTGTAAACTCACTCGTATGCCCTGCATCCACGAGCTTGATGATCTCGGTATTTCCTGCAACCTCGCAATCGAACTCGATTGTGAAGAGCTCGTCAGGCTCCATTGTTCCGATAAAGTACTCAGCCGGTGTAAACGTGATGCCTTCTGCCCGCGGTTCGATGCTCACGGACGTAAATGTGCTTGAGTGCGTGTTTGCGACGTCAAACTCGATCTTGCCCCCGTCACAGGCGAGTTTCAGCGGCTTGGACGGAATGATCTTAATTCCTGCTGATTCGACCCTGATGGGTATGTCCCATTTCGCATTGTATGTGTGGGAACTGCCAGTTAGCGCAAGCAACAGGTGCTCTGTCCCGCAATCCGCATCATCGCCGACCATCACGTTAAACGAGAGGTCGATTGCGTCACCGGGTCCGAGAACTCCCATATTCTGATAGGAGTCGGTCGTAACAACGATCCCATCCGACCCGACGAGTTCTACCTCATTTATCTGGGCATTGGTGTCATAATCCTTACCGTCGATCGTTACCGAGTACTGGGATGCGGTGTTTGTGAGCGTGATCGTCACAGTACCCTTGTCTCCGGGAATCAGCACTTCCGGATCGGTCTTTATCGCTTCGAGCTTGAGTGTGCCCCTGCTGTCGAGGGTATCTGTGCCCACCTTGATCTCAAAGTCCTTTTCAGACCATGTTGCGCCCTTCTCGTCCTGACACCTGATCGTTATCTCGTGGATCCCTGGTTTTGCGTCAGATGCTACGAAGAGGCGGTATTCGTACATTGCTGAGGCGCCCGTCCCGATGCTCCCCTTGTTCTGGCGAGCATTGCGCCCCGAGTCGAGTGTGAACGGGTATTTCGGCACAAGTTCGATTGTTACGTCTTCTGCTGTGCCGCCGCCCGTGTTCTTGACGTTCGCCCATATATCCACGTACTTCCCGATCTCTGCCGGGTACGGCTCGTATCTCGTGATATCTACCTTGAGCGCTCCTCCTGCTGCGGAGGCGGGGGCGACCATGATTGCTGATGCGAGGATTGCGAGAACGATGAGATGTCGTATCTGGTTTGCGGTGTTTCTGTTCATAATTCTCACCTCTCCTGCCCGAGCCAGATTGATCCGTGCTCGATTGTGATCCGGTACTCCGGAATGGCGGACATGTGCTGCGTGGTGTCGATGTTCCTGTCTGGCTGGTGTAGCAGTGCTCTCTTCAGGATGTGCCCGGACGGGGTTTCATCCGGTCGCTGTTCGTTGTGGTTGTGGGGGTTGTGGGGGTTGTGGTTGTTCATGCTGCTCACTTCCTTTGTTCGGACTTGTCGATTAATCGACTTGTCTGATCGTATGGGTGTAAGTAATAGTACTTAAACATTTCGATTGATCGAAAGGTATTGTGATGGAATATGGGGTTGGCGCACAAGCCCACCGTCACGTGCAGGCGATCACAACCATCTGAGAAACCTCACACGCGTCAATTTCCTGTGGTTAACGTATATCCTACCTGCAATCACAGCATTGATCCGCCTGAACGAATCGGACGGGTTTATCGGCATCGGAACCTTCTCGATTATCACCAGATTGACCAGGCGAGCCCTCCGGTTGTACGATGAGAACGGCTTGCCAACTCCTGCAAGAAGGGAGATAACAGGCTACAGGCAGTACTCTTACCAGCAGATGCGGAAGGGCATCCAGTTGAAGCGTCTTTCTGACCTTGGTTTCGGCATCCGGGAGATGCTGGAGATTACGGATGGTAAGCCCGCTTCCGAAAATGCGCTGCAACCGCAATCCTTATACCCGGATAGACAAATGACAGAATCGCGCATGCTGTCCGGATGATGTGCCCCCATCTGAGAGAACAGATGCATTCCAAGGCTTAAGCTCGGGTGATTGTTGAATTATTGGTGCGTGTATTGTCGGTAAGGCAGGGTGCGCAAAAATTAGGAGGAGGTAGAGAAAGGTGACAGAGGTAAAAATAGAACCTGATGAAACTGCATTGTTGTTAATAGACATGCAGAACGATTTTCTTCATGAGAAAGGGAAAGCTGCTGCATTGGGGGTCTGGAAGTTTGCAAAGGAAGCAGGAACTATCCAGAACACCAGAAAGATGATCGAGATCGCAGGGAAGAATGACATACCTGTAATCTACGTGAAGAACGTTTTCAGACCGGACTATGCAGAGATGGGACCTGTTCAATTGTCGCTCTGTACAATAGGCAAGTTGATAAAGGAAGGTGAGATCTGTAAGGAGGGTACCTGGGGCGCTGAGTACGTCGATGAGCTAAAACCGGAGGCAGGTGATTACATCGTTGTCAAGCGAAGGATGAACGCGTTTTATAATACAGAACTTGAAACATTGTTGAGAGGTCTGGGGCGAAGAACGCTGATAATCTGTGGTATCATCACAAATTTCTGTCTTGAGTCAACGGTTAGAGGCGCAATAGATAGGGATTTTGATTGTATCGTGCTGGAGGATTGTACAGCGAGCGAAAGCAAAGAGATGCAGGAATTTCCGATGAAAGCGATCTTCCCGATGATAGGAGCTGTTGCAACCTCAGACGAGCTGGTCATAGGATAAGATACGGGAGAAGATGATGGAGTTTGGCGAGCCACAATGGATACCCCGAATTCATTGCGGGGTGGCGCGGATGGAACTGGAATATGTTGAGTAAAATTATGGAGGAATAAAAATGGTTTCAATCAGACCTTTTGAGGATGGCGATAATGTCACGATGTTAGAAATAGAGAAGTTGTGCCCACAGGGTAATGAAAAATATGCAATGGGAGTGGATAAAAGCCCAGACGCTATTGCAAGATATAAACTATACGATGATTGGAAAGTTCTTGTAGCCGAAGAGGAAGGGAAAGTTGTGGGCTGGGTTGGTTGGGCTTTGAAGCACGATCCGATTCAAGGAGAGCGGTACGTATATTTAGCTGAGGTGATGGTACATCCAGAGTTCCGGAGAAAAGGAATTGCTACCAGATTGGTAACAGAGGCAGAGAAAAATGCACGAGAAACCGGATCTGGTCATATATATTGTTTTATATTTGGACCAAACGACGCTTCTAAAGCGTTGTTTGGAAAACTTGGCTATTCTAACATGGGAGAGTTCAAAATATGGGGGATATCTGCCTATAAAAGAGCCAATATCGCACAGAAATTTAAAATAGAATGCATTAATAAAAATGACATTCCTGATGTAGTGAGTCTTATCAACGATTATTATACCGGGCGTGCACACTTCATACCGTACACACCCGAAAGCTTTGAATCTTATGTGAATGGGATTCCTGCATACGGATTAGAGAATTTTTGGGTGGTGAAAGATGAGGGTGAAATTGTAGCATGTGCAGGACTATGGGATTGCTCAGTACTGGGAGACTTATATTATACTAAAGAACCGCTTATGTGGAAAGTTATGAGAGGAGTGTTTGGATTTTTGAGTCTATTTGGTAAAATGCCGAAGATACCTGCCGAGGGAGAATATTTTAAGGTGCATTATGTCACTGATCATGCATTCAAACCGGAAAGTTCCGATGCGATGTCAAACCTTATCGGATATTTCAATAACGTCTTATTTGATGCTAAAAGAGATTTCTTTGCTGCCCAACTGGATCTAAGTGACCCCTTATTTAAAATAATGAAAAAATTAAAACCACAGATTGATCTTGCGTATGTGTTTGCCAAAGCATTCGAAGGAGAGCTACCAGAGTTCAGTCCGTTCTACATAGATATCAGGGATCCGATTGCCTGATTTACCCAGTGAATACAACGAATAAAAACCACAGCTTAAAAAATCCGAGATGCACGGGGATTTGCCCTTCGAAAAGGTACTGTGGTAAGTGCATCAGAGCGCCGAGGTGGGGCGCGATGATAAAATACCAATAACGAAAAGGAGGTGAGAAAAATGACAAAGTTTTTAATACTTTGGGAGTCGGATAATAGAGTGCCTGTTGACCCTAAAGAGCGAATTACTAACTGGACTATGCTGCTGAATATGGTCAAGGATGACTTTAAAAGTGGCGGACTTACGGACTGGGGAGAGTTTGCTGGCGGAGGCAGAGGATACTCCATCGCTGAAGGAACTGAACAGGAGATTTATATGGCGTTATCAAGGTACGTTCCATACGTCAAGTTCGAGGTGCACCCGATCCTCTCAATAAGCCAGATGGAAGAAATGATGAAAGCCGGATCACAAGCTTGAAAATGGGCTGAGGCGATTCGGATATCACAAATCGCCTCCTTTTTCTTTTATCAAAGCGCTTTTTCATGATTACGAGAGTACGAAAGAACTGACAATGTAAGCAAAGCCTGTAGAAATGCAAAAAGGACGATCACATTCTGCAATCATGGTTGCCCCGTGGCGTGGATGGGACCTTGAAAAGCACGAATAAAAACCACAGCTTAAAAAATTCGAGATGCACAGGGATTTGCCCTTCAAAAAGGGTACTGTGGTAAGTGCATCAAAAATAAACAGGAGGAAACTACCAATGAAAAAACTATTGTATGTAACGGTGCTCTTAGCGGCTCTGGGGCTCATCGTCTCAGGCTGCATAGAGCCATCGGACGACGAGATGCCAGAAGCAGCCGTAACGGTCCTCGTGCAGGGATCGCCCATCGATGGTGCCAACGGCATCATCTTCGACAGCGACGACCGGCTGCACATCTCCTCTGTTGTAGGCAGGGAGATTGTGGTCATGGACCCTGAAACAGGCGAGATACTGGACAGGCTCGGTCCGGACGTGGGTGTGGAAGGACCGGACGACCTCATATTCGGACCTGACGGCTCGCTGTACTGGACATCGTTTCTGACCGGCGAGGTGGGCAGGCTATCGCCGGACGGTGTCTGCACCAGTCAGTTCGTTGCGCCCGGCGTCAACCCGATCACGTTCTCTGATGATGGTCGCCTCTTCGTTGCCCTGGATTTCATGGGTGACGCGCTGTACGAACTCGATCCCGACCTCGTTGATCCGCCTCGCCTAATCGCTGAGGATCTGGGTTTCTTAAACGGCATGGACTTTGGACCTGATGGGTTCTTGTACGGTCCGATCTGGACCAAAGGCGAGGTGGTGCGCGTCGATGTGGATAATGGAACGATTCACCCGGTGGCTGATGGCTTCGGTATCCCTGCAGCTGTGAAGTTCGACTCAGAGGGACGTCTGCACGTTGCCGACTATTATGAAGGCGAGATCCTCCGCGTTGATGCAGAGACCGGGAGAAAAGAGGTGATCGCCCGGTTGCTATCCGGGTTGGACAGCCTTGCGTTCGACTCGCATGATCGACTGTTCGTCTCGCACGGGCAGGACGGCTCCATCTTCGAGGTCTTTTTCGATGGTACAACGCGGACAGTGAGCCCGGGTGGCATGATCACGGCTGGCAGCGGCGTCGCAGTGCTGCCTCGTTCTGACGGTGAGTCTGTGTTTATGGCTGACCTCTTTACCCTTCGTGAGTTCGATGGGCGGACAGGTGAAGAGAGGAGCGTTGAGCGACACTACATTGGAATGCCCGGCATCACGAGTCTGGAGACGGTCTCTCCTGACGGTGATAACCTGGTGTTGTCGTCGGTCTTTTCCAATACTGTTCAGGTCTGGAATCCGGAGACCCGTGAGGTACTGG
>JAIWAP010000087.1:0-6346 GCA_048634345.1 Methanobacteriota archaeon | reverse complement strand
ACAGAAAAGCTACCCCGGGGATAACAGAGTCGTCACCGGCAAGAGTACATATCGACCCGGTGGCTTGCTACCTCGATGTCGGTTCTTTCCATCCTGGCTGTGCAGCAGCAGCCAAGGGTGAGGTTGTTCGCCTATTAAAGGGGATCGTGAGCTGGGTTTAGACCGTCGTGAGACAGGTCGGTTACTATCTATTAGGAGTGTTTTGAAGTCTGAGGGTAAGTTGCTTTTAGTACGAGAGGAACAGAGCAACGGTGCCTCTAGTCGATCGGTTGTCTGACAAGGCACTGCCGAGCAGCCACGCACCAATGGATAAGGGCTGAAAGCATCTAAGCCCGAAACCAAACCTGAAAAGAGACTTCTTTTAAGGACACTCGTAGAAGACGAGTTTGATAGAGTCGGGATGTACGCACCAAGGCAACGAGGTGTTCAGTCCGCGGCTACTAACGTCCGTACCAGATTAGTCTTGCTTAAGTAGATCAACTGGATGTACAAGCCGACTTCGGTCGGTTTGGTTCAGGCGATATCTGGGTCGTATACATACATGGTAATTATAAGAGTACATCGGCCATAGCGGCGGGGAAACTCCTGTACCCATTCCGAACACAGAAGATAAGCCCGCCCGCGTTTGTGGTGTGTACTATGGTGCGAGAGCCCATGGGAAGCCACAAACGCTGATGTGCTCATTTACAGTTACATAGCGCCGAACATGCCAAGATCGATGCCAAAAATATATAATTATAAGTAAGGTAATGGATTATGAGTATATCAGATTCGGCCTCTGGCAAGAGTATTACTGTAAACTTCGATTATATGATTTCTATGCTTTCCTCGCCTGAATTTTGGAAGATTTTGGCGATAGTGTTATTTTTCGCGATAGCAGCATATGCGCTTTTGAAACGTAGGTAACAGCGAAGTCATTCAAATCATCCCAATATGCCACCCATTCGATGTCGCCGCCGATGATGTCCGTGGCGATGGCTGCGTCGCCTCCCTCGAGGCTCCCATGATCCTGCAAGGCTGGCGGGTAGCACGATCGAGTTGTGACCGATGCGGTTCGCAACAATGCGCAAAGCTTGCGCCGAAGGCGAGTACATCTGCCATAGCGGCGGGAAACTCCGGTACCAGATCCCTGAACACAGAAGATAAGCCTGCCCGCGTTTGTGGTGCGCACTGTGGTGCGAGAGCCTATGGGAAGCCACAAACGCTGATGTGCTCATTTATAGTGATGCTCTACAGGGGGAGCAACAATAGAATAATTTGAGAATTGGGGTGTGAGACATGGGTAGAAGACCGTCAAGAAAGAAAGTAATAAAATTGTTGCTTGGGAATGGCTTTAGTGAAATAAAAAAAGATGAGAGTCACCCGCTCATGAAGTTTATCGATGGTATGGTAACTTTGGACGAGTTAATCGATAAACCTGCACAGAATCTGTGGGATCGACTCGAAAAAGGAAATCTTATCAATGACCATGTTCTGATTTTAAATTGTCTTAATTTTGTAGAAGAACTCAATCCAGATTCATCTGAAATTAAAACAATAAGAAGAAAAATTGTAAAATGCAAGGGCGATCATCGAGAGTTCTACAGGACCTTGGAAGAGTTGCGTATTGCAGTGGCTTTCAAATCGAAATCATGGTTTTATGAATTTGAGCCGAAGGTGGGTGATGGGGATTTTGATCTATTTGTGCACAGCGATGGCAAACGAGTATACCTCGAAGTGTATTTTCCAGATACCGATACTCCAGATGTTCGTAATTTAGAAGATAAAATAGATACGAAACTGTCTGGTTTCGACCAAACTAATGGAGATGCTATATTCTTAGTTAATGTTGGGGCACTCCCGGATAGAGGGGGGTACATTGAGAACGCACTGAAATTTGTCGGTGAAAAACCAAAATTGTCAGGAATTATATTTTATACTTATGACTTAGATATAATGATAAGACAACAAATAAATAAAAACATCATACATAAATATTGGTTTAAGTCTCCAATGAATTTTATTTTCAAAAAAACGCTCGACACTGTAAGCGGATTTGAATACAAATTCTATGACTATCTGAAATATGATTTCTCGCATGAGAGAAGCTCCATCGTTGAAAGGTGACCTCAACCACGACGGCGTTCTCACCCCGCCGACGCGATCGCGCTCCAACTCGCAGCCGGCAGCTGCCCGTGCGACCCCGCAACACTTACCGCCAGCACATTTCAGATGAAGAGTTGACACTCCTCGGCAAACTACTAACCGAGCCCCGTATAACCGGACTTAACTATCGTAACAATTCCAAGAGTTATTAGATGCCATCACACATCATGAAAACCCCAAGCGGGTCCGGCTGAACTCCTGTGATGGCACCTATTTCTCATTCATTTGGAGTTGTGGTTTGAAAATTGGGGACTCGCAAGTCAAGCCATTCCGCCGCCGATTGCGCTGCGCAACTGCTCCTGCAACTGCTGGAATCGCTTCTGGATGCGCTCCTCCTGTCGTTCGAGCGTGCTTGCCCGTAGTTGCATGGTCTCCTTCTTCTCTGCAAGCTCATCCTTCACAGCATTGCGCTCGCTCTTGATCATAAGTTGTCCGACATTCCTGTATATCACTGCGTCATCGTCGAGTTTATCGAGTTCATCAAGCGCCATCCCGGTCTCGTTTAACGCGGACGTCACCTGCGCCTTCTGTGTCGCAAGCGCCTGCGCCTGCTGCTGCACCTGCTGGAGTTGCGCAAGTTGGTGCTGCACCTGTTGGGGTATTTCAGTAGTCATAATTCTCACCTTTTTATCGTATCTACAAATTCAGTAATGGTTGTTTGTATATCTGTCGCTTCTTCGATGGCTGTGCCGGTCACGATGATGTCGGCGCCAGCGCTCACCGCGGCTTTCGCAGCCTCTGCGTCGCGTATGCCGCCGCCAACCACCAGCGTGCCGCAACCTGCCGACTTGACCGTGCCGATCATCTCCGGGGGGACTGGCTCTGATGCTCCCGAACCTGCCTCCAGGTATACATACCGCATACCAAGAAACGTTCCTGCGAGTGCATACGCTGCGGCGAGCTTCGGCTTGTTCCTCGGGATCAATCTGGCATCACCAACCCATCCAGCCATGCCGCCGGGCTCAATGATGATGTACGCCATCGGGATCGGTTCTATACCGTACTCTAAAACGGCTTTTGCGCCAAGCATCTGGTTGGTAATCAGATAATTCGGATCTCTTGAATTTAACAAACTCATAAAGAAAACCGCGTCCGCATATCTACTGAGTCCACAAGCACCTGACGGAAACAGGATGGTCGGGAGATCGGTAGATGCCTTGATCGCACGCAGGGTCTCATCAAGTATGTCGCCGGATGCGCCGACCGAACCGCCGATCAGGATTGCGTCGCTCCCGGCTTTTGCCGCAGCATCTGCAATATCGGATGCCTCTGTTGGGTCCTGCGCATCAGGATCGATCAACGTGAGATGAGCAGCGCCATCCTTTTTCGTAATATCGTTAAGATATTGCTCTATGCGCATTTATCCTCTGCTTTCCTTCGACTTCATGCGAAGATGTTTGTAGTTGCATTTTCTGCACCGGGTTGCTTCAACCGGGTTGCGTGCGTTGCATTTCATGCATATCTTCTTACGCAGTAGCCTGTTTTCTGCCTCTTCGAATCGTGCCATTAGTCAGTCCTCATCATCTGTATTCGGATGCTGTATATTAACATTGCCGTGCGCCCGGGAACACACAACGACAATTCAGATGGGCTGCTGGGGTATTCGAGAACATCAGCCCGCCCACCTTCCGATAATTATCTGACAATCCCCCAATAATCGTCTGGTATGCCCGCTTTCAGCACCCGGCGCGCAACTGCACCCTCTACCCTCTGATAAAGGCGTAAAAGCATCCGAACGGATGATGCCCGTATGCCCGCGTGAAAGTGTGAGTGGTGGGCTGATAGCCCCCAATCATACAAGCCCGTACCGCTCGACATTGCGGTCAGCGATCTCCTGGATCTTTGCAATCTCCTCTTTACCGCTTTCTGTGAACAGGTGCTTAAACCGCCTCTGCACACGAAGATACTCTTCAACAGGCTTCTGTTTGATCTTGTGCACCTTCCCGAGTTCGCCGTCCACAAACTCAAAAATCGGGTACAGCGCGGTCCGGACTGCAAGTCTCATGATCTCGACCGCCATTGAACTGTCAAAGTACCAGCCTGTGCAGCATGACGCGTGAACCTGGACATAAGTCGGACCTCTGGTCTCGGTAGCGGTTTTTATCTTGCGGATCACGTCCTTTGGATATGCAATCGAAGTGGTCGCCACATAAGGCGAGCCGTGCGCCACAAGGATCGCAGGCATATCCTTCTTCTGACGGGGATTTCCATAAGATACGCTGCCAGCCGGGCTGGTCGTGGTTGCCGCATCAAACGGCGTTGCAGCGCTGCGCTGGATGCCGGTATTCATGTACGCCTCGTTGTCATAGCACACATACGTAATATCATGACCGCGCTCAAACGCGCCTGATATGCTGCGGATGCCGATGTCGAAGGTGGAGCCGTCGCCTGCTATGACCAGCACCTTCGTGTCATCGTTCCCGCGTGCCCGAAGCGCGGTTTCGATACCTGATGCGACCGCGGCAGGATTCTCAAAGAGCGAGTGGATATAGGGAATCCGCCACGCGGTTTCAGGGTACGGTGTCGTGAATACTTCGAGACATCCGGTCGGACCACACACGATACTGTTGCTGCCGGCACCCTCAAGGATGAATTTTGCCGCAATCGCCGCTCCGCAGCCTGCGCAGCCGCGGTGTCCCGGGGCTAATAAACTTTCTGTAATCATCGTTAATTCCTCACTTCCTTCACTGGTATCTTCTGGTTCCGTATATCTGTCTATCTCTGTATTTATATATCTATATATCCATAGATCTATGACCGCCTCACCGAGACGTTTGCCGAACGGTAGGTACAGACGACGCCGGGTTTTGAAACGGTCATCTCTGCATAGATCACTGCCTCTTCGCCACCTATATATCCGCTCTCTGGCCAGAGACTGACTGAATCCACCGCCCAGTCGCCATTGCTATCCGGGTACCCGACATTGCTCTGGAGCCGTTTTCCTTCCGCATCGGTGTAAACATAAATTCTGACCGTTGCGCCAGGTTCGCTGCCATGTCCTTCGACGGTGAGGATGCGGGCAGTGTTAGCGCCGTCCTCTGGGAATGTGATCTCGACTGTTGGAGTCGGGACTGGCGTGGGCGTGGGCGTCGGCTCAGCCGTCTTTGCCTCGGTCAGCGCAACCCAGTCAACCGGTACCTCAGGGTCAGTTGGGTTTTCGTCCTGCGGATCCCAGTGCCGATCGCCATCGGTGTCCTTCTTCTCAGGATCTGTTCCGGCAAGCAACTCTTGCGCATCACTCCACCCGTCGCCGTCGGTGTCAACGACCTGTGTGACATCCGGCAGGTCCTGCTGAACACACCCGAGAGACACGACCGATACAATCAGCACAATCGACATGATCGATACGATCCGCATAATTTGCATGATCTTTACAATACTTCTCACATTTCTCATATTCATACTCCTTCCTGATTTTATGGTTGCTTGGCAACTGTCTGGTTATCCATTTATTTAGGTTTCGGTGGTATAAAGTATCTGACTTACCGCGAGGAGGAAACATGACCGAACAAACAATGGCAGAAAAGATCTTATCCGGGAAAACCGGGGCAGCCGTCCGACCAAACGACCTGGTTGTCGTGCCGGTGGACCTCGGGTTCGCGCACGATGGCACGCTTCCGCTTGCGATCCAGCTGATGGAGGATGAGCTGCACACAAGAACAGTCCATGACCCGTCAAAGATCATCGCTATCTGCGATCACGCATCGCCATCGCCAAGCGAACAGGTCTCAAATGTCCAGATCATGATGCGGGAGTTTGCGCGTGAGAACGGGATCGCGCTTTATGAGAACGGCGATGGCGTATGCCACCAGATCGTCGTCGAGAAACATGCAGCCCCGTACAAAGTCATCATCGGCGCAGACAGCCACACATGCACGCACGGCGCACTCGGTGCGTTTGCGACAGGCATGGGCTCGACAGACATGGCGGCGATCATGGCTTACGGGAAGACGTGGCTCAAGGTGCCAACGAGCTACAGGATCGAGATTGCAGGAAATCTGCCCGAACATGTGCATTCGAAGGATGCGTTTCTGTACCTGTGCGGAAAGATCACGGCGGATGGTGCGACGTACATGTCGATGGAATTTCTTGGAAACGCCGTGGATGAGATGAGCGTCGAGTCAAGGCTTGTGATGTGTAACATGGCGATTGAAGCCGGCGGGAAATGCGGACTCTGCGTCGCTGACGAGAAGGTTCGTGA
>JAIWAP010000086.1:0-6428 GCA_048634345.1 Methanobacteriota archaeon | reverse complement strand
GACACAAAAGTCCGCTGTACGGGCGCAGAACCGGGCAGTGGAAACTTGAACCGATGAGATTCAGGCAGATAGCAGAGTTTCTGCCAGAATATTCATGCGAGGAACTTGTAGACGCATACTCAGCTGTTGGTGGCGTCCCCTTCTACATAAACAGATTTGACGATTCGCGGGATTGCTTCGGAAACATTCTCGAAAAGATTCTTGAGAAGGGCGAAATACTCAATGAAGAAGGGGGGTTTCTGCTAAGAGAAGAACTCAGAGAGCCGAAAACATATTTTTCGATACTGCGAGCCATCAGTTTTGGTAACACAAAGTTCTCCAACATAATGAACTACACCGGACTTGGCAGGAACTCAATGACACGGTATCTGGATATCCTGCGAACGCTCGGGTTTGTGCGAAGGGACGTCCCTGTAACAGAGAAATCGCCTGAAAAAAGCAAGAAGGGATTGTATTATGTGGATGACAACTATCTAAACTTCTGGTTCAGGTTCGTATTCCCACACAGAAGCGAAATCGAAGAAGACCCCGCCGAGGTGCTGGAAACCCTGATAAAACCGTATTATAGCCAGTTTGTGGGCAGGTCTTTCGAAAATATCTCGAAACAGTTCTTGCAGGACTTAAATAAAGAAGGCGTGCTCCCGTTCAAGTTTCTGAGGATTGGCAGGTGGTGGTACAGGGACAAAGAGATAGATATCGTGGCGCTGAATTCGGAGACAAAGGAGATTCTGCTGGTGGAATGTAAATGGCAGAAACTTGGAGAAAACGATGTATTGGGAGTTCTTCATAGACTTAAGGAGAAATCGAAGCATATCCAGTGGCATAATGGCAGCCGCAGCGAGTATTATGGGATCATCGCAAAGGAGATGGCAGGGAAGGAGGATCTGAGAACGAGCGGTGTTGTGGCGTTCGATCTCGATGACTTTTTAATTGTATAAAAAGTATATAACCGATTCTGACCCGAAGGGCAGTTTTTACTCGATTTTTTGTGAAAAAATCGTTTTTCAGCCGCACACCCTACTTCGAGGGCACATAGATCATGCCACCGTCATGCATCACACAGATCGTCCCGACCGTGCCCTCTTCTCCTTGATATGCAAAAATCATATTACTATTATGTTACTTATTAGATACAACTATGACCGGGACTGTCACGCCATCCGAGGTTACATGAGATTTTCATGAATCTGTTCAAGTGAGTTGTAGGTAAAATCTGTGTAATCAGCGTTCATCTGTGGCTAAAAGCTTTTACCAGCCACATATTTCACAGATGGACATAGATTAAAGGTTATTTTTCCAAGAGCAAGATTCATTCAAGAGATTTCATACTATATTTGGGCTTATCCAACCACACCACCGACGAGGATATGCCCCAAACACTTGCGTAATGTGACAGCGTGTCTCTTCAGAAAGGGTTAAATAACGGCGATGGGTAATTACCAAGACGATGACCGGTATGGAAGAACAGACAACATCCCTAACCCTGCCACCGGCGATGACTGAGGAAATTGAGGTTTTGGTAGGATCCGGAGAATATTCATCAAGAAGCGATGTATTGAAGGACGCTTTTCGTGTTTTTTTAGAGAACAAGCCTGAAAAGAAGATATTTATTGGCATAGAGATGTACAGGCAGGGGCGTGTGTCTCTTATGAGAGCATCAGAGATCGCTGGTATGGACTTTGAAAGCTTCAAGGAAGTGCTGACAGATCGCGGCATCAGTATCAGGACCGCAACCCCGACAGAAAGAGAGCTGGAAGAAGAAGTCAAATATCTTGGGATGTTGTGAATGATCGTCCTTGATACGGATTTTGTTAGCGTGCTGGCTAAAGCGGAGATGATGGAGTTAGTTAAAAGACTATTTTCGGGAAAACACGATCTGCTAATCACTCCAAAAGTTTATGATGAATTGAATGTGCCAAAAGAGCATGGATACACCTATCCGGATGAGATATTCAAGAATATAGGTGTGCTGACAGCAGAATCAAAGGAGCAGGAGCTGTATATGGAGTTGCTTGCTGGCAATCCAACGTTAGGCAGGGGTGAACTGGAGTCTATTGCTATCTGCATGAACCGTTCAGCCATTTTTGCAACGCTCGACGAAAAAGCCAAGCGGTTTGCTAAAAACCGAAGCATACATGTCCTGCACATACACACAGTTCTGAAAATGCTGCTGAAAACAGGACTGTGCTCTGAAAAAGACATGATGGACATAGTTAAGAAAATCGAAAAGACGGACAGGAGGGCGATCAAACTTGAGATTATACTTGCCCAAGGATAGGTTCTCACTTTTTTTCCGTACCATAGCCCTAAACCCTAAATCTCTTTTTCATCTCTTCCACGACCCTCTCTAAACACACTTTCCCCTTGAATCTGAATGCACCTCTTCGAGCATCAAGCATCGTCTTAACATCCTCTCTTTCCAGCGCCTTCTCCCCATGCTTCACCCTTATATGCTCCACAATCCCTACCTTCTCCTCGCCACATATCGGGCAGATATGCGCCCCTGCCCGTCTGAACACATCAGCATAACTAAAAACAAGCCATAATCCAAAAGGCAGGAAGTATTGATTACCAATCTGCGCTGCATACATAATCTCAAGCGCACACCCCACGCCAAAATCGGCAAGAACCTGAAATAACCCATGGATAACCTCCACCAGCATCATCAGTGTCAGACCGATCGCCAGCGCATTCACTTTCGCGCCCTTTCTGCTAACGCTGGATGTTTGTGTTGCAAGAATGAGTGCGGCAAAAGCGATGAGATTGAAGGTTGACGGATAAAGCGCTATATTCGGATCGGGCGCTAAATGTATGTGATAGCCCATACAGTTCAACAGAAACTCGGTCATATAACCGGTCATCGAGACATATATGTTGTCCAGATAGAACCATATTAAAAAAAGTACGCTTGAGAACGCCACAAACCGCACAAGAAAAGCCAGCGGCTTGTTTCTGGTGGTGACCATCACCACATAGTGCAGCCATGCCAGGCACGATATAAAAACAAGAATTATCATGATCGTCTGCCAGAGATAGGCATGGACATACTCAAAGAGATCAGGACGCCACAATCCTGCGAAGAAAACAACAGTGAGACGCAGTGTGTTCACTACAAATAAACTCGGAATGCCAAAGATCAGACCAATCGCTTTGTTCTTAAGCGATGTCGGATATGCGAGCACGAACGAAATGAAGAGGATGAACACAAAGATCGCAGAACATTCATCAATGATCTTCACACTGAAACCGCCCGCTGACACTATGACGCCCTCCAAAGTGGGCGGCATTCCAAGTGCATGTAGCAGAAACCCGAGTGCTGCGGCAGTGTAGTTGTTCAGTGGCGCGAATGTCGATGGAGTCAATCTGGTTATGGCATAGAATGCAGCGCAGAAGAATACAAAGAGCGCACCGAACGTTAAGAGCGTACGATTCTCTTTGATTTTATCAGATAGTGATGCGGTGTTATATTTCATGAATATATCCTATATGTTAAGAAGGGGGGAAAACTTCATCCACCTTATACTTTAGTATGTATAAAGATTTTACGCCCACGCTGCAACGCTTGTTCACACCAACCATGATCCTACCACTACTTGCTCGGCACATATATCATGCCTCCGCCCTTCATCTCATAGATCGTCCCGACAGTCCCGACAACATCCTCCTCAATCATCGTCTCGCTCATATTCAGCGTCTTGATCTCCTGCCCGCTCTTGACAATTACCTCCATCGTTGGCTCGCCCGGGTTCTTCACGATCGTCACATCCTGATCCGGCGTGATCAGTTCAGGCAGGTGGTACGATGTCACAAGCGCAACAAGGAGCGCAACAGCAAAGACCATTGCCACATCGAAGAGGTTTGCAACCCCGCCCATCGGGTTCTCGCCGTACCGTTTCCTTCCGCCTCTGCCGCGATTTCCATTAGTTCCGTTCTTCAGATACATCAGAATCACCATATATCATGTCACAAATATATCTCATGTCGTCCATGTCCTGATCATACCACCGGCTCCGCACAATCGAGATCGCGTACGACATGCCGCCCACGAGAAGACCGAGAACGGTCGTTCCGAACGCTATTATCATGTTATTTGCAAGAAGCTCGACGTCTCCTGCTGCAAGTCCGGCAAGTGCAGGACCCATCGGGATCAGAGTACCCATGAGACCGAGCATCGGACCGATCCTTGAGACAAGGTTCGTCCGTTCAAGCCGCTTTGTGATCAGAGTGTCGTACTCGTGAAGCAGCTTCTCGATCTCCACCTTGAGGACCTCGTCGATCCGTATCCTCCGGAGATCATTTATGAATGCGTACACAAACGCTCCGGACATCGAATCTCTGATCAGATCGAGCGCACCACCGAAGTTCCCGTCCTTTGACAGTTCTCTTGCTGTTCTCACCTTTATCAGGTCTCTCTTTCGCTTTAGCCGCATGTAGTGCTCATAACCAAACGTTCCGCTCTCTATGATCAGGTAGGTAACGAGTATTAGCAGTGCAAGTATCACTGGATACAAAAGCAGCGTGGATATCGTGTATACCGCTTCCTGAAGCACTATCGGTAGATTTAGAATACTTACGGTCATTTCATGGATCTCCTGTATCTCCTTCGCTCCTTCGCAATCCCCTGCACAAGCAGCCCGATCAGGATCAGCATCGCGAGGATCGCCGTGGCATAGCTGACATAACCGCCGCCCGCACCGCCGGTCCTGAACTCTGTGCCCATCGGGTAGCCCTTTGCCTTCTGTTTCAGACCCGCGTCCTGATCGGTTTCATTGATTACAGCCTCTATCCCGGCATCGGTCTCGTCTTCGTCCGTGCCGTCACCGAAGTCGAAGTACTTGCCGAGATAACCGCTGCCACGCGGACCGATGCCCTGCGGCACTCGTGGATTGTCGCGTGTAGTTTCGGGGTCGGTGTCGGGGTCAGTATCCGGAGGATTGGTGGGTGGGTACGTGCTGCCGTCGTCGTCACACGGAATATCTGCATCAAATGAGCGCATGTTGTTGTTGCGAGGATTATCACGCTCGGGAATATCGTTCCCACTGTCAGCCTTCACCATCAGACGGATGCGTCCGCAGACCGAATAAACATGAAACAGCACGGTTGTGGATTCTCCGGCATCCAGCGCACCTACCGTGCATTCACTGATCACGCGCCCCTGATACATGAGTGTAACCCTGAAGCTCTCGTTCGTGCCGCCTGTGCCGATGTTCTTGATGGTCGCATGAACCACGCCACCACTTGCGGATGCGGCTGTGACCACGAGGTCAGGAAGCTCCCTCTTCCCGAATGCGTACAGCCGGTTCCCGCCAATCGTGTACACCCTACCGTAAGCGATGTATGGCGATGATCCGCCGTAGGGCGAACTCCAGAGTTCTGTGCCATTGTACGCATCGAGGCACTTCAGTCCACTGTAATCGGAGCTGCCTCCAGCGACACCGGCAAAGACCTTGGCGTCTCTCGAGACCGCAACCGAATTCGTCCATGATCCGACATCGCCCCCGCTCCAGATCAATGAGCCGTTCTTTGCATTGAAGCAGTACACACCGTAACCTGAAAAACCAGCACATCCACCAACGACATAGATATACTTCTTATCAGAATCCCTCGGCGCAAAGTACGCAGGCGTTGAGTCTGTGCGTTCTATAAATACATGCCAGATGATACTTCCGTTGAAGGCATCAAGAGCATAAAGGTCTCCGGGCCCCCCACCAAACTCGTATGTGGATGAGTACACGACAGCGTCCACAACAACCGGAGTGCTACAGGCGTCGCGTCCGAGACTCGTGTTCCAGACCTCCGCGCCATCATGCATTGTGAGGCAGTAGACATCATAGCTGCGTCCGTAGTATATCCTGCCGTACTTCGGGGTCGGAGATCCCAGATGGGGGGCTGATTCAAGATGCGATGAGGTATTCCAGAGTTCTTTGCCGGTCTCTTCATCCAGACAGAACATGTTTCCGGGAGTCCCCTGACAGCCCGCCCCGGCATTCATATCCATGGCAAACGTCGCAACAAAGACATTTCCGCCAGATATCGACGGACCTCCGTTGCAGTTTGCACCGCAATCAGAGAACGTGTAATCCCACAGGATATCTCCTGCATCCCCGTCGATCCGGTAGACATGCGCCCCTGACGCGATGAAGATGCTCCCATTGTGATACGCGGGAGATGCCCATGAATGGTATTGCGCAGCATCGATCTCGGTAGCCCAGAGCATTTCTCCGTTTGTGGCATTGAGCGCAATCATGTATGTGTATCTGCTGTCCCCGCCAGTGCAGTAGACAAAAGCCTTGTCGTCTGCAACCACAATCGATGTGGAGCTTCCTGCAAAGATATCCTCGCTCACCCATGCAAGATGCGGCTCGTCAGGCGTGTCCCAGTCAAAATACCGCCCATTCCCACCTATGCCACCGCTTGCAGCATCGCCA
>JAIWAP010000085.1:0-6584 GCA_048634345.1 Methanobacteriota archaeon | reverse complement strand
TGTCCGCACCCCGGCACGCAGGTTACACTCACCCGAGTGTTGATTGTGATTTGTGCTCATGCGCGATCGAGATGATTGAATCGCACGTCGTTGCAGAGCTGTTCTTGGAGTACCGGGGCGAGGGAGCGCTGATCATCAGTCTGTGAATCTCGACGGGGGCTAAAATACGGCATCCTGACCAGTAGTCTACTTCTTGGTTGCGTTCATAACACAATTCACACAGATATGTTCGATCGGTCTGATTCAATCCATGCCACCAGTCTCCGCATCCTGCAGTATCATGAGCGCATCCAGCGATGTTACGCTGCCGTCACTGTTCATGTCCGCATCGTCGCTGTACTCTCCGCTTGCCGCCATCCGGAGCGCGATAAGAGCATCGGCTGATGTGATCCTGCCATCTCCGTTGAGATCACCGCGCTGCTCACTACATGCCTCGTTGTAGAGCGCATGAAGGACGTCGGCAACAACATTGATCGCAAGATTGAGCGATTCGCCGCACTCATCCCTGAATCCGGGATCGCTCCAGTTGTAGTGTGAGTCCATCCAGACGCACCCGCGCCCCTCGGAACCTGCGTCAAACGTCGTGTCATCTGCTATCAGGATGGTCGCATCATAAGCGGTCACAATCTCCAGTGACCCGTCAAACCCGATGTACGGATCGAATGCTTCTGACACGTTGCTATCTGTTCTGCGCTGCACATATCCCTCGTAGTCGCCGTGATGCACCTCTGCACCCCAGTCCGTCGCTTTGCCCATCACGTGCCCGAAGACCGCCACATCGGCGATGTAGTGTGTCATAATGCCAGCGTGCTTCGACGCGTTTGCATGATCACCTTTCTTCAGAAAAGCCAGTGTGTCGTTGTAGATGTCCTGCGCCCTTACCGCCGACACATCATCCATCAGACTGCCGTTTTCGTAGAAATAAACGTGGTGTCTGGATGTGTCGCCTATACCATCCTCCGGATATGGGTTGTCAGGCAGTTCAGTGCCATAGAGATACCAGTTGAGGTTATCGTCTATATACTGCCGCTCATCAGATGGTAGAAAGTCAAGCGCGTGTTCTGCGATCCAGTCGTGTGTGCCATAACAAACATCTTCCGGACCGTCGCTGTATCCGCCATTCGACCATGCACTTACAGGTGCGCAGCAGCACGAAATTAATGCGGATACAATAGTTACGATTATACATATATGTTGTTTTGTGTTATACATATTAATTTAGTAGTCTAATCTCAAAGTAGTTATATACTTCTATTCAATACCATTTTGACACGGGCGATCAAAAATCCGGAGGGGATTGAAGACATTTGGGAATGTGCTTGTCAAACGTGAATGGATACCCACCCAACCATCCATCGAAAGGCTTAAGTATGATTATGGATAAATAGACTTATCGATAAATCGTAAAGTCAGAAAATCGATAGAAGAATTGGGATCATGACGATACTAACAATGCCAGATGGAACTGAAATATACTATGAAACCCATGGTGACCGGAAAGGGACGCCTGTGGTTCTGATACATGGTCTCGGGGCAGACCATTCTATGTGGGATTGCCAGATACGAAAATATCCGGAGATGGGCATATTCTCAATCGTCCCCGATGTGCGATGGCACGGCATATCAACAGGTGCGGGGAGGTTCCGAATCGAAGACTGTGCCCGCGATATTGCAGAGATTCTTGAGTCTATGGGTCTGAAACGCGCCTCGATTGTTGGGGTGAGCATGGGCGGACTCATAGCCCAGCGGTTCGCAATCGATTTTCAGGAGAGAGTCGAAAAACTCGTAATCGTTGATAGTTTCAGCAGCATCGGTGGACGTGCGATGCGGTTCAACAGCAAGCTTGCATTGCTCCTGACGAAACTCTTTTCCAAGGCAGCCCTGATAAAATTTATAAACTCTGCATATCGAGGAAGAGGAGCGGAGATGCAGAAGATACGGGAATATTTCAGAGAACGGATACTGGCACAGGAGATGAACAAAATCATAAAGGTGAGGGAGGAAGTGAATAGATTTGATGTGCTCCACGAACTTGTGACTGTTCGGGCGCCCACACTGGTTCTTGTTGGCGATCATCATGGAAGGATGGTGATTAAAATGGCAGAAGAGACCGCAAAACGTATCAAGAATGCACGATTCGAGGTCTTGAAGGGAGGCGGGGATCCTTCGAACATGATGGTTCCCGAGCTCTTCGATTGCAGTGTCCTGGAATTCATCAAACGGTGACACCGGTTATGCCGCACAAAAGACTCACAATCCTCGTAATCGCCGCGCTCCTCATCGTCATGGTGCTGGGTCTGGGGCACGCCACCAACCGGGAAGTGGAGGAGATCGTGCAGCAGCAGTTCAACGAGCAGCAGTTGCTGCTCACCAGACAATCTGCTGCCGCAATCGAAAGTTTTTTGGAAGAGAAGACCGTTTTAATCGAGGTGCTGGCATCGGATGCATCAGATGAGTCACCAGGGGATATGACATGGCGTTTTATACCGATTTATTACAGATCCAGCGGTTTTTATTCCATTGAATTTATAAACATCACAGGCGTGGTGGTATCAGGCTACCCGGCAGAGGATGCACCAATCGGACTCGATCTGTATGCGATAAACAGAAGTCAGGCATTCGATCGTGCAAGGGATCGCAGAGAGACATATATCACAGACCCGGTACCTCTCTTCGGAGGTGGGTTTGGTTCAGCCGTATGGGTGCCGGTGTATTCTGGCGATGAATTCAAAGGTGTGATACTTGCGATTATCAAAATGTCCACACTATCAGATCAATTCCTTGTCGATGCGATTCCTGAGGGGCACGGGTATATGTACATGATCGACGGATCCGGACGTTCGCTGTACGATGGGGTGCATGAGGAGATGATCGGCGAACAGTACATCGGGAGTTTCTTTACAAACGATTCGTCTTATGCAGATATTTTACGGGATCAGATGCAAGAAAAAGAGGGAACTGGCTATTATTTCGATAAACTCACAGGGGCGCGCCAGATTGTGGCATACACACCGGTTGTCTGGCGTAACCGGGTCTGGTCTGTCGCCACAAGCGCATCCTCGCGAGAGCCAGAGGCACTGATACATTCGGTCTACCGGAAAGAGATACTCTTTATCGCGATCGTTGTCGCAATCATCCTTGCAGGAAGCGGCAGCATCATACTGATATTCTCCGGATGGAACAGGGAACTGGAACGCGAGGTCGAGAGGAAGACAGAGGACCTGGGAAGATCGAATATTGAACTTGCGGCAGCAAATACTAAATTGAGGGAACTCGACAGGATGAAGTCCGAGTTTGTCTCGATGGTCTCCCACGAACTCAAAACCCCGCTCACGTCCATAAGACTCTCGACGGATGTCTTGAAATCGCTCTCTGATTCGGAAACGGATGCCCACACAAGGGATGAGCTGCTGCAGATCATCGACCGCAATATCGAGCGGCAGGACCGGCTCGTAAGCGATCTTCTCGATATCTCCAGAATAGAGACCGGAAACCTGAAACTACATCTTGAGCCCGTGGATCTGTACGATATCATCAGAGAATCGGCTGAAAGCATGATAAAGATCGCAGATAAGAAAGGAATCTCAATTATCATGGATTTGCAAGGAGAATCGCAGCAGATCGCCGGCGACCGTGACCGGCTGGTGCAGGTCTTTGTGAACTTAATCGGCAATGCCCTGAAGTTTACGAAGGAGGGTGATATCCGCATTCAGGCACAGGTGGTTGGCGGGCACCCTGAGATCCGTGTGAGTGACACTGGAATCGGGATTCCGCCGGAAGAACTGGATCTGATCTTTGACAAGTTCCATCAGGTCGATTCGGGATTGACACGCGAGGTCGGCGGCAGCGGGCTCGGGCTAGCGATCTCCAGAGGGATTGTTGAGGGGCACGGCGGGAGCATCAGGGCTGAGAGCGAAGTTGGGCGCGGGAGTACGTTTGTGGTTGTGCTTGCCCGGGGCAATGTGAAACAGGGTCAAATTAAAGAATCATGATCGCACATGTAAACAATACCTGATCAACCTGAAACAACCCGGAAACCGGAGAGGGCACGAAATAGATGCAAGATGATATCCTGACAATCTTTAACAACGTTCTTACAGCGATCAGACCGACCCCGGAAGAACGTGACGAACTTGCGGAACTCAGCCACAGGGTCTGCGGTTATATCTCGGAAGAGGGTGTTTCGTGTGAGGTTGTTGGGTCCGCGGCACGGAAAACATGGATTTCAGGAGCGCACGATCTCGATATGTTTATAATGCTTTCTACCGAGCTGACACGAGAGGAACTCGAGACAGAGGGCTTGCGCATTGCAAAACGGGTGGCGGATCGTGCGGATAGTTATGAAACACGATATGCCGAGCATCCGTACATCCACGCTCGATTCGATGAGTGCCGGGTCGATCTGGTGCCGTGCTATCAAATATCCAGTCCCGACGAGATGAAATCCGCGGTGGACCGGACGCCATTTCATAATCAGTATGTTCTACCACGAATTGGTGGATTGGAGGACGATGTGCTGCTGTTCAAGCAATTTATGAAATGTGCTCATGTTTATGGCTCCGAACTCCGGGTACGCGGGTTTTCCGGGTTCCTCTGCGAACTGCTGATCATCCATTACGGCTCGTTCGTTGCGGTGCTTAATGCTGCCTGCAACTGGAAAGACGGTCTGCTGATAGAGCCCGGGGTCACCACGTCCCAGCGTGCCCGGCAGGGTGCCCAGCACAGCGCATCAGGCGGGGTGTGGGAACCACTCTTTGTGATCGATCCCACTGACCCGAACCGCAATGTTGCAGCCGCGTTATCGCTTGATCAGTTCTATACATTCGTGGACACAGCACGCACCTTTTTAGCAGAGCCGTCTATCGAGCACTTCTTTGCAAAACCCGCGGAGCCTGCGTGCAGATCAGAGATCGTTGCCGCGATGAACACAAGAGGTACGGATCTGCTCGCAATATCCTTTGAGATTCCTGATATGGTCGAGGACATCGCTTATCCACAGTTGTACAAGATGCGACAGTCGGTGATCGGTTTGCTTGATGAACACGACTTCACGGTGCTTGGAAGCGCCATAGGAATCCAGTCTATGAGCAAGACCCGGGATAACGTTGTGTTATTGATCGAACTCGTGTCAGGAGGACTTCCAGCGTTACAAAGGCATGTCGGACCGCCAGCCTACATGCGAGCACATGCTGAACGATTCAAAAGCAAGTTCACGAATAACCATGTATTTTCCAATGTTTATATTGAGAACGGGCAGTACATGGTTGATATCCATCGAAGATATGTATCGGCAAAGCATCTGCTCGAATCGGAACTCTGCTCGTGTGCGCTTGGAAAACAGATGCGTGAGCATATCAGCGTGGGGTACACCGTGTCCGGAGGCGAAGAAATCGCCGATATATTCGATCTGGAGTTTTTAAATGAATATTTCACAAATAAAATCGGCGTAAAGTGATGTCTTCGGTTTTCTGGCAGCCCACCAACCGCAACCACGTGCATCCATAACTATATATACAATCGTTAGTAAACTCTATTCTACAGCATCCGGAATGAATGTCGGATGCATAATAGCATGTGAAATCTCATTGAGGGGACGGAAATGCAATCAGTAATACAGGAAGCACTGAAACATAGTGAAAATGAGGCACTGTATCGTCAAACAGCCTGCGAGACTGAGGCTATCGACGATATGGTTGATTTTGTTGGAACGCCACGTATAACGATCGTTGGTTGCGGTGGCGCGGGCAACAACACCTCCACCCGGATGTATGACATTGGTATCGATGGCGTAGATATCATTGCGATCAACACGGACCGGCAGGACCTGGACGAGTGCAGGGCTGATAAGAAGATTCTGGTCGGAAAATCCATCACGCGAGGGCTTGGCGCTGGTGGTGACCCTGATGTCGGGAGGCGTGCCGCCGAACTTGCGCGAGGCACGCTCACCGAGATGCTCACCGACGCTGATCTGGTCTTTGTCACGGCTGGTATGGGCGGCGGCACCGGCACCGGAGTTGCGCCGGTGGTGGCTGATATCGCGAAGGAGAATGGTGCGATCGTGGTCGGGATGGTATCAACACCGTTCCATGTGGAACGTGCCCGCACCATCAAGGCGGAGCAGGGACTTCAGGAATTGAGTTCTGCGGCGCACACGGTGATCGCTCTTGATAACAACCGCCTGCTCAGCTATGTGCCGAACCTGCCGATGGCACATGCGTTCTCGGTCATGGACCAGTTGATCTCAGAGACCGTTAAAGGTATATCAGAGACAATCACCAAACCATCTCTGATCAATCTCGATTATGCAGACATCAGGACGGTTATGAACTGCGGCGGCGTTGCAGTAATGCTCTTTGGCGAATCAAAGACGCGAGACAAGTCAGATGACGTTGTCCGCGGGGCACTGAACCACCCGCTGCTGGACGTGGATTATCGCGGTGCTACCGGGTGTCTTGTACACATCACAGGTGGTCCTGATCTCAGCCTGAAGGAGGCAGACGAGATCGCCAGTTCGCTCACCTACGAACTCAGCCCACATGCAAACGTGATCTGGGGCGCACGCATCGAGGAAGAGTATGAGGGCA
>JAIWAP010000084.1:0-6669 GCA_048634345.1 Methanobacteriota archaeon | reverse complement strand
CAACCCACGACGGTGTCTCCGTCCGGTTTGGTCTGGTCGATCCTGATTTTCCTTTTCTGCGTGAATACATTCGTGCCATATTGCCCTATATGTTGGAACGAACTGATTTAAGTGTTTCCTAAACCGGGGCTTTGGGACAATATCATTCGACCGACGACAAATATCCGACAGGACATGTATGTGCCGTCACAATGGCGCGGCTGCCCGGGACCCGGGATAGTTCTGATGCAAGCGGCGGTGGGGGTATACCACAAAAAACGATTTTTTCACAACGATTTTTTCACAAAAAATCGAGTAAGAAATGCCCTCCCCGGGTTGGAAGCCAGTTTTTGATCAAACTTTTGTGAAAAGTTTGGTGGAAAGTTTGCGAGTAAAAACTGCCCTTCGGGAGGGGCTGGTGATATACTTTTTCGTGAATGGAAATGATGTGTAGAGTGACTGGACGTTATAGTGTATATACCATAAAAAAACAAACATGATTGCATGAAATGCGCTCTCTGTGAGAAGAAGGAATGCGGGCAGGGCAAGAGTTGCACGGACGCTGCAACAGATATTGACTACGAGCCTGCGCTTGAGACGATGCGAATTGCTGCGGAGATAGAATCGAGATACATGGAACTCACGCGCCTTGAAGAGCTGATCCTCTTCTGCGAAAAGATGGAATTTGGGAAGATCGGGATTGCGTTCTGCATCGGGCTTTCAGAAGAGGCAAGGATCGTGCACAGGATTCTTGCACGGGACTTTGAGGTGCATTCGGTCTGTTGCAAGGCAGGCGGGACTGACAAAGGCGATCTTGGGCTTGTGAAGATTCGGGATCCCGAATCACATGAGACGATGTGCAACCCGCTCGGGCAGGCAAGCATCCTGAATGCGGCAGGAACCGAACTAAACATCATTCTCGGGCTCTGCATCGGGCACGACATCCTCTTCACAGAGCACTCGGATGCGCCGGTGACAACGCTTGCAGTGAAGGACCGCGTGCTTGCGCATAATCCGCTCGGCGCGGTCTATTCGAGGTATTATCTGACGAACGTGTTTGGGGGCGTGAGTTCTGAGTAATTGATCAGACCGGAACATGTTTAATAATCCATCGCACGAAGTTATCCATCAACATGAGCAACCGAGGAGAACAAAACAATGCTTGAGATCGACGACGAAGCTGTTGAACGGATGATTACGCTATCATCAAACAAGAACCCCACCGACCAGATGATCAAAAACACCATCAAGTCGCTGAACATCAAGACCACGCTGACGCTTGAGGAGCTGGCAACGGTCTTTAAATCGTATTATAAGAACCAGAGCGACAGTGCGGTTGCAGTATCGCTTGGTGACCGGAAGAAGATGCGGAATGTCGAGCGGGCGCGGATCAAGCTCGGTCTATTCAGGTGGCGGGACTTTGAGATGCCTTTTGACATCAACGAATTCCTCCCTGCCATCGATGCCGGCAAAACCGATGCCGAGATCGCGGCAATGTTTGGAGCGGGCAAGTCAACGGTGCGCACGTACCGGCAGTTGCTCGACTATCATGAGGCTTATGGCGCCCCGGATGTCCCGGTGGACGGGGAGTAACTTTATAGTTGGTCTGTCCATACTGATACTTGCGGACTAGTCCGGGTAATTCGGCGTTACCTGTAACCCGAAACCGCCGATATGCGGGGGACGAAGCCAATGGAAGACATTACAAACGCTATTTAAGTCCGGATTCTCAACAATGAATCCCCGTCCTGCAGGGATGACGTTGGTGGCGGAGTCTGCCGGAGGGCAGGCTTACCATCTTTGTTGCGGGAAACGGTTCAGGCCCGGAAGGGAGCAGACATCACCGCAGACGTTTCATCGCTTGGAGGGTTGCGGGGATGAGGCGAGTTTCCGATCAACTTGGTAGCGGGTGGGTGGCAACCATTGGCGTGCCCGCAATGTTTTCGCATGGAATCGAAAGATTTAGACTCTTTATTATTCTCTGGTTACCCTGATTTCCCCCTTTCCTTGTATTGCTGCTCGCACACCTAAACGCCCGGGCTTCTGCGCAGGCATCTCTCACGTCAAATATCACCATTTCGAGCTTCAAAGTCATCTAATATCGTATCCAGATCCGACTTTGTGAATGAAAACGATCCTGTGATCCCGATTGCATCCGGAAGCCCGCCGAACCTCGCTCTGATGAGCAGATCCCCGATCTCCTGATCGATAACCCTCACAATTCCAAGTATCGATGTTGTCGGTCGTGGATTCACGTCCACCACGTACAACTGGTCGCCTGCCACGATATCAAGCCCGACATAACCTCTGCATCCGAGTACATGCGCCGCATCAGCGGCTACGTCCATGATCTCGTCCCACAGGGGCGTGTAATACGGCACGATCCCGCCGTCGTATCCGATCACTGCCCCGGTCTCGATGATCTGCTTATTCACAGTGAGCGGAAGCGTCGTTTCGCCAATGATCAAGCTTGCACTCAGATGCTCTCCTTCCACAAACTCAGTCACGACTAAACTGTTTCCAGGGTCCACCTTCTCAGGCACGACCGAGATCCCCTCCGAAGCACAGCCCCACCTCGGTTTGATCACGTACATCTCTGCATCGTCAGCCGTTCCCGGGACCGCGATCCCGTTATCTGACAGGATCTCTGAGCATACGAGTTTGTCGGCGCATTTTCGGACTGATTCACTCGGACAGCCGAGATTGACGGTGTTCTCCTCCACAATCCGGGTCAGACCGGCGAGAAGCTCATCAGGCGCGATCACGATGCCTGCATCACACGTCCGTGCGATTTCTTCGATCGATTGCTCGAAATCAGTGCATTCGACTGCCGTCCCCCGGATTCCGGCAACCGGATGCGCGGCAGGATATTGTACCCGGTGTCCGGATGCGTTGAAGCTGTTTGCAAGCGATGCGAGCATGGCGCACCCTTCGCCGATGATCTCAGGGTCGCCGGTTGCGACCGCGTACTCTGCAACCATAATTTTCATGGGGTCGTTAGGCTCCGGATTATGTTGATCTGATTTGAGAGCATCTGAAAGTTGATCACATTTAAGTGCATTGCAGGGATAGCATAACAAATTTTTATAATTTGTTATCGGAAAGATTATAGTAATTTCCGGATGAACTCCCGTTATTGGGAGGTTTTATGCAGGCTGTATTTTGATATACCACACATGGAGTGCAGAGAACTCCGTCAGGATATATGCACGGTTTCGCTTCTGACTGACCACACGATCGTCTCACGGAATGGTGTGCTAAAGGTCAGGGGGCGACATCCCGCTTCCATGGTTCTATGTCATGTATGGGGGAGGTTGCGGGGAGATACATACAGAATCAGGAGAATGCGAAGCATTGCCGAAGACAAACCGAATGTAAAAACGCTATGTGCAGGCTCTGTACTTAAGTCCGGGGTTTGGTGACTTCGAGAGACTATCATGAGTGTGCGTGGAGGCCGGTTTGGCCGTGCGGTTAATATGTTTTTTTGGGGGGGGTCGAAAGACTTAATGCAAGAGAAAGGGGGATAGGAGTGTGTGATGATTAAAGTTCGTCCAGAAGGATGTACATATGGTCATGGTTCGTATACAACACTGAATAGGCGGGATATGCGAAGTAAGTTCGGATATACAACGATATACGACCTCGGGCATACGCCGCCTGTTGCGGCGGAAGGAAAGGACATACCGTTATGCCCGTTCGACGAAGGAGGCGTCAACAATGATTGAAGCAGCGGGGGTCTCAATTCTAATGAAGGCTGTTGATTTTCTTTTTGAGGAAGGTCGTAAAATTCTGCAAGAGCGTAAGGAACGCAGGCAGTCTCAGCGGCAAGAAGTGAAAATCGAATCTTCGACTCCAATGCCAGCCATTAAAGTACAACCTCATAAGGGCACAGATCAGATGCCCCCAGATGTCATTCAAACCAGAGAGAATATCTTACGCCAACGGGTAAGTCAAGCGGTTTGGTTGGCACACGAAGCAGAAATTCGGCATTTACTATCGTTAATAGAGATACACTCCCGCAACTATCGGCTAGCCAGAGAACAGTATGCTAAATGGGGTAGTGCTCTTGTGCCACCGATCATTGTAAACAATCTGGAAGAAGCAGAGAACGCTATAGCAGACACGATGAGCAAATTACAAGCCACTCTGAACGCAGTGTATGGCAAGACCATTATCATTCCCGAACTTGAAGAGGGTAGTGAGCAATGATTCAGCGAACTTCAGACTACAAGATCAACAACACAACCTTTCGGGTTACCTATGGGGACATTACACAAATTGTGGCCGATGCTCTTGTCAGTTCTGATGACAATCATCTGTCAATGGGCGGCGGCGTGTCAAGGGCGCTAATGAACGCAGGCGGTGGAGAAATCAGGCGAGAAGCACGTAAACACATTCCACTGAAGATAGGTGATGTTGCGGTAACATCGGCAGGACAATTGCCCGCAAAGTTTATCTTCCACGCGGTGACTATTGACTACGACAATATAATCTATGCAAGCGAGACGAGCGTTCGCGCTGCTACTCTTAAGTGTATGCAACTTGCTGATACGCTGGAAGTACGTCTCATCGCGTTTCCAGCGCTCGGTACTGGTGCAGCTGGATTCCCATTTCAATTGGCCGCGGAAGTGATGACCCGCACTATTGCTGATTACCTGATGGGGGATACGTGCATTGAACTTGTAACGCTTACCCTTTTGGAGCGGGTTGGACTCAGAGAGCGTGATTCGAATGTGTTTTATGAACGTGCTGTTGCGCTGGCATCGGTGTCAACCCAAAGCAAGAGATTAAGTGCATTGCTAGCCGAGTTGCAGAGAATCGTTGAGCGTATGCAAAAACCGGATCTAACGAGACGTGTTGTAGAATTGCAGTCTGAGTTGACCCGCGCTCAGAGCATTCTAGCTGAGAGCCCAGCAAGTCTTGAACATCTTGAGCAACTACAAAAGCAAAGCGCGATAGTAGAAGTCAGTCAGCAAGTGGAGGGGATTTCCACACGGACACAAGAGGCTATAATATGGGATGATCGACAACTTGAGGCAGAAGTGGTGCGTACCCGATTAAATGGTCTGTTGACACAGTTGAACATTCAAACCTCGCAGCTCAACCGATTCCAGATCGAAAAGGCAAAATACGGGGGCGTTGGAGTGCCACCACGACTTGAAACCGCTATTGAAGACTTGAATGGAGAAATTTGTGAAATAGAAGCTCGTGTCAAAGAAGTAAGGATGCAACTAGTCGAATTGACCACAAACCAGTGACGAGAATTCAGAGATGAGACGACGTCGTATAACACTGTGTATGCGGTTCGCTTTGCTCACCCAAATTGCTTCGCTCAGCATACGCCGAGAACGATAAGCAAAATTTGCGCCGCCATCAACAAATGCACACCCACCCGCCCCACCTCTGTCTACACACATAACAACCCGACCGCCATCCTGCGGATGCCCCGCAATTCACTGCGGGGTGGTGACTTCGTTATTTAAAACACAGGGAGGGCGGAAAATGTCAAACAAATTAAAAATAGATATAAATGAACAAGAAGATTTCATAAAAGAAGGATTTGAAAGAATTAAAACATATTATTCTTTACCATTAGACAAGAGAGAATCAGAAACAGGACTATTAGAACCTCCTCATGAAATGTTATTAGAAAGTTCATCCAAATTCATCGAACTGGGATTTAACAATATTTTAAATTGCACAAAATTAAATTCGGAAACAAATTGGTCGGATATCGATAGAAGAGAAATTGATTATATTCTTATTGGAATTGGAACAGAGATTCTTTTGAAAGCTATATTTTTAAAACAGGAGCCAAATATTTTCATAAAATTAATCAGTTTTAATAAAAACACCAATACATATCAAACTCCTGGTTTTAATAAATGCAAAAAACAGGTGATAGATTTTCTAAGTCCTATTCTTTCGCCAACTCATCTGGAAAGGGTAAAAGACATCCTTGAATTAATCCAACTAAAAAGAAACAACCTTGTTCATTTGAGCTTTCATCGGATGTCAAATTATAGAGAAGATTACCAAATGGCTAATGTTTTGAAATTTTTATTCGTATATTTCTTTAATGCCAATCCTTTCAATATAGTTGAAAAATTAGATGAAGCAAAAGAAAAAACTAAAGTTATTTATGGAATTGACTACGAACCTGTTGAATCCAATGAGTTTTAATTTTGAGTCGATTATGCATTCCTTGAAATTAAAAAAATTAGTGAAATAAAATTCGAGCATCCTCAAGATGCCCTGGATTTTGCGAAGCAACCCATGGTCGCTGACTTTTCCTTCATCGGCGAATTTATTTTTATGCGGTATGTTTAGCTTTATTGGATTATAAAAACATCTGAAAATCGATTTGCCGAGACACTACACATCCACCCATGCGACTGGACTTATCAAGATCAATCAAGCACCGATTTCCAGATACTCTCTCTCTGAAATATCTGATTAACGCATCTGTACGACCCATAACACGTTTCAGACGTCGATCAAAGGATCTTCAATTCAACTTCACGCCAGTAATACTTGATATGTCGTTTTCCTGCATTGCAACACCTATGGTACGGGCTGCCGCATGAATCATCGGTTTGCGCAGGGAAACAACGATGAACTGTGCACTTTCTGAAGATTTCTTGATTCTGGCTGCGATCCGTTCGGCATTTGCGCCATCAAGGAACATAT
>JAIWAP010000083.1:0-6920 GCA_048634345.1 Methanobacteriota archaeon | reverse complement strand
AGCGGCGCCTCGTATTCGACGTCCACACCAGGCACAGTTCCACCACCACCCGCCGATGCGTAGATGCCGGTCGGCGCATATTCGGCGTGCCGGATGCGCTCTCGCTTAACGCACACATCAAGAGGGCACTCAACATACACCTCGACAAACCGCGGAATCAAACTTCGTGCGAGATCCCGGTATCTCCGCTGGTTTGCGGTCGCATCGATGATCACAGAGACGCCGCTGTCCACAAGGAGGTGTGCCATGTATGCGAGCGATGCATATACGATGGTTCGCTCTTCTTCGGTGTAATTCGGATGCGGCGTGATAATTTTTCGTATCTTATCAAGCTGGAGGTGTTTTACGCCGCATTCCTGCAAGTTGCAGAGTGATTCATGCACTTTCTCTGCGATCGTGGTCTTTCCGCATCCGGGAAGCCCTGTGATCCAGATCGCGTATGCGCCCTTCGCCTGCGTTGCCTGTATTACTGGTGTGCCACTGCCCATTTGAGAAACGCTCCTGAAGGAAATTCGTGTATGGTGGTTGCGATGATCATACCGTCTCCGTGCTCTTTTGTAACCATAATCGGCAATCCGTCACCGGTTAGTATAATATCACCGTTAGTCTCTATAAAGTACCCATCGCACTCGGCACGATCGCCATCAAAGACGCAGGTGCAACCATGCTCATGCACCACCTCTATATCAACAGCACCGTACTGTTCTTTGTATTTCAGCGTGAATGGAAGCCACTGATACGTATACTCCGGAACCAACGCCCCGTACACAACAAGCACACCACCTTCTTTGACAAAACGGTCAAAAAATCTTTTGTTTGCCTCGATTCCGCTGGATATTTTCGTATACTGCCGGTTTGCAAATCCAGTCGGGATGATCAGAACCACGGATGCGGGAAGAAAACGCATGCCGAGTGCGCTGGACGGCACACGCTGGTATGAAAGCCCGTGCTCGACAAAGAGCTTTTCAAAGAGCAGATCACCGTCCCAGACCAGTGTGACGTCGAGCATCGTATCTGTTACCGGATAACCGCAGGAATTACGTGAGAACCGACACAAAAATCTCGAGCAATCCTCCCGATCTCTCGGTTTCCTCCTCTGTTTTCATAAACTCCCCGCGCTCCCATGGGCGTCCGGGATTGGTGCGCCCTGTCCTTGCCCTTCGATGCAGCGCACCTGCCAGCCGCCACTGCGTGATCAGTCGTCCATCCGTTTTTTCGATCCGCGGTCACCATCATGACGCAATTGTTTCTTACTGATATTTAAATTCGTTGGGCGCAACGTTTGGTGTTTGGTCCGGGATCAGGCAACTGCGTGAAGCTTGCTCTTGAAACGTGCGTACGATTGGACCAGCGATTCGATGCCAGGAAGCGTACGTCCGGACAAGAAATCGATGCATGCGCCACCGCCCGTGCTGATGTGCGAGATATTTGACTCGATGCCAAGCGCGTGCGCCTCGAAAGCGATGTGACCGCCTCCAACGATCGAAAACTTCGATCTTGCCGCCGCCGTGACGAGTTCTTTTGTTCCAAGTTCAAAAGCCTCGTTTTCAAACAGCCCTGCCGGTCCGTTCATGATCACGGTCTGCGATTTCCTGATCTTATCTGAAAACGAGACGATCGTCTCAAGCCCGATATCATTGATCGATAGATCGGTCGGCAGTTCGGACACCGACATCTCCACACGCTTGTTCGGATCGGTTTGGTCTGCACATGCGACATCGACAGGCAGCATGATCTTGTTCCCATATTTTGCGAGCAGTTTGCGCGCTCGTCCAATCTCGGCGGCGCAGCCTATCGAATTCATAAAATCGCTGTTCTTCTTACCGAGATCAACGCCGTTTGCTTCCAGAAACACGTTTGCAACAAGTCCGGTGACGATGATTGATTCGACCTCGCTGCGCGCCGCAACGTTTTCGATAACATCGATTGAGTCGTTAGCTTTGATGCCGCCAAGTACAAATACGGTCCCCTCCTTTGAAAAACCTCTCCCCAGTGATTTTATCTCTTTTTCCATCAGCCTTCCGGCGGCTGACGGCAAAACGGTAGTGAACCCGACGACCGATAGCTGCGAGCGGTGCGAGACCGCGAACGCATCATTCACAAACAGGTCTACATGCGGGGCGAGCCGCTTCACCATGATGGTGGTTGCATGTTCCTCCGGCGACCGGGACAACCCTTCTTCCGAATAAAACCGGGTATTCTCAAGCAGGATGATGTCGCCATTATCCATCGATTCAATCGCATTTATAGCATGCGATCCGAATATATCATCCACATAAGTGACTGTTCGCCTGCACAGACGCTGCAACCTCTGTGCATGTATCTCCATCGTTGTAAAATCCCTTTTACCGGGTCTACTCTGGTGTGCGAGCAGCACAACCCTGGAGTCGGTTAAATCTCGCAGTGTTGGCAAATGGCTCTTGAATCGAGCATCATCGAGAATTGATCCGTCCGGAGACATCGGAGAATTCAGATCAACTCTGACAAGCACGGTCTTCCCACTCGTAGACACATCATCAAGAGTTAGATAACTCATCGGCTTTTGTGCCATGCATATATCCTCTGCGCCGATTCGTATTTAACGTTGCCAACTATTCTTGGGCACGCAGGATTATGGGCTTGCCAGAAAATAACCTGTTAAAACTCGTGACATTTGTCACATTCGTGATAAAATCGGCATAAGGGATCAGAGAGTTTCCGCACCGAAATCCGGGTAGTGTCCTAATCTACGATAGTTTATCATAACATGCATTATGAGGGAACATAGGAATGAGTAGATTGATAAAATCAGTGTAATCTGCGTTAATCTGTGGCTAAAAACCCTTATCAGCCACTGATTAACACTGATGAACACGTGCGACAAGAAGCTACATCATGAATTGCAGCAATGCCACTCCTTCCATTTGGAGTGACCTTACTGTGGCATGCGATTTCAGTAATGAGGTCGTGTGAAGCCCATAGGACAACGTGGAGAACTCCGGAAGTCTAATCCGGATAATCTGCTAAGGTAACGAACACTATGAAGAAAACGAAAGTTGAACCATCGCAAGAGTCGTTAGGCAGAACAAGCGAAAGTAGACTGTTACGCTTGAGCCAAAATGGCATAGAATTTGACTATAGCGGCTTTTATCACGCTATAGGGAATGGACAGATAATTCTCGGCTTATAGGTGGCTTCTAAAGTGTTTAAAGAATTATTCATGATCTGGAACTTGGTAAGCCCTATGTGCTCCCAAAATATAGTTGGGTAGGAGCTCTGTAAGGAGTAACGATGGCATAGAGGGTAGAGGAATCGGTAAAAAGCGAATGACAGCTTGTAATGAGGTGTATAGGGGTTCAGAATTTGCCCTAACCCGAAAGGGTGCTGACCCGACCGTGAGGCTGTTTTGTTGTATGCACGGAGGCAAACCTGTGAATGTAAGTAGTTCAATTACGCCGATAACAGGCGAGAGACTTGCAAACACCCGAAGAGGTGTTAATGGGCTGCAAACCGGAATTACAAAGGCGGTGATCGAATGAGAGCTGCTGCCCAGGTACTGAAAGGGTTGCGAGATGCTTGAGCCGTATGCGGTGAAAGTCGCACGTACGGTTCTTAGACGAGGAGGCGCGAGTAATCGTTCCCCCTTAGTCTGCGGTTCCTACCATATAGTACTGAGCATGTTCAAAAATTTGTCAGTGAAGAATGTCGCAATGGAACCTCCATCCGGGTAAATTATTTAGTGGGAAATCCCTGAGGGGATATTATCATGTCTGGCGATGAAAGATGGAATATTGGACGACCCGGGTCTGGTCGGTGCATTCAAAGATCAGGACAAGTTAACATCCCCTTCCCCGAATATCAGAGTAAAAACGCATCGATTTTAGTCTCGACGCATGACTGTAAATGAAAAACTCTGGCCCTCGAGAAAAAGCGAGGGTGCTGACATCTCTACGATCGAGGAACTCGTCGGTGCCGATCTGGCGCTGGCGTACGAGATAAAGGACAAACGTGAGAAGATCGGAAGGGTCGAACTTGGACTGGTGAGAATCCCGATCTTCTGGGAGTGGATCGATCCGGTCACAGGGAAGGATACCAGTCAGATCAATTATTACATAAGCCGCCTGAATACGTTGATCGATACGCGAAACAGGGTCGATGCACACCATGAGGAACTCGTGCGGCATGTGATCCCGGATTTCCATATCATCAGGGACGATGATGTGGTGATGAGCCACACTGCGGCAATCAAGCAGCGCGAACGCTATGGCGAACTCATGTGGCGGATCAGAAGCCTGGCAATCAATGATGATTTTGTCAGGGAACTCATCCCGGACTTCGGTGACCTGCTCAACGGGCTGTATGAGACTGGAGAAAACAGAAACTGGGCAACTGACCAGAAAAAGATCATTGGTATGCTCAGGGATAAATATCAGGACTGGCTCAGTGAGGTTGGGAGGACGTACCTGGAGTATCTGACAGATGGTGGACTGGATGCCTTTCTTGCAGGGGTACCGCCCGAGGATGCTACCAAATGTGAGAGGTGGATTCACCGTGTTGGAGAATCGTATCTGGACCATCTCACTACCGCCGAAACCGTGAAGCAGAGCTATATCTGGCTGATCGACCACAAGATTCCAGCGATTGTTAGGCGATTCGAACGCCTGATCGAGAAGGAGGCGAAGTTCGTGGGAAGGGCAGACGGGGAACCGATGGTGGACAGAAAGACGCGGGTCAGGCGGAGCATGTTGGATCACTGGGTTGGTAAATTTTACAGGAAGATGAAGGAACTGAAGAGGGAGGCGAAGATCGATCTCTGAATGGATTTCGGTACTTCCGGAGCACGATCCACCCCGGGTTCCGAACACGATTCCCAGCCACTCTGCCACTCATCCACAAGCCTCATATAAACAACTCGCCAAACCGACGCGAACCATCCAAGCCAATCCAAAATTTTACCCAATTCCTCTCAAAAATCCCGTCCGGAACAGAAAGCGCCCGTTAACCACGCGTGCGGGAGTGATCATAACGAACGCCAGTCAGATCAGACACAAACACCGCCGGAATCCCAACTCCCCGTCTTCGTTGTAACGTCTCATCCATTCCTCGGCAGGGAAACCGTCACGACAGACACGCCTGCACCGCATCGATTCTATCAATGATCCCGACCAGTCTGCCCCCATCAACCACCGAAAGTCTGCCGACGTCCAGTTCAAGCATCGTGTCGATGGCTTCCGAAACAGATGTTGCTGGAGAGATTGTGTATGCCGGGGTGCTCATGACTCTTTCGACCAGCGGCGATTGTTTTGCTCTGGTGCCGCCTTCGTCCTCAAGCCCGATTCTTGCAAATCCTGCCTTGATGATGTCATACCTTGTGACAACTCCGATCACCGCCCCCTTTGGGGACAGTACCGGCAGTCCTGTATAATCTGATTCGAGCATGGTTGACCACACCTTTGCAATCCGATCCTCTGGCGAGCATGTCACAACCTTCCCGCTCATGATATCTCGCACCACCAGATGCTTTGCCGGATGCAACTTCTTCAGAAGGTCGGTGCTACTCAGCACTCCGACCAGCGTCTGAGCCTCAATGGATCTGATCACCGGTACCATAGCCAACCTCGCGTCAACCATCATCCTCGCAGCCTCCTGTACATCGGTATCCGGGGTTATGGCAGGACAAACGGTTACGAATCCACGCACCGTTACGCCTGAACGGGCTGACGAAACCTGCAGCACATCCTGATCCGTTAATATCCCGAGCACGCGCATGAATCGTTCATCCTCAACGACAGGAAGACTTCGGAGATGACGATCGCGCATGATCTGGCGTGCCTGTGTTACAAAATCATCTGCTGTGACGCACACGACTTCTTGTGACATTACATTAACAACAGTCATATCAAACCTCCGATCTAATCGCGATAATCTGTCTGGTACAGGCATATACATAAACTAACCGATGGATGGGGGTTTGCAAAATCAACAGACATCGGGCTGAAAGCCTGCGGGCACCCGAGTATCCATGCCTCGGAGTTATATCCGGCATCACTCGATGCCATACATATCCTTGAGTCCGTGCCCTGTTGCGATGCAAACAACCGTCTTCCGGTCCAACAGATCGCCGGTCTTCCTTGCCCCTGCAAACGAAACAGCCCCGCTTGGCTCAACAAAGACGCCGTTTGATCCGAGTTCATCTCTCGCCCGAAGGATCTCCTCATCGGTCACCCTCATGCAGATGCCGCCCGATTCGCGGATCGCCTTTAATGCAAGCAGTCCATCGATCGGGGCACCACATGCGATTGCAGATGCAACGGTTATTGGATTTTCTATCGGCACGATCGTGTCAGTCCGCTCCTCCCATGCTCTCACGACCGGGTCGCATCTCTCTGCCTGAACACCTACCATGAGCGGCAGCGCATCGGTGATCCCGGTGATCATCAGTTCTTTAAATGCCTTCCACACGCTCCAGAGCAGGGTGCCGTTTCCTATGGGCGCGATCACAGCGTCAGGAACGCGCCAGTACATCTGGTCAGCGATCTCGAACCCCACCGTCTTTGTGCCCTCGCACCGCCACGGGTAGTCGCCTGCCAGGAACGACTCAGGATCACTGCGGACCTGATTCTCGGCAATATTCATGGCATCTGCGTAGTCGCCGCTTGTGAGCTCGACCTCAGCGCCATAAGCCTTCATCTGGACGATCTTCGCCGTGTTCACAAAATCAGGGATGATGATCTTGCATCTCAGTCTGGCAAATGCGGCAAATGCGGCGACAGAAGACCCCATATTCCCTGTTGATGCAATCACTACTCTCTTTCTCCCCCAGGTGACCGCTTTTGTGATCTCGAGTGATGAGCCGCGGTCCTTGAACGAGCCCGTTGGATTGGCTGCCTCGTACTTCACAAGAAACTTCTTTGCGCGGGGCATCAGTCTTGTCAGGTCAA
>JAIWAP010000082.1:0-7105 GCA_048634345.1 Methanobacteriota archaeon | reverse complement strand
GCAAAGAACTTGAGCGAGAGTTGCAACAGGCGTTTGATAAACTGAAAGCGTCTTACGTGGAGTTGTCCACCCCTGTGATTCAGGTGTGGGACAACGTTCTCATGCTCCCGATCATAGGCGTTCTTGACAGCGAGCGGATCAACCGGTTGATGGAGACGATGCTTGCAAAGATCGTCAAGACACACTCAAGAGTTGTGATCATCGACGTAACCGGCGTTCGTTCCGTTGACACGAATGTTGCAAGCCATCTGATCGATGTGATGAAGGCGGCAAAGCTGCTCGGTACAACCTGTATCATCACAGGAATAAAGCCGGAGGCTGCACACACGCTTGTCGGGCTTGGCGTGGATATGTCGGAGATTACAACGAAGCGGTCGATGCAGGAAGGGCTAAAGTATGCGCTGCAAATCGCAGGAGCAGGGGGAGTTGATGCATGAACGAGACTGCCAGCGAACCAAAATCTCAAAATAACCCGAGAAAAGAATTTAATAGACATTGCTACTAATGATAAATTGGGTCTACTTAAAATGGGGTAATTGGCATGGGAACAACATTAGCAACCGGGTTGGGTAAAGGCACCGATGGTGCCGCAGCGGCTGCAAAAGCCGCCCAGCAGGCGAAAGATAAGTTGGGCGGAGGTCATGTTGACCTATCGCTCGTGTATTCATCCAGTGAATATGACTATCAAGCGGTGGTTGATACGGTAAGAGCAGCCACAGGCAATGCACCTCTGATCGGCTGCTCGTCATCAGGCGAGTTTACCGAGGAGAACGTGGAACAAGGAAGTGTGGCTGTTGGCTTGATCGCTTCGGATGACATCAAGTTCGCAACAGCGATCGCGGATGGCGTGAAAGAAGATCCGGAACGTGCGGTGAGAACAGTCGCAAACAAACTTCCGCTGAAAATGGGGAATTATCCACACCTATCTGCTATTTTCCTCATTGATGGGCTGGCTGGGGTCGGCGAGGAGCTGACGGTGCTGGCATCCACAGTCTTCAACCAGACATTCGGTACGAACGTGAAACTTGCCGGTGGTGCTGCGGGTGATGACCTGAAATTCAAAGAGACGTTCGTCTTCTCTGATGACAGCATAGCAACCGATGCGGTAAGTGTATGTCTCTTCGCTTCAAAAAAGCCGCTTTACACCGGTGTGCAGCACGGTCACACGCCTGTAAGCGAGCTATTACGGGCAACCAGAGCCGAGGGGTGTGTGTTGCATGAAATCGATGGACAACCCGCATGGGATGTCTGGAAAGAGAGGACTGCAAAAGCAGCTATTAAGTTCGACGTTGATGTCGAAGCGATCGAGGAGGCGGATATAGGAGCGCACCTGATCAGGTTTGAACTTGGTTTACCAGATGTGGGTGGACAGTACAAGATAAGAGTACCGCTTGGCAAGAATGAAGACGGTTCCTTAAATTTCGGCTGCGCTATTCCGGAAGGCGTCACTTTTCGTATAATGGAGGGTGAGAAGGAGAATCAGATCGCATCCGCGAGAGTTGCAGCAGAAATGGCGAAGGAGAATTCCGGTGATAGCGAAATTGCAGGTGCGATTGTCTTTGACTGCGTATGTAGGGGCTTGATTCTGGGCGATGAGTTCTACAGGGGTGTAGACCAGTTCAAGGACGTACTTGGAGATGTTCCTATACTTGGCTGGGAGACGTATGGCGAGATCTGTATGGAACCCGGGCAGTTCAGCGGTTATCATAACGCCACGTCGGTAGTCTTGATCATACCGAGGTAAGAATTGGGGCTATTATTGTGACACAGACTTTGCAGTCTGCGCAAAGCGGATGGGGTCGTAAAAACCGCCCGGGGATGACTGAAAACATGAACCAGGGAGATAATGCAAAATGTTTGAAATAAAGAGAAGTGAGTTGATAGGAGCTTATGCATCGAATATGGGTGCAACATCTGCCGAGGAGTTAATCGAGAGGAAGATAAGAGAAGCACACCTCGAAGAGAAAGAAACTTACACGAGAGAGGAGATTGCACGGTTGTGCGGTGAATTGATGCGGGACGGGGGCTTAATCAGAATACTTGCTCAAAATTTTCTCGTTCAACTGGAGTATGTGGCGCGAGGAGAACTGGAAGAACTGGTGCAGGAGAGAACCAGGGAACTCACCGAGACAAATGAAGAGCTGAATAGAGCCAAACAGCATTTTCAGACACTATTTTCCACAATGGTGGATCCAGTGGTCATAATCGATAGCGAAGGCGTATTCGTGGAGGCTACTGATAATGTGGAAGAGGTCACAGGATTTGCAAAGGAGGAACTACTGGGCAGAAGTTTCCTTGAAACCGGAATCGTGACCGAAGAAAGTAAAGCCATGATATCAGAAAATCTGGCGAAACGGAGGGCGGGGGTGAATGTTGCCCCGTGTGGGGTCGAGGTGCTCACGAAGGACGGGAGAAAACTACCTTTCGAGGTGAATGCGGCACAGATCATCCATATAGACCAACCCGCAGACATGTTGATATTCAGGGACATTACCGAGCGCAAAAGACTTGAGCGAGAGTTGCAGCAGGCGTTTGATAAACTGAAAGCATCCTACGAGGAGTTATCCATCCCTGTGATTCAGGCTCATGACGGCGTGCTCATAATCCCGATCGTGGGCGTTCTCGATGACATGCGCATCAACCAGTTGACCGAGACGATGCTACACAGGATCGCTGACACGAAGGCATCGGTCGTGATCCTCGATCTCACAGCCGTCCGGTCAATCGACAGCGCCGTTGCAAACCACCTGCTCGAGACGGTTGCCGCGGCACGGCTTCTCGGTGCAGAGTGTATCCTCACAGGAATCGGTCCGGAGGTTGCGGCGGCAACGGTGCGGCTGGGTCTGGATGAGTTGGATCTCGTGACACGCGGGAGCCTGCAGGAGGGACTCGCGTATGCGATGCGGAGGGTCGGTAGAGGCAGCAGGGGGACTGAGGTTTTGCGCAGATGAAGATTCGGACAAGAGCTCTTGTTGTACTGGTTGTCGCCATCCTGGTCACAGGCGCGGAATCCTTGCGCTGCCACTGATCGGGATGATCGATGAGCATAGGGTCGCAACGATCATGGAGACGCTTCTCTCAAAGATCACAGGGACGCAGTCCGATGTCGTGATACTGGATGTAACAGGCGTTCACGAGATCGATACGTATGTAACGGGTCAACTGATCCGGATTGTCAGGGCTGTGCGACTGCTCGGCGCAACATGCATCGTCACAGGAGTGCGCCCTGAGTCTGCACATGCGCTCGTTGAGCTTGGCGTGGACACTTCGGAACTCGTGACAAGGCGGACGTTGCAGGATGGTTTACGGTACGCGCAGAAACTCACGGGTGAAGTGGTGGTTGACGCCGCGGAGGGGAGGAATTAATAAAGGGGTGCGAATCATACAGTTAAGTGATGGAAACCGGATTGTACCCAAGGGAGAGAATGGAACCCGAAGTCAGATCAAGAATAGTCATTGATTCTAATATAAGACATGGAAAGCCGGTTATCCAGGGCACGAGAATAACCGTGGATGAAATTATGGGGGCTCTGGTAGGCGGTATGACTTATGAAGAGATTAAGGTGGAATATGGGGTTGAAAGGAGGGGCATACTTGCGGTGTTGGAGTATGTCGCTTCATTTGTCCGGGGCGAGGAGGTAAAACCGTTGAGTAGGCGCATACAAGCATGAGATTCTTTCTTGATCTGAAATATACCATATTCCTCAACGCATGTGTTCAAAAGGTTTGGTCAGACGAGTCACGTAAGAGATGTGGGTCTGGTAAGTGCACCAGATCGAGAGATTATTGAATACGCATCCAGACACAAAGCGATTCTTGTTACCAAGGATATTGAGTTTGGTAATCTTCTTTTATATCCAATGGGTTCGCATTCCGGAGTAATCGTCCTGCGATTGCCATTTTACTTCACCGCAGAACAAATAAACGGTGTTTTGAGTGAATTCTTATCTTCTGTTGAGGCAAAAAAACTGGTGGATGCAGTGACCATTGTTGAATTGGGTCGGTATAGAATGAGGCGAGGGACCGGGCAATAGTCTGATGAGGGTACTTGCCGCGATAGAAAACTTTTGGAACCAGTCCGGATTTGGGGCACTAAATTTTGGATGATCGCAGAGCAACCGTTGCAGGACGGTTTTCGGGTACGCGCTGAAGATCACGGGTGAAGAGGTGGTTGGCGAATGAACGAAACAGGCGATACGTGGCGCCAGAAAACGCCAGAACCATGATTTTTGAGGTAACTGCCGGTAGATGTGTGCGCAAGCCATGAACATGATGGGACTGATTCGCGAATGTCTGACGCGCTGATGGTTATCGCATCAATACATCAGTCCCGCCTTTCGCGACCCCGATCAACTGTTTCGTGTACGGGTGCTCAGGATTTGCGATGACACGGTGCGCTGGCGCGTTCTCCACGATTCTACCACCATGCAACACCGCGATCCGGTCGCTCACCTTGCGTGCAACACCTATGTCGTGAGTCACAAAGAGCATGGAGATGCCACGCTCGTTCTGCAGGTCGAGGAGGAGTCTCAGAACCTTTGCCTGGACGCTTGGGTCGAGGAAGGACGTCGATTCATCCGCGATGAGCAGATCAGGCGCAAGTATCAGCGCACGTGCTATAGCCACCCGCTGCAACTCGCCTCCGCTTAATTCATGCGGATATTTCTGCAGAAAATACTCATCAGCCGGCAGCTGCACCTCTCGAAGCGCGCTTTCGATCCTACCCTCGGATCCGTCATCGAATTCGCCGTGTATGTGCAGGGGCTCTGCAATCGCCTCAAACACCGTGAACCTGTGACTGATCGAGTCTCTTGGAGACTGGTAGACGATCCCAACCGTTTTTGCAAACTCTTTCCGGTCGATATCCGCAACTCGCCTATCCCGAAAGAGAATCTCCCCGCCATCCGGCTTGATCGTGCCTGCGATCAGGTATGCAAGCGTGGTCTTCCCTGATCCGGTCTCGCCCACGAGTGCGAGGATCTCCCCCTCGTCAAGGGTGAGAGAGACCTCACTCAGGACCCGGAGGTTTTTGTATGACTTCGAGACGTCTTTCACAGATATCATGGTCGCTATGCCGCCGCGGTGGCAGACGACATAGCCATCCCGGTCGGTGCCATCAGCCCGCCCCGACACCGGCTGCGGTTCTTTCTGCGAGCAGACACTGATCGATTGCGTGCATCTCGGCTGGAAGATGCAGCTGCAACGCCCGCTGGATCGGGAAAACATGGATGGCGGAACTCCTCTCACGCCTGCAAGGTCCTTAGCACGCTCCATCATCGGAAACGACCTGACAAGCGCACGTGTGTATGGATGGCGTGGCGCGTCCAGGAGTTCATGGGATGGCAGGGATTCGAGAATGCTCCCGAAATAGAGCACCTCGCAGCGATCAGAGCATAATGGCACAAAGGAGAGGTCGTGGGTTATCAGAAGCACCGCCTTCCCGGAATCCACCTGTTCGTTTATCACCTCCGCAAGGTACGATTTCGTGATCGCATCAACAGATGCAACGGGTTCGTCGAGCACGAGGATTCCCGGGTCTGTGATCAGCGCCATCGCCATCAGGACCCGCTGGCGTTCACCGGCACTGATCTGGTGCGGGTACAGGACATCGCGCCCCTCTTTTATCTTTAAGTAATCAAGCATCCTTTCGGACCGGTCCCGTGCGGCACTCCGGGATTCCCCGTTCTTGATCAGCGGTTCGGCGACCTGATCGATGATCCGGTGAACCGGGTTTAGCACGTCCCCGTAATTCTGAAACACGATAGCGATCTCGTTCCACCTGATCGTTTCCATCTCCGAATCGGAAAGACCGGATATATCGGTGCCACCCACCATGATCTGCCCGGTCATCACCGCGTTTGGCGCCAGGAGTTTCATGGAGGCGAGTGCGAGCGTCGATTTTCCGGAACCTGACTCCCCGACCACGGAAACGCACTCTCCCTCATTTATTTTAATAGATATGTTGTCCAGAGCAGTTATGCGGTCATCAGGCGAACCTGATATCCTGTACTGCACATTCAGATTCTTAAATTGGAGTGGCATTGTTCCTCCGCAGTCTCGGATCGAATATCTCCTCTATCGCGTAAGATATGAGTCCGAGCGAGATGATAAGCAGTGAAAGTGCGATAACTGGCGGAAGCAGCCAGCCCCACCCGACGTCGAGATACAGGTAGCGCATCGCATAACTCATCATGATCCCGAGACTCTTTGTGGTCGGATCGAATATTCCGAGGAATGACAGTCCTGCTTCCATGAAGACTGCGATCCGTGCCTTTGTGACAAAACCCATCGCATACAGCGGAAAGAGTTCTGGCATGATGTGCTTGTACATGATATAGCTCGTCGGTGCGCCCGCGTTCTTTGCAGCTTTTACATACAGCTTCGTCTTGAGCGAGAGCGTTTGTGCCCGCACCCCTCTTGCTATGGTCTGCCATAGCACAAGCGAGAGCGCGATTATCAGAACAGTGGTGGACGGCTCGAAGTACGCTGCAATCAGTATCAGTACCATGATCGTTGGTATCGCAAGCAGGGCATCAGCGATTCTCATGACGATCATGTCATACATCCCGCCGATCAACGCGGCAGAGACGCCGAGTACGAGCCCGATCGTGCATGTGATGGCTGCAACCGCTATTCCGAAGAGAATAGAGGTTCGAAGTGACCACAAGAGTTCGCTTGCAATGTCATAACCGATATCATTGGTTCCGAGTGGATGTTCCCACGATGGCGGCTGGAACGATGTGGCTGAGTAATCCCATGGATCATGAGGTGCGATTACCGGGGCAAGGATCGCTGTTGTGATCAGTAACAAGATGAGTACGAGTCCGGCAACACCGATTTTATCCTTTGCAAACTCTTTAAATGGTTTAATATGCATTTTCAACCCTCGGATCAATCTTTTTATACATCAGGTCCACAACAATGTTGATCAGGAGTACCAGAATCACAGATACCGTGAGAATCCCCTGCATCAGCGGCAGATCACGGTTCGATATCGCATGATACGTCAGAAGCCCGAGTCCAGGGTACGCAAAGATCGTTTCGATGAAAAGCGCGCCCGTTATGAGGTATGCGATCCTGATACCGATCCTTGTTGCGAACGGGA
>JAIWAP010000081.1:0-7141 GCA_048634345.1 Methanobacteriota archaeon | reverse complement strand
CCCATTCCTCTTCGGCAAGCTCCTCCTCGGTGGTAATTTTGCCGATGTTTATCACAACGTTTTCCATGCCGTCGAGTATGAAGCGTCCGTCTTTTATCATAAGTAGTCCTCGTTCTGGATTTCTTTGATAGGGGTGGCTGATCAGATAAATACGTTTGTGTGATTAGGGGCTATCCAGCTTAAGTATTGATGTCATCGTCGGTACGGATGTTTATGCGAAGATGCTTTTCTCGCCTCAGCTAAACACATACAAATTTATGAGTTTCCCCGGGGTTCACATGAAATCAAACAGCCCCATCTGCCTCGACTTGTCGCTCTCAAACAGGGACTTGATCTCGAGGCGGATCAACTCGATCCGTTGCCTCGTATACTCTGATACCGCATATTCCTCTGCCACACGCGTGGATGTGTCGAGATACTTCTTGACAGAGCCTTCCGTGACTGTGAGTATGATCCTGCCGTGGCATTTCGGGCATGTATCGCTCAACAGGGGTCTACGGAACTTTGCGCCGCATTTCACGCACCGCACCTTCTGCCGTGAGAATGCGCGGAGATTCCCGATCATATCAGGCAGAAAGTGTGAGTTGATCACTCGCTCTGCGACATCATCCTCGTCAACCGCATTTATTTTGCGAGCAAGTGCCAGCTGGGCGTCCATCTTCTCGACCATCGATCCAAGCGTCTTGTATGCGCTATTGAGCGGTCCCGCTGCAATATCCGATGTCGAGTGTGTGAACCTGCTTTCGTACTGCGCCGGTGTTCCAAGGTGCTTTGCCACCGTATCTATCATGTCCTCGATATTCTTCGGATTTTCGAATCTGCTCGCCGATTCATAGAATTCAAGCGGATATTGTTCCACGATATCGATGTTATGCGCTTCTTTGTCGATCTCTTTTGGATCAATTCGTGTTGTGAGCACGAGTGGGGCGTCCATCCATCCACCACGTTTCGCAGGGAGATATGACCGCGAAAAGTTGATTAATCCATCCATAAGCAGCATAACACAATCTTCGTCGCCGTCACAGTTTGCAGACACCATAAAATCGTTGATCAGGAAGTTGTGGTGGTCCTCAACCTCGATATCATATAGGAAATCGACTTTTGAGCGTACCGGTTCGATCTTCTTTATCCCATCAAGGATCACGTCGCCGAACTTGGTGACCCTTGGCGATCTTTCCTTCGAAAGAACCGAGTTTAACGCCATCTGTTTCCGTTCTAATACAAATCCAATCTCCTCAGCAAATATACGTGCATAAGACGACCGTATCGATATATAATGCAGATCAAAAAGAGGAGATGTGCCTTTTCCGTCATAAAATTCCTTTGCAGCTCCACAAGCGGCTCTTCTTTCGCTCTTCAGCCGGTAGAATATGCCAAACCTGAGTAATTGCAGTCCGATGTCCTGCAGCAGCCTCCTGCTCACCGAGGAACAGGTGACATGGAGCCGATCCTTCTCAACAGAGCCGTCGCCAGAGAAATAAGCACTCAAAAGATGTTTGATTCTCGGCATCGGCATGTTCATGAACCTTTTTGGGATTCTCTTCTCTCTGGCGCCAGTGCCAGCTCCAAGAATATCAACAAAGAGATGATACGCCAATTGGCTGGATATAACTATGACATTATCATTTACGCCGGGGATAATCCCAAAAACATCACTGATACACTGTTTCATCTCTTTTAGCATATCTTCTTCAGAGGACGAGAGGCTTACCTGGTAGAAACTCCCCTGTTCGGACCGCGCGTAGCCTTCTGCAAGATAATAGCCGAGCAACCGCATGAAACTATCTCGGGTCCTGATGATTCTCGGAATTACTGTGTGATCTCTCTTAACACCGAGTTTACAGTCTCGCGGAATCATATCCCAGTCATTGCCAGACGCGGTGAGCAGAGACTCCAGTATACAAAGCGGGATGCTGTCCCGGTAGATATAATTGGAAAACGTTTTGTTACCGACTCCCATCTGCTGAGCAGTGGATTTTAGCCCGCCCATGGCATTCACGCATTCTTCAACGGTTTTTCTGATACCCCTGACCATAACATCGTCCGATAATCCGTCAATCCGTAGGAATTCGGTAAGCAGGTCGATTTCCTCTATGTCGTGTTCATCAAGATCGATCCTGCCGGGCACAATGAGTTTGTCGCCGTCGTCCAGTTCAAGTATCCTCTTGAATCCAAAACCGTTGTCCGAGTGGACGAACGTCCTGTGTTCAGGCGACGAAAGAAAGACCCGCCCGGATTCTGATGTTATCCGCACAAGATTGGACGGAGCCTGCGTTTTGATGACCGATTTTACCGATTTTGTCTCAAGTCTCCCGTTTACCGGATTTATCGCGTGTACTAAAACTCCTCTAACCATTTTCTGCGATGTTCCGAAATCATCGACAATCTCCTCGGAATCTCCTTCTGAATAGACTGTTGAGTTGTACAGGTCTTCAAGACTAATGAAAACCGGTTTTCTCGAATTTAATATCATAATTTCCGTATCCGGTGAGAGGCAGTTCCTTCTTTTAGCCGCATGGAAGAACGGGTGCGCATATCCGACCGACGCCCGTGTAAACCCGATAATTCTTCCGAGCACGCCCGCGGATGTGTGCGGGGCAAGCCCGATCACCAGGCTGCCGATCAGATCGTTTCTGTGCGAGGCATTGTAGTATGCGTCCTGTTTATAGTATTTCACAAGGAGATCATCGATGAAACGGGAGACTCTGAGCAGATATTCACCAGCATTGAATGATAGTATGATATCCTGCACTTTAAGTTGTAATACCTGATTTTCATCGGTTAGCGGGTTGCCATCAATGTCAGACGTATACCCAAGACTGTGCAGCGTGTCAACATCAATTCCAATCTCTTTTGCATTGAAATGCGTCAGTGGAAGGTCTGTCAGGTCATACCTCACAGTACCGTCCTTGAACACAAACACCCCATGTTTTGCGCGGAGCACTCCTTTTTCAAGCGGTTCCGGTGTCTTGTTCTTCGAGATTAACCCCTTGACACCCTTGAAACTTGGGAGAGTGTCCCTTTCCCCGAGGTTTTCGAATGCGGATGCATACCTGGCTTTCAGATCAAGATCGATCTCCCGCGCAGATGATGCCTTCGAGCCGCATTTCGGGCATGGCTGGCTAACGACAGGAATCTTGCATTTCTGACAGAACAGCACCTCTTTGGTCCTTGTTCCACATGCGCACCTGTATTCGTAGGTCTCGCTTCCGCACGCGGGGCATCTGCGCATCCCGATCGCAACAGGGATCGTCCCGATCTTCGCATTCATCGATCTGGTGAAGTTTGACGCCTGCTTGAGCGATCTGCTTTTGCCACCCATATCGCCGACCGGAAACAGGACATGCGGCGCAGGTTTCATCTCTCGCTTATCCGATTTCTCTGGTCTGCCCATCCGCGCCCCGATCCTTGTTGGCGCCTTCGCCCTGACCCGGATACCACTTATACCGAATATCGCATCCGGTACAGTCGTTTCCTTGATATCAGTCCATTTTTTGCAGAAATCCTCAACTCCAACTCCGATGCATCTTAGTAGAGGGAGCGGTTCGTGCAGGTGTATGTCGCGGTCTACAACCCGGTGTGGAACCAGAAGCGTCTCAAGAATCTCTTTTATGTGTTTATCACCCGGAATCACAAGGATTCCTTCCGCAAGCCTGCCCGAAGAGGCTATATAATCAGATATGCATTTGAAGTCGTCGATCGATATGTCGTGCCAGAGATATGTGAATTTCGGGTGCAACGGGACGCCACACCTGTCGCAAAGCCCGAGCGCAAGTTCCTGGTCTATATTTTTGAGATCGCCTTTTATCGTGCCAAAATCGACCTTCTCCCCGAGTTCGAGCACCCACCACTCAAAACAGTACGAAGACGGCATCAGAGGATGGTTATTCTCAAGAAAATCGCCGTAATTGATCAGAATCTCCCCCACATCAAGAATCTTCTCGATCTGGTCATGGAGTTTTCTTGCCTCTTTTTCGTCGCTGATATGCACCACGTCCCCGCTGAACAGGCGCACAGTCGGACCGTCGATGCCGTCCACCGGACAGATGCCTGCCGCCTTACCGGGGCGCTCGACCCGCACCTGGGTGCCTGGCGCAAGAAAACTGTCTGTCACGATCATGGTTGCCGGAGAGACCCCGGCAGCGGCAAATCCGGTGTTTCTCGACCTTCCGTACCTGAGCCTGAACCCACCGGGCATCGACGGGTGCGAAAAGACCGGTCTGCCAGCAATGAGATCGTTTAAGTACTTGCCCTTTGGTTTGATGACCATACTGCCGTCATCATCGCTCTCGCCTTTCGTACTCGTAGCAAGCTGGTTTAAAAAATCCCATCCATCAAGATTCAGTTTTGCTACGTGTTTCAGAATCTTTGGCGCTTTGAGTGCCATTCCTTCGGCGATAACGAGCGCCATACCACCCCGGACGCGGTTTGTCTCGACCCGTGCCAGATTCCGGTAGCCTTCGACCTCCTCCTCCTCGGTAGGCTCGCCAGTGATGCAGATCGGGCAGTTTGTTGCGATCAAACGGATCTCCTCATCAGACGGCATGTACTGCAGGTTGGCGATCCTCCGGTAGATCGTTATCTCCTCCACATACCGCTCGATCTCCTCGTTTCGCGGGATATATCTGTTGATGCCAAGTTTCCGCCGCACATAGTCCGCAACCAGCACGGATAGTGCCTGCGCAGTCCCGCCCGCGCTTCGGATCGGTCCTGCGTAGAAGATGCGGACGAATTCGGTGCCATCGTCGTTATCAGCGATATCGATCTTTGCAATTCCCTCGATCGGTGCTGCGACCACCCCTTCAGTCAGCAGTGCGACCGCAGCCCTTATGGACGCCTCCACAGCCTCATCCCTGCTATCGAACTGGTGGGTGCGCATGGTTGCGATATCCACACCAAGCTGCATCGCAGCCTCCTCCCTGCTCAGCCCCATGTCGTGTTCCAGCTCACGGATCCGGTCAGCAACCGGGATTCCGATCAGGTTCTCAACACGATCGGCAAGGTCTTTCGCAAGCGGGATCTCGGGGTGTAGCTCAGGGTCACACCCTCTCATGCGCGCTGCTGTCACGATCTCGATCGCTCGCTGCACGTCGTTTTCGAGATCCTCGAAGTAGGAGTATGTATCAGGATGCGTGTTAGAGTGTGCGTCAGGATTCACAGCTTGTGTATACGCGACTATATGAAGTAAATCTGTTGGGTGCCGGATACTGGAGGGGTCCCGGGCATGATCTTATTCCTTGCCTTCGCCGGTCTTTCCGCCACTGTAAAAAAGATTGCTCTGGTTTGCGATGTCTATTCCGCCCCAGAGGTAATTATCCACGCAATCGATCGCACAGCGGATGCTCTCGTCCTCGGATGCATCCAGAAGCGTTCCGATTATGGTCATGCGTTCATGGTCTGTGAGCCTTTCACATGCATTCGAGCCAAAGCGGTAGAGTGCTTCCGCTGCAGCTTCGCGCACATGAGGTTCCGGATCATCAATTAAATATATAAGAGAATCCATTGCATAATTAACATCAAAACTGCCCCGCACTATGATCTTGCTGAACATCTCGGCGATGCTCTGGCGCACCCCGGGATCGTTGTCCTTCAGCGCGTTTACCAATGTATCGATCTCATCGATGTACAGGTCAAGCTCAAAGTATGAATTGAACATCTCGCTTAAGTATGTCGGCTCGATAGATCCCAGACTGGCGACAACCCTGCGCACCAGGACATTATCGTCCCTCAACAGGTCGAAGAAGCGATGTAGCATCTGGTTCTCAAGCAGGTACATCATCTGGGCGGCAACGACTCCGACATTCTCGGATGCGCATTTCATCAGGTATATCAGGAGCGGGACGATCGCATATTCGTTCTGAAGTTCAGCATACAGATCGCACAGCTCGAGTGCCAGCGAATTCTCGTTATATTCATCGGAGGAGTTTATCGCCGTGTAGTCTCCTTTTACTATGCTCACAAGGTCGCCAAAGTGTTCCGAATCGGCTATGTGTGGCTTAACAACGTCTATGATTGCATCAAGACCCTCGTTCCCGAATTCGCAGAGTGCGCGGGCAGACTCCCAGTTCGGATAGTAGCTCCTGCCCCGGTCCGATGCCTCGATCGATGCCTCGATCTCCTGCACAAGCGCTTCTTTAAGTGCCGGAATTGCAGACCGGTCCCCGATCTTTCCAAGAGCGTAAGCAGCCCCTTTGAGTGGCAGCACTTCGATTAGCGCCGGAATTGCAGCAGGATCTCCGATCATACCGAGTGCTCTGGCAGCATCCTCACCGATAGACTCCAGAAACACGATTAATGCAGGGACTGCCGATGCATCCCCGATCCTGCCGAGCGATTTTGCAGCATTTCCGGATACCAGGTAATACGGGTCGCCGAGCGCCTCTATGAGCGCAGGGGCCGCGCGTTTGTCTATGTTTTCACGGTGCACCGTCCTTGTTTCTCTTAAGTTTTCGGTGTACTTTGTCTCAACATGCTTCTCGCCGACCTCACCGAGTGCATCCGCAACACAGACGCGGGTGATCCTGCACCCTTTCTTCAACGCTTTGAGCAGCTCATCAACGTTGGCATTCGCGATCCTTCCGAGATGCTCGGAAACATAAGCCCAGTGCAGATTGTACCATGAATCCCACTCTTCGCCGGGCTTATGTCTGCTGACGGCAGCCTCGCTCTCGAGCAATTCTATCAATGCGGTAACAGCAGCCGCTTCATTGAAGTTTCCGAACGCTTCGACGATGCTTTTACGCACCCACCGATCCTGCTCCTTCATTTCGTTGAAAACCGGATAATACATATCCCCCAGTTTGCTGAGCGATTCAGCCATGAGCCGTATCTTTATGCTATCATCGATCGACATCTTCAGAAGGATATTGAAACCATCGTCTCCAAGCTTGCACAACGATATTGCGGCGGCGTTGCGTACCGCCCTGCTGTCGTCACGCCATACCACCTTTGTAAGCACATCAAAAACCATCGAGAGATCGCCGTTCATATCCCTGCTCATATTTCCAAGTGTGACCGCAGCCTCACAACGCGTCTTCCTTGTCCTGGTGCCCTGCTTGAGCAACTCTATGAGTTCAACAGCTTCTGCCACAATCCCACACCCACTTATGTACACTTGTGCGTTACAGATATTTTAAGCTAT
>JAIWAP010000080.1:0-7207 GCA_048634345.1 Methanobacteriota archaeon | reverse complement strand
GCCGGTTTTGTTGCAGGCGCGTTTGCCGCAAGAATTGCGAACCTTGCTGCTGCGGCGCGAAAGCAGGCATAGACGCTGTGACTGATTTTGCCTGCACAATATTTATGGAGATTGAATATGTATGCATAGTACCATGTACTTCCATCTGGTCGGCTACTTCAACACCAGCGCGCCCGCAAATCAGGCAGACGCGGACATCGCAGCCTTAATAGGCGAAGCAAACGAGACATTCCTGACAAAAGGCGCACCAGCCGGGAAAGGCGCAAAAATACTGAACTTCCGGATCGATGATCAGAAGATACATATCGAGATCGAATCGGATCGATATGTGCGGGCGCATGATGCGATTCTCCGGTTTAAAAAGCCACTTGCGGCGATTCTTGGAAAGAAATACCGCATAGGCATCAGAGGCATCGAGATCGAGTCCTTTGTCGTGAAATTCCCATCAAACGACCCGGTCAAATCGAAAAAGATTCCTTATGTCTCAAATATCGAGTTCGATGGTCAGGAGATCACCGTGGAGATGGAGATCAATGAGTCGCAGATCCAGAATCGGATACCTGACCGGATCATCACGCTCATCGAGGATAAGATCGCGATGCAGGGGTACGGCGGCAAAGAGGAACACTGGAACCTGCTCTGGGAGAGCGAGCAAAAGCAGATCCTCTGCACCGAAGACCCGACCGCAGAACTGCTCAAAGAAAGCTGGATCAAGCACGGAGCAGCCCGCGGGCAGTGGATTTACGGTCCTGAGATCACCCGGCTGTTCAGGGCTTTTGAAAGCATCGTGGTAAAGGAGGTTCTTGAGTTTCTCGGGTACCGGGAGATGATTTTTCCGAAACTCGTTCCGTGGAGCGTCTGGGAGCGGTCAGGACATGCAAAAGGCGTTTATCCAGAAATTTATTATGTCTGCCCACCAAAGACGAGGGATCCTGACTTCTGGGAGGAAGTCTCTGACTATTACAAGGTCACACATGAGGTCCCGCTCGACCTGATCGAACAGAAGATCGATAAGCCGATCGGAGGGCTTTGCTATGCCCAGTGCCCACCATTCTGGCATTTTTTGCAGGGAACGACCATCGCGGATGACACGTTTCCTGCCCGTGTGTTTGACCGGTCAGGAACGTCGCACCGGTACGAGAGCGGAGGCATTCACGGCATCGAGCGGGTGGATGAGTTCCACCGCATCGAGATCGTCTGGATGGGAACTCCGGAACAGGTCGTCGAGGAGTCAGAGCGCATTCAGGAGCGGTATAAATACATATTTGAGGAGATACTCGAGCTGACATGGCGAAAGGCGTGGGTTACGCCCTGGTTCATGGCACAGGAGGGCTTGACCGGGACGACGGGAAGCGAGAAGGTGGGCACGATCGATTATGAATCATTCATGCCGTATCGGGAGGGATGGCTCGAATTCCAGAACGTAAGCGTGAATGGGGACAAATATCCAGGCGGATTTGGCGTAAAATCACAGAGCGGGTCTGAACTGTGGAGCGGGTGTTCCGGAGTCGGGCTTGAGCGCTGGGCAAGCGCACTTCTTGCGCAGAAGGGACTCGATCCTGAGAACTGGTCACCTGCGTTTCAGAGAATCGTTGGCAAGCTTCCGAGAGGGTTTACGTTCCTGTGAAACGATTTTTTCACAAAAAATCGAGTAAAAACTGCCCTTCGGGTGGGGGTGACGATATACTCTTTCCTGATTCTAACGGATTCTGTGGTTTTCAAAGGATGCCGGAAGAAGTGATTTTTCATTCTCCGCGTCTTTGCGCCCTCGCGTCTTTGCGTTTCTCTGATTTAACGAGAAAGTCGCAAAGTCGAGAGAGACGAGAAAGACGAAGGAGTGACGCCCGCGATCTCTACACACGTGAGGGCTACTGCTATCGACCACAGAAAACGTCAGAACCAGACTTTTTTCGTATTGCACGAGATTAACACAGAAATCTTGTGGAAATCTGTGTAATCTCGTGGTTCCGTATGTGTTTAGCTGTAATTTTGTGGTTAGCTAAACACGTACAGTACAACAAATGATTTTGCAGGAAATCTTTCGTGATCAACCGATGTATTATAGTTCACGAGGTCGATTTTATGGTAGGTTATGAAACTTACGACTATCCAGGTTGAGATTTTAACGACGCTTATCAGCCTTTTCCGCAAGAAGGGGAGCGCAGTGAAAGGGGATGAGCTTGCCGTTGTGATTGGCCGTACGCCGGGTACCGTGAGGAATCATATGCAGGCGTTAAGGGCGCTCGGGATGGTAGAGAGCGTGCCCGGACCGAAAGGGGGCTACCGCCCGACAAGCCAGACTTATGATGCCCTCCATATCACCAATCTGCCGAACAGGACTGAAACGAACATATATCGCAATGGTAAGCTTGTGGAGGACGTAACTGCATGTGAAATTTCGTTTACGACTGTCCAGGATCCGAAAACGTGCAATGGCAGGGTCAAGGTTCTGGGTGACATCCGCAAGTTCCATGACGGCGACATCATCAAGATCGGACCAACGCCAAACAACAAACTCGTGATCAGGGGGAAAGTCATCGGACGGGATGATGCGAGAAACATCCTTGTTTATGCAATTTCGGAGGTTATCACCCTGCCAAAGAGGCGCATCAGGGAGTGGGTCAGCAACAACCGCGCCACGATCGATGTGTATACTACTGTGAAAGGGGCTGCGGACACCCTTCTAAAACAGGAGATTACTGGTGCTCCAGTGACGGATAATAATAGCATTGTCGGCGTTGTGACATTGACTGATATTGTAAGAGCTTTGATCGCCGGATCCATCAATCAGAAGGTGTGGAATATTATGTCCGGGGACGCGATCTCGATTGACGGCGATGCATCGATCTCCAGTGTTGCAAAACTCTTTGACCAGCACCAGGTCAACAACATCGTCGTGGTCGTAAATGGAAAACCGTATGGCATCGTATCAAAAGAAGATATACTCCGGGACCAGACCACCATCGGCGAATCGATCATCGCACCCACGATGAGTGCGTGATGCGTCGATTACCATGCAGCGTAGATGGGGCGTTCTTCAACATCTGCAACCATCACGCCACCAAGTTCGGAGTGCAACACGGTTCGTACTCGCCCTACACCCTCGGCGATCAGCTGGATGCGCGCCATCTGTGTTTCCCGCTCTTCATAGAATAAATCGTTTCCCTGAACCACCCTGTGCATGCTGATATCAAGCTGCTGCACTCTGGCGATGACCCCTGTTGTGCCGGTGGTGATATCGCTGTGGCTGGTCGATGACAGGAAGACCGGATCGCCGACATTGATGTGCAGCACGGAAACAAAGTTATGCGGACTTCTGATCTCGATGGTGCGCAGTATACGATTTTCCAGATCGCGCATCGCGTTATTCGACAGTCCGGACAGTACAACACATTTCATTGTGAATCACCCATACATCGAGAGTGGATTTGGAGGTCCCACCTCAGGTTCTACCGTATTTCGGATATCCTCGGCGAGTTTCTGCATCTCAAGTTCGATCTGCCCTGCCTCCCTGACCAGTTTTTCGGTATCAATCGAGAGGTTGTACAGATCGTTTAAGACCTTGATCACGGCAACCGCAGCAAGCGGATCCGGATTTTGGCTGGGAGTACTTCCAAGCAGGCTGATCGCAGGAAAGTTGCGTGAAGCGCATTCGGTCACGATGCTACCCGCAATTCCGGAGATCGTACCCATCTGAAAGATTTCAACCAATTTCCTGATGTTTTCAATCCCCTCGTCCGTTGTCGCTGCACCAAACACGATATGCTTCTCAGCTTCCAGGGGGATGCCGGCAACTGAGACGACCTCGCGGGCATTGATTGATACTGCCCAGTCGATGAGCGATTTACTCACGGCATACGCAATACTCGGGTGGATCGGGATGTCTGAAACCACCACGATCAGCTCGTTCTTAGCGCTTTCATATATTCGCACCGGCATGTTCACCCGCCCCTCAAGCAGCATCGCAACCGGTGGGAAGTACTTTGAATGGATCGCGCCTAAATATTCCATATCAAGCTCATGTATAATCTGTTGGGTTGCAATGTTTCCCACGAGTCCGACGCCGGGAAAGCCTTCTATGACTACGGGGTTGCGCGACTTGGGTTTTCTTGCAATCACATCCACTTCCAGGTCCGGTGCCATAATTGAAATAGTTGGGGTGCTTGTAGATAAAGATTCTGATCGCCCGGAGTTCACATACGTTTAATAATAAACACATTCAAAAAGCACACTTCATCGGCGGGAACGCGCCCGCAGGGATGTGACTGCGAAAAAAGGCAGTTGAACCATAAAACAGGTGAATTTGTAAATGACAAGATCCTTTTACACATATATCAGAGACGCATGGAAGAATCCTGACAAGACTTACGTGCACGACCTCAGGTGGCAGCGGCTTCAAGAATGGCGCAAGGACCGAAGCGTGGTTCGAATCAGGAGACCGACGCGGCTTGACCGCGCACGCGCGCTTGGCTACAAGGCAAAACAGGGCATCATCATTGTTCGCGCGAAGGTGCGGCGCGGCGGCAGACGCAAATCGAGATACATACGCGGGCGGCGGACAAAACGCATGGGGATGCACAAGATAACGCCGCGAAAGAGTATACAATGGATCGCCGAGGAGCGCGTAAGCCGGAAATACCCAAACATGCAGGTTTTAAACTCCTATTGGGTCGGAGAAGATGGGAAACATAAGTGGTACGAGATTATACTGGTCGATCCGAACCATCCTGTGATTAAAAAAGATCCGCAACTGAAGTGGATATGTAATGTCCGCGGTAGGGCAGAACGCGGCTTAACAAGCGCAGGACGAAAGGGACGGGGCTTGAGCACGCGCGGCAAAGGCACCGAGAAGACGCGACCAAGCATCGGATCACATCTGGGTAAGCGAGGTAAATAGAGTCGTTTATGGCTTGGATGCCGGTACTGAAAAAAAGTGGTACCATCCCCGAGAATCCGGGTGAGTTTCCATTGGTCGGCGTCATCCCGATACCAAATCGGAACTCTCCACCGGATTTTCAAACGGTGTCCCCTGACTTAAGATACATCCCTGCCCTCCCCGGACGCGGGCACTCCCCTGCCCCCACCTCTTACGCATTTCCAACCTGCAGCGGAGCCCCGTCCCTTTCGTTTGCGAAAACTTAAAAACACATTGCACACCATTTTATTATATAATGTGGGTGAGGGTTATCCTCGTAGCAATCGTGCTGGTCGTGACCTGCGCACCGGCAGCAGGCGATCGGTGCGAAGAGGATGTATGGATATGTCAGGGCGTATACGAGATCAATCTGAGCGAGCGCATTATTATCGGCGATTACACCATAAAACTGCGAGATATCAGCAATAACAGCGCGATGCTGGTGCTGTACAAAAACAAACAGTTCATCGACCGGTATTACATGTCAGAAGGCGACATCGAAACGTATTTCGATCGATTTCGGATAACGCTCAGCCGGCTTGAGAACGAGTCGGTGACGGTCACGCCCTACGTGTACGGCAAGGAGATGCTATGGGCAAAGGAGGATGCGGTCAACCTGTTGGTCGGCGAGAACCATACTACTGGCGATTACCAGATCCGTGTCATCGGTTTTACAGGCGAATCCGTGAATCTGAGCATCAAAAAGGGCGGCACCCCGCTCGCTTCGGACATGTTTGATGTCGGGGACTCGCGTGTTTATGATGGGGCGCTGAAGGTGTGTGTCAGGTATGTACAGGGTGATTACTGCATAATCGAGACATACCACCCATTAACGCCATCTCTGGACATAAATATCTGCGTAAACGACAGCTATCAGCCAGACCAGATGATTGAGTGTGGCATAACTATCCAAAACGACGGTGTTCCGGTCCGGGACGTTCTTCTCGACGTGCAGGTTAGCATGAAGCCTGATACCAGCAGTGATGCGATCTTCAACGAGACGTTCTGGGATAGCTTCTCGACGTGGTATCAGGCGATCCACTCGAGTGATGTCTGCAATCAGACGATTTATCCGCCGGTACTGCCATATCCATCCAACATCTCGATTGTTGCAAGTGTAAACGGATATATATGGAACGGTGATAGTTATTCGACTAATTATACCCGGGAAACCCGGATAACTCCATATATTCTCGCCCGGAAATCGGTCACGCCAGATGAACTGACCGTACCTGAGTCGGCAACGGTCGCTATCACCGTCCGGAATCTCCGGGACAATGGCACGGATATCGAACTCACCGATACAGTCCCTGACGGGTTTGTGATCGAAACCGCCCCCACAGCTAGATGGGTGTTCAGGCTTGCTCCGCACAGTTTCAGGAACGTTACATATCAGGTGTCTGCAAGGAAGGTCGGGACATTCGAGGTTCCTGCTTGCATGGCAGCGTACGAGGGGTATGCCACGTCATCACTGCCGGGTAGCATCATCACGGTGCACGGACCTGCGATCACGGCAGAGAAGGTCTTGCTTGCGACGCTTGATGAGCATACCAGACAGGTGGTCATCCGCATCGAGAACAGGGGGGACCGTGCAGCCGACATCGAAGTCGTCGATGAGGTTCCCCCCGGCATTACCGTGATCGGCGGTGATACGGCTGGAAAAGCACGGGTTCTGCCAAAGGAGTCGTACAATCATTCATACATCATCCAGTTTGGGGATATGGACTCGCTGCCGCCGGCGGTCGTCAGGTTCACGGATGATTATGGCAACAATGGAACCGTGCGATCAAATTCGGTCGGCGGCACGGCAGATGCGGATGAGGTGGGTAGCGCTGGAGGTACGGAAGGCGTGGAAGGAGGAGGTGCGGACAGGACATCTGTGCCGGCAGATGCCCAAACAGAGGCAATCAGCCGCGGCGGGCTTGCCATGTTGCTGATACATATCTTTATATTGTTTGCCTGCATATTTTTAGTACCGATCGTGGCAGGATATCTGATGCTGCGAAATACAGGGTAGGGAGATGTAAATATGCTATTCATATCCATAATATTATATTTGCTGTACACTGTGCTCGTGCTTGCGCTCCTGATCCGGCTCTCGTCGTTCATTGCAGCAATCATACTGCTCGGCATCCCCCTGATCCTTGTTCTGGTACTCCCTGACCTGTCAGTCGCTTTCATGTCACATCAACATGCAGTGCTTGGAGACGGGCTGATACCGATCAACAACCTCCACATACTGCTATTCATCTGGTCAGCGCTGCTCGCAGTCATTCTGTACACCGAATTTAT
>JAIWAP010000079.1:0-7352 GCA_048634345.1 Methanobacteriota archaeon | reverse complement strand
GTGTCCACCACCTGATACCGCATTTTGTCATAAGTGAAATGCCCTATGTAAATTCCCTTCGTTGTGAATGGATACGTGGCGATCTCAGGTTTCGCATCGGTCACGCGCCTCACAAAACTCGATTTGCCCACGTTCGGGTAACCTGCCACGATGATTGTTGGAACTCCGGATATTTCCGGCAGTTTCCGAAGCTTACCCCGCGCATCATTCAGAAAACGCAGGTTTTCGTCCACTTCTTGCACGATCGAGGCGATCCTGGCATAAGCCTGCTTCCGAATGTGAACCGAGTTTTCCTGTTTCATCTTCCTCTGATAGTCACGTGCGATCGAGCTTACCTTGTTTCCTGCCCACTGCACGGATGCAAGCGACATTTTGAGCCTTTCGATCCCGACAATTGTCTCTGTCAATTCGTAGTAAAACGGGGACAGTTCGTCGAAATTGGGGAAGTCGTGCACGGTTTTCAGGAGACGAACCGACAGAACGTCCGATGCAATCTGAACCATCGACCGCTGGATGCTGACGGTTCCCCGCCCTTTCCCGGACATGGCTGGGCGCAGAGCACGCCTGAACGCCTGATCAAGTAGCTCGTCAGCGGTCGGTACGGTGCGCAATCGTTCGTAGATCATGTCGAACTATCTTGCGCCGCATCGGCATTACCTTTGCCGTGACCAACAGCATAAAATAGTAATCGAGCCATCAAGAACCTGCGATGGTTAAGGTTGGCGTACATGTATCGATTGCAGGCTCGATAGACCGGGCGGTCGGAAGGGCGCAGAAGATCGGCTGCGACACATTCCAGATATTCACGAGAAACCCGAGGAGCTGGCGGTTTAAGGATCTCACCACCGAACAGATCGAAAAGTTCACACAGGGTATCAAAAAGTCGGGAATCTACCCGCCGGTTGCCCACATGCCATATCTGCCGAATCTGGCGTCGCCGAAGGAGGAGGTTTACAGCCGCTCGATTGACACTCTCACAAACGAGATTGCACGGTGCAGCGCGCTGAAGATCCCGTATCTTGTGACCCATCTCGGAAGCCATCTGGGAAAAGGAATGGAGGGCGGCTTTGAGCGCATAATATCTGCTGTTAATGCGGCGACCTGCGAAAACAGGGACGTTACGCTCCTTCTCGAGAACACGGCTGGCACAAAGAACAGCATGGGCGGGAGCTTTGCGGACATACAACGAATCATCGACGGACTGGAGCGTGACGAGATGGTGGGCGTATGTTTCGATACCTGCCACGCGTTCGCTGCCGGCTACGAACTCAGAACTGCTGAGGCGCTGGATGCAACGATCGCTGAGTTCGACCGGACAATCGGACTCGACCGGCTGAAACTTATCCACCTGAACGACTCGAAAGGTGCCTTGGGCTCAAGAGTGGACCGGCATGAGCACATCGGCATGGGTGAGATCAGGGAAGACGGATTCAGAACCATATTACACCACGATGTCTTTAAAACGCTCCCGATGATACTTGAAACGCCGGTCGATGAGCGGAGGGATGATGTCGGAAATATCCGGGTGGTGCGGATGCTTGCCGAGGGGTGAGGGGGGAGAGGCGATGCGCGGGAATGGGCGCTTAGCAATCCGGAGGAAACAGCATGACTCTGTTCAGATAACCAGAGAATTCGGGGCTCATCAAGGACGTGAAAACCACAACATCGCAACGTCGCATGAAACCGCAAGACATAGTACTACCAACAAGCCATAACGTTTCCTGGTGTGCCTATGCACGAAACACTTGACGAAACACTCTCTGCGCTGGATAACCTGATCGATGACATCGACGATTGGATGATTGAACATAACCAATTCTACTTCGATCCGGAACTGGACGAGGAACTGGCAGCAAGACTCAAGGATATCAAAGACCGCCTGGTAGAATGCGGCGATGCGGCTGTCGAGCCTCTGAATGGATACCTGTACGACATAGAGACTCATGCATACGTAATCGCGGTCGATACACTCCGGGAGATCGGGAATCCCGCCGCTATCAAGCGGCTAATCGATGCGCTCGAGTCCCCCGATACTAAATTATGTGAACATGCATCAGAGGTATTGGAAAGTATCGGCACACCGGCAATTCAGCCGCTGATCGAGAAGATCACTTATCGGCTGGACAATCCGGCAGTCGATGAAAACGGATATGCGATTGACGTGATCTACGCGCTTGGTACGCTATCGGGGATCAGAGACCAGCGGTCGTTTAATTTCATGGTCGAACTCCTCGACCGATTCGATGATGAGGGTCGTTCGCGGGATCTGGCGCAACTGTGCAGTCGTTTCTATCGTCAGCACAACCCGGAGATCATACCCCGGCTGAGGGCAATCGCAGAGAAGTATGGTAAAAAGGATACGCCTAACAACGTGGTAACCGAAGCCAATGGCACCATCCGGCATCTGTTGGTTGACCAGATACTTGAGTCCGAGGACTGGATGATTTATGGGTGCTGCCACATCTGTGAGGATTATGATATGGGTGAAAAAACATGTCTGGTATCTGGTGATTATGAGCCCCACGATAGCTTTTGCCTTCAATGCAAACCGAAACAGGAGTTTTGCTGCGATCTGTGTGCCATAGCACATATTATAGCCCCTACAGATGAGTCCTACAAAGATGGGTGCGGTATAGACAATCTGCCACCGATCTTCACAGACCTTACATATCGTCTTAATCATGAGGAATTCACTGAGAGGTTCGAGATCACGACCAGTTACCGTGAAAAAGGTTCAATCGATATTTTGAATGATAGCATGGAACTTTCATTCGAGTTTCATACGGTTGGCGATCTGAACGTGATAAAAGAGTTTTTCGAAGGGGCAGGGGACTATCTTATGGGCGGGGTACGGTTTTTCATCGACACCGGAGAAATATTCGACGAATCCTATCCGGAGGCTGTTGATTCGGATGGACGACTGATCCGGTGTGACGATGGCGGCATTGTTGCAGTCCATAAAGAGGACCGGTTCGAACTGGAACTGGTTCTGGATCCTGACAACCTCGAGAATCTGATCGCGATCATCGACACCCAGCGGTTCCTACTCCTCTGCGATACGCACACATACATCGACGAATTCCGCGAGAGGCAGTATAAGCTCGAATCGGGTCTCAGACAGGTGCTGGGACGGGGGGAACCCGCAGAAGAGCCGGAAGATGCAAAAGAGCCGTCGCCACCATGTGACCACGAGTTTGAACTCCTGAAGACGCATAAGAAGTACACAGTGTACCGATGTACAAAATGCGGGGGTACAAAGAAGGAATTTGGTTAGAAGTCGTCACGGGATGATCAAGCCATCCGACTTCTCAATAACCTTGACTCTTCCGACATCGTCATTGCTCGCGTCCGGAATGGCTTCTCTGAAGTCATGTATCTTCGGAACCTATCCAAGCCTTCTTCTTCCGTATCACAGGTCCACCCGCTCTTCTATTCATGTAGAGTGGATGAGCGCTTGATAATTACAGGGCAGCTGGCGGATTGGGCGTGTCGGGATCGGTAATTCTACTTTGTCACATTAAACCTGGCTTTGTGCAGTTCGATGTGATCCGGTTCTTCCACCGAATTCCAGTGTGTGACCAACACGTCCCTCCTGCCTGCCGTTCTTTTTGTTGCCCGGCAACCTCCGAGCTTTTGGTGCGGGGTGTCTTTTCGAACCCATCGCTGGAAGGGGGCTTGCAGCGGATCTTGCAGGGGCTGTAATTCATAGGCGAGGTAATCGAATAGTTGAATGATAGCCCTTCCCCCTTGCCGGTAAGCAGCACGAATCTCATCGCGGGTAGGTATGCACACCTGCGTTCCCAATCCATCAAACGAAATGTTTTATTTACAACCATTGCGATGGGAAATATAATCTCATTAATAATAAATTTTGCAGGGTTGGCTGACACCAGAGGACATCGTTAAGTCATCTGAAAAATATTTATAGGTCACAAAGGTAAAAAAATCGGATGTATCAGTTACACAAATTTTCCCGCCCCGAAAAAGATCATTAAAAGCGCAGGTGCGGGAATTTGCCATCCAAAAGACTGAAAACGGAGAAAATCGATGTCGAGGCTTTTATTTATTGCTGTTGGAGGTGCCATCGGCGCTCTACTTAGATATGCCATCTCAGGCATTGCTTACAAATATCTGGGAAGTGGTTTTCCATGGGGCACCTTATGCGTAAATCTCATCGGCGCTTTTGCGATCGGCATTCTCTGGGGATTATCTGAAAAAACGACCGTATCTTCCGATTTCCGGACGTTTGCGTTTATCGGAATCCTTGGCTCGTTCACAACGTTTTCAACTTATGGTCTGGAGACTTTCAACTTATTTCGCGATGGTGAAATTAAACTCGCATTGGCGAATGTTTTGATCACCAATGTTTTGGGCATCGCATTAGTTCTATCTGGCTTCATCGCTTCAAAATATTTAATGATCTTTATAGGCAGGAGGTTGTGATACAATGAAATTGCCTGAAGAAGGACTGTTGTTAAGAATTTTCATTGGCGAGGCGGATCGCTACAAGGGAAAACCGCTCTATGAACAGATCGTACTTACGGCGAGAGGATTACATCTTGCCGGAGCAACCGTTACCCGGGGAATAATGGGTTTTGGGGCAGCGAGTCGGGTACATACGGCAAAGCTGCTGCGCCTTTCCGAAGATTTGCCTGTTGTTGTTGAACTGGTTGATACGGAAGAAAATCTCAACAAACTGCTGCCGTTTCTCGATGAAGTCGTAAGCGGTGGTTTGATTACCCTGGAAAAGGTGCGAGTTATCAAATATAGGCATGGCAATAAGGACAAAATGTAGGTGACTCTTCGAGTCCTTCCGGCGGTCGGGACAGTACTACCTGTATGGGTTCTCGTTGTGATGACCAGAAAACGGGGTTCTGATCTGAAAGAAGGGTCGAATCAGTGTAATCGGCGTTAATTTGTGGCTAAAAGCTATATCGACAGATAGATTACACAGATTAAAGGCGGGTCTGTGCAACCGGAAAGTAATAAGATGTCCCGGGGTGTTATACATGCGAGGTTTAAGTGATGGAAAACCCCGCATCATCAGACGAAACCGCATGGTACCAGCTGACCGCCGGAGAGGCGTTCGAGATCCTGCATTCAAGAACATCAGGACTCGCCTTAGACGAGGCTAAAGCAAGACTTGAGCGCTACGGCTACAACGAAATCAAGTTCAAGAAGCGCAGCGCACTCCTTCGGTTTCTTGCGCAGTTTAACAGCCCTTTAATCATCATCCTGCTCGTCTGTGCCGCAATCACGAGTGCTCTCTGTATCTGGGAGGGCGCTGATCTGTGGATGGATACGGCAGTCATTCTTGCTGTGGTTCTTGCAAACACGATCATCGGGTTCATCCAGGAGGGAAAAGCCGAGGCATCGGTTGAGGCGCTTGAGAGGATGATGACTCCTGAATGCACCGTGGTACGGGATGGCGAGAAGGTTATCATACCGACAAGAGTTCTGGTGCCCGGGGATGTGGTCGTTCTGGAGGGTGGAGACCGGGTTCCTGCAGACCTGCGGCTCTTTCAGACGAAGAACCTGAGCGCTGATGAGGCGGCGATCACAGGCGAGTCCGTGCCCACCTCCAAGGAGACCGAGCCTACCACGGGAACAAGAATGATTGCCGATCAGAGGTGCATGGTATTCAGCGGCACGTTCGTAACAAAGGGTACGGGGCAGGGGGTCGTTGTCGGGACCGGTGAGAGAACAGAGATCGGGAGAATTGCAAAACTGATAAAAGAGACAGAGAAGATCGTAACACCGCTTACGCGGAAGATGGCGGACTTCACCAGAGTTCTCATCATCGCAATCCTCGCAATCACGGTTCTTAATTTTATACTGGCGGTATGGTTCGGGATTCCGATGAGCAAGGCGTTTTTAGCGTCGGTCTCCCTTGCGGTCGCAGCGATACCTGAGGGGCTGCCGGCAGTGGTCACCATGGCTCTGGCATTCGGCGTGACCGCTATGGCGCGAAAGGATGCGATTATAAAGCGGCTGCCTGCCGCAGAGACCCTTGGATGCACCACTGTTATCTGCTCGGATAAGACAGGAACGCTCACAAAGAACCAGATGACGGTATCATGGGTACATTCCGGAGGAAGAGACTACATGGTGAGCGGGGTCGGATACGAGCCAGTTGGGGAGTTCACCCCATCTCAGATGAGCGAAGAGCTGACCCTAACATTGAAAGCGGGTTATTTCTGTAATGACGCGAGTATCGCCCGAGAAGACGGCTATCACATCGTCGGAGACCCGACCGAAGGCGCACTGCTCGTTTCTGCGATGAAAGCAGGAATCAGAGGAGACGTAGAACCATTGCAGCGGCTGGACGAGATACCGTTTGATTCAGAGCAGCAGTACATGGCTACGCTACACGAGGGGGATGGGAAGCACGTAATCTTTGTGAAGGGCTCACCAGAGCGGGTTCTGGAGATGTGCCGGACCCGGATGGTTGATGGCGAGATCGAGCCGGTGGGCAGGGCGGAACGGGCTGAGATACTTGCAAAAACAGATGAAATGGCGGGAGAAGCGCTCAGGCTGCTTGCCATGGCATATAAGGTGGTCTCTTCTGAGAGTAGTTCGATCGGCAGGAGCGATCTCACGGATATGACGTTTCTTGGCATCCAGGGGATGATCGATCCACCCAGAGAGGAGGCGATCGATGGGGTTGCAAAATGCAGGGGTGCAGGGATACGGGTTGCGATGGTGACCGGGGATCATGCGAGTACAGCAAGAGCAGTTGCCCACAAACTCGGAATCGATGCAGAGAGCGCGATTACCGGGGAGGAACTCTCAAAGATGAGCGATGATAAACTGTATGATGTCGTAGAGGATGTTTCGGTCTATGCACGAGTGGCACCCGAACAGAAGTTCAGGATCACAAAAGCCATGCAAGGGCACGGAAACGTCGTTGCGGTGACCGGCGATGGTGTGAACGATGCGCCGGCACTCAAAGCCGCTGACATCGGAATCGCCATGGGAATCACAGGAACGGAGGTTAGCAAGGAAGCCTCTGACATGATCCTCGCCGATGACAACTTCGCAACGATCGTCTCTGCGGTGGAAGAGGGGAGATACGTCTATGATAACATCAAAAAGGTCATCCTGTACACGCTCCCAACAAATGGCGGGCAGGCGCTGCTGGTTCTTGGGGCGATACTGCTTGCGCCGTTTTTAATGCTCTTTCACGACCGCCTTCCACTTGAACCCGTGCAGATACTCTGGATTAACCTCTTCGATGCGGTCGCACTCGCACTCCCACTCATCAAGGAACCGATGGAGAAGGGACTGCTCGAAAAACCCCCGAGGAACCCTGATGAACGGATCACCGATCCCCCATTCTTCAGGAAGGTCGG
>JAIWAP010000078.1:0-7428 GCA_048634345.1 Methanobacteriota archaeon | reverse complement strand
AAACTTTTCACAAAAGTTTGATCAAAAACTGGCTTCCAACCCGGGGAGGGCATTTCTTACTCGCAAACTTTTCACAAAAGTTTGATCAAAAACTGGCTTCCAACCCGGGGAGGGCATTTCTTACTCGCAAACTTTTCACAAAAGTTTGATCAAAAACTGGCTTCCAACCCGGGGAGGGCATTTCTTACTCGATTACGAAAAAGTATATCACCAGCCCCACCCGAAGGGCAGTTTTTACTCGATTTTTTGTGAAAAAATCGTTTTATACCACCAGATACCGCAGATTTCCTTTCCACGCAGCCATCAACGAATCGAGACGCGTCGTTCCTGCCTGATCAGTCGGCATAAACATCACTTTCGGATGATACCGCTCGATAAATCCAAGAAACTCATAAAAATGCGACGTCAAGAACTTGAAATCGCTGATCAGCGCGACCGGATCATCCTGCTCGATCTTCAGATGCGGTATCACTGAACTCACATCGGTGCCGCCGCCTGCTTCGGCGCATCGCAGCGCGGCGATGTCGATTGGACATGCGGTTGCGTTAAATGAGATCAATTTCACCTTCGATTTAAAATATTTGTGGATCGTGTCGGTCAGCACCTTTGCGGATTTGATCGATTCAGTCATGCTCGATGAGAGGTCAACCAGCAACCAGACCTGTTTCTTTTTCTCCAGTTCACGTTCGAGCCACATATTGCTCGAATCAAAGAGAATGAGTCGCTTTTTGTCGGCAAGCGACGTGCTCACACCCCTGTATCTCGTTACGAGGCGAGGTCTCTCGATCCCGAGACCGCGCTCCAGCAACACCGGCAGTTTCAGGCGCCGCGCCAGCCGGATATGTTCGGATTCCCCGTAAACAAGCGCAGACACGCCTGCACCAACGTTCTCGCTGCCAATCTTCTGGGCAAGGGTCTCTGGCGCAAATTCGCAGAACTTCTCCTGCTTGATGTACTGTGGGGTGCGCTCATGGAGCACATCCGTATTCCGCTTCATCATCCGCCATGGCGTGTTATCGGATCGCCAGACCGAGTTTAATTCGCCTGCCAGCGCAGAGACTGACTCGACGAAGCCCTTGAACCGCCGCTCTGTAAGATGCGAGGAGCCGGCTGCCACGAGACCGGCGAGGTGTTTGAACCGGTCAGACCCGGATAGCCGGACAATATCGCTCAGAATATCCCCCGGGATCTTACCACTGACCTCCGAATCGGAAACCCGGGCAGGATGGCTGAATATCTGTGCAGGAAACGTGCGCGGATGCCGCGACAGCAGGATGAGCATCGAGATCGTGTATGCATCATCGCTCCTTGAGGCTGCAAGCGACTCGATCAATGTGATGTCCATCGGCAGGTATGCGCTGGTATCGATGCCGCAATTGATCGCATAATCCGAGATGATATTCGCTGCAAAATGCACGATATCGCCGTCCAGATACTGCCCGCTGAAGATGTCCGCATCGCTCAGCTTCTCTGTCTCGGTGATTTCACGATATCCTGCGATCAGATCGTTGATATGTGTCAGATGTGCGATTTCATGCTTCACCAGCAGTCTGGCGAGATCTTTCTGGTCGCTCCGGGTCTTGATGTATAGATCAGCATGTCTGGATGCTGTAAAGACATAGATGTATGACGATGGGTCTGCGGCATCGGTTTCGATATACTTTAGCTTGATATCATAGTTTGATACCAGTTTGTCGATCAGTTCGCTGAGCATCACGAGCATGTTATCACCCGGGCGTCTGTTTCTTGTTGGCAGGTGGCATGAATCTAACGGATTTTTTCGATTCGCAGTGCCGGTGTTGCCTGCTATCTGCGATGTAAATGCTCTTTTGCAGCCGCTGTTGCCCCCCTTCCCTGCGGCGTCCGCTTGACAAACCCGATCTGTATCAGGTACGGCTCTGCAACCTCTTCGATCGTCCGCACCTCTTCCCCGACCGAGATTGCGATATTCTTCACTCCAACAGGTCCCCCGTCAAAATCATCGATAATCACACTTAAAATCTGACGGTCGAGTTCATCCAGTCCCTTTTCATCGATCTTGAGCATTGTTAGTGCAGCTTCGACAACATCCTTCGTTATCACGCCGTCTGCCTTCACCTGCGCATAATCCCGGACACGTCTGAGAATTCGGTTCGCGATCCTTGGAGTTCCTCTTGACCGGCGTGCAATCTCTGTTGCGCCTGACCGATCGATCTCGATCCCAAACACGCCCGAAGACCTGATAACGATCTCTGTCAACGTATTGGGCGGGTAGAAGTTCAGCCGACTGATCACACCGAAACGGTCTCTTAGTGGCGAACTGATCAACCCCGTCCTCGTCGTCGCTCCGATCAGTGTAAATGGTTTTAGATTCAGCCGGACCGAACGTGCGCTCACGCCTTCACCGATCATGACATCGATCACGAAATCCTCCATCGCAGAATACAGGGTTTCCTCGACGATGTGGCTCAACCGGTGTATCTCATCGATGAACAGGACGTCCTTTTCCCCGAGATTCGTCAGAATCGCTGCAAGATCGCCGGGACGATCCAGAACCGGTCCGGTTGTCGCCCGGATGTTCACATTAAGTTCGGTTGCGATGATGTGCGCAAGCGTCGTCTTTCCAAGACCGGGCGGTCCTGAGAACAGGATGTGGTCAAGCGGTTCATTTCGTTCTTTCGCTGCTTTTATAAAGATTTGTGACTGTTCTTTAAGCTCGCTTTGCCCGATAAAATCGTCAAATGTCTTTGGTCGAATCTGCAAGTCGGTTATCTTATCTTTCTCCGTTTTTTCTGGCGCAAGGATTTCTTCCTGCATAGTCCGGAATTTGTGATCGGACTATATCAATACCTTCGGCGGGCTATCGTAGTCGGGTGCCTAAAAACGATTTTTGCCGCGTATGACATATCCGGTTACTTCGCTTCACATCCAGCCTGACTATCCCCGCCGGTATGTTTGATATCTGCCCACTGGGTAGCCGGGTTTTCTACTTATGGGGGATGCCCGGGCATACGCAGAACCCGAAACCTTTATGCGGCTATGCGCTACAGAGACGTAGATATGCCGAGACAACATACGGAGGAACAATAGATGGCAACCGGTCCACGGTATAAAGTGCCGTTTAGAAGGCGAAGAGCCGGACGCACGAATTACCACAGGCGGTTGCGATTGTTACTATCAAAAAAACCGCGGATGGTGGTGCGCAAGAGCACACGACACACAAGAATACAGCTCGCACTTCCGGGCAACCAAGGTGATAATATTCTCTCATCCGCAACATCGCTCGAACTTAAAAATTACGGATATTCAGGCTCAAGCAAAAACACGACCGCCGCGTACCTTACCGGGCTGCTCTTTGGCTACCGCACAGTTGGTAAAGGGTTCACTGAAGGCGTGCTCGACATGGGGCTGCACCCATCCACCTTCGGATCAAGATGCTATGCCGCACTCCGCGGCGCGGTCGATGCCGGCATGGACATCCCGCACAATCCAGTGGTCTTACCACCTGATGAGCGAATCCGCGGGGAGATAGTTGCCGAATACACAGGCGTTGACCTACCATCGGTTTTCGAAGCGACAAAAGCAAAAATCACATCCGAGTTCGGAGGTGCATAATGGCAAGAAGACCACCAAGACCACCTGTGAAACAACCGGTCAGTGCGGATTGGGTACCGCGAACCAAGCTCGGTATGCTCGTCCGCGAAGGGAAGATCAAGGATATCGATGCGGTTCTCACATCAGGGCACCCGCTTCGGGAGGTTGAGATCATCCAGACCCTGATGCCCGACCTTGAAGAAAATGTGCTGGACGTGAATATGGTGCAGCGGATGACCGACTCAGGACGACGTGTCAAGTTCAGAGCTGTGGCGATCGTCGGTAACAAGGACGGCTACATCGGATTCGGACAGGGCAGGGACAAACAGGCAGGACCTGCGATACGCAAATCAATCCTGAATGCGAAACTGCGCATCGTCAGGATCAAACGCGGCTGCGGATCATGGGAATGTGGTTGCAAAGATCCGCATTCGGTGCCGTTTCAGGTGGTTGGAAAAGCCGGAAGTGTCGGCATTGAATTAAAACCCGCACCAAGAGGGCTTGGCATCGCGTCAGGAGCAACAGCAAAGAACGTTCTTGAGATGGCTGGCATCAAAGATGTCTGGACCCGTTCGTGGGGCACGACCAGAACCACCCTGAATTTCGCAAAGGCGACTTATGACGCGCTCAGAAACACCACAACGATGCGCATCGTGGAAGCAGGAGGACGATGATGTACGCTGTGGTTCGGCTCCGCGGGGGCTTTAAGTTGCGTCCCGAGATTGCAAACACGCTGAAGATGTTGCGGCTGCGCAGTGTCAATCACTGCATAATTCTGGATGAGACGCCAAATTACACCGGAATGGTCCGGAAGGTGAAGGATTATATCGCATGGGGTGTTGTAGATGCTGATACGCTTGCAAACCTTCTTCGCCTGCGTGGACGCTTTGCTGGTGGAAAGAGACTCACACAGGAATATATGGATGAATGCGAGCTTGGTTCGATGGAGGATTTCGCAAAAGCGGTCTACAATGGCGATGCGAAACTCTCAGACATCCCAAACTTAAAACCACTGTTCAGGTTGCACCCGCCACGCAAAGGGCACCGGGGCATCAAGAAGACTATTACTGAAGGCGGCGAACTCGGATTCCACGAGGATATCGGCGCGCTGCTGAAGAAGATGAGATAGCTGATCATAATCCGGGGTACCTCTAAGACTCGCGCACTGCCCCGGACACAGTGATTTGAGGGATCGAATCGCGATCGCGCGCTTGCTTTTATACTTCGTACCAGTGCGGTATGCAATGCCACAATCGATTGTTATCACTTGGATATTCGCTTCAAAACCCGGAACGTGGGATTTGCTGTTTCCCAGCCTTTAATCGAGTTATGAAGCCGGGTCAAACAGAAGTGTGAGTAGTTATAAGCAAGTCTCAGCATCCCATCCACTTGGTCAGGGGTAACAGTTTCTCCTCTTCTGAGATTTCCGAATATATTTCTGAAACCGATTGATAAAATTAGAACCAGATCATGACCTGAGCAGACCTGCCATGGATCATCCCCCTCTCCATCCAATGCCATTATCTTGAGTTTCGTTGCGTTCTCATCCAGTGTGGAGTCCCCTGAATTGGTTTTCAATTCTCTGATCAAATCGTCAATGCTCACACGCAATGTTTTTTCATCTACGAACTTGTCGAAGGACAATTCCTTAAATTTTAGAGATAGATTGTCTTTTGCCGGAGAAGAAAGCCAACGCAGATAACCAATAGGCAAACCACCCTCCAGCAAGACGTCTCGGATCGGTCTGCCGAGTTTCTCGATTTTTCTGGCGGATCCGAACTCAGATAGAACGTTATCAAGTGCATCCGAATGCAGAATCATCGTCTCAAGATCATGGCTGTCTGTCAGGAGCAGGTTTGAACTGTTTTGTTCAATGCCATCGAGTCTCTGAAAGTCAGCATCAACGATAGTTAGAACGCCATTAAAACCGCCATTTTCAAGCAGTTCCAGAGCATTGATAGCCTTATCCTTACCAGTCGCGGGAATCAACCTGCATTCGTTCTTGCTGACAAGACGCCTATAAACCCGCGCATCTGTGCTGCCTTCGACTATCAGAATTGTTCCAGTATACTGGGTACGCATCATGTGGGCTCTATTTACGATGCTATAGACGGTTTGCCTCATTTAGTGAATCCGCCCAATTCAACTGTCAGATCCCATCGATCATGAATTATATCGGGTGCGTGTGTGGCGAGCAGGACATCAAATCCTGCGAGTTTGATAATCTCCTGCAAATCTTTTAGGTATTGCTGCTGCCAGATAACATGCAAGGATAATTCGGGTTCATCGATGAGAATAAGGGAATTAGGGGCGACTTTGAACAGCAATTCATAATTCAAAACTAATTCGTGCTGTTCTCCCGAAGATAGATCAATGAGTACTATATCCTCCCCATCGGAAGTCTTAAAGATAAAACCATCTTTTTTACTAATCGACATTCGCTTATAAAGAAATCTATCATTGATAATCTTTACTAGAAGGTCTATCTTATCAGTTAATTCGTCAAAGACTTCCAACTTCTTTTTGACATCACCAACATAGACTGATAGAACATTTCTGTTGCTCTTATCGATCTGTTGGAATTCCTTGAAGTCTATTTCTTCTCCTTTGTCCAGTAGTCCAGCTTCCATCAGACGTGAACGTTTTTCCTCAAGTTTGCTTAAATCATTTCTCAAATCAACCATTGTTAACTCAGTGGAGCCGTTGCCTTTGACCAATCTCATAGGAAACGTTCTATCCAGTGATTGTGACAATGTAGCATATTCAGCAAGTTTTTCCTGAATCGCATTTGCAAGTTCTTCAGAATAAGTGTTGACAGCTGAAACCACCATCGAATGGTATTCCTCGTATATGCGTCGACGGCGCGGATCTGGAAAACTGAACAAGCGTTTTGTATCTATGAAACGAATGTGGATTGAATTTCTTATCTCTTTCAACCAATCAGGTTCGTCTTTCTTTCTTCTTATGCGCGTTGTAATAGGTAATCCATCACCAAAACGATCCAAAACATCCCCCAACGAGAGTTTTTCCTGAGTTGGAATATAAATCCATGTATCAGAACTCACTCGTTCAAGTACTGGTATTACCTCGTCTATCATCTCCAAAGGAAAATTAATTTCTTTTGATTTCATAGATGACACGGTGTATGGCTTTGACTTTGAACCGCGTTTGCTGAACTCAAAGACCAGTTCGCTACCACCGTTGCCGCTGCCTTTTTCATCAACATTGGGCTTGATATCTTTTTTCAGGCACAGAGTGCTTCCATCATCAAAATCTACTGACAACTCGCTGAACGGAATGCGGCGAAGTTTATAATACTCTTCTTGTGGACTGAAAAGTGCGTCCAGCAGTGTGAGCAGTATTGTCTTTCCAATCCCATTAGGTCCATGGATGATCGTTATGTGATCTTCCATATTCAATGGGACTTCATGGCAGAACATCCCAAACAGATTTTTAACTGTTATTTTTTTTATTTTCATGGAAACCACTTTCCAATTCTCTTGCCCGATTGCTCACCATAATCATCGACCAACATCTACTTACACCTTTTTATACCTCTCGCTATAAAGTTTACGAATGCTCCGCGGGAACATATACGGACTAATATCAAAGAGTCATGGTTCATAAGAATATATCCATCATTTTAAAATTATAAATTCCCGTCTTGATAATCCTTAAGTCTCAACAGGACAATCTACTATGGACTACATGACCGCATCGCCTGACCTCCAACCCGAACCCCCGGCACCAGCCGAGCCAGCCGCCAGAGTCCGCCAGGTCGCAATCACTGAGGAACTGAAGTCCTCGTATCTCGATTATGCGATGAGCGTGATTGTCGGGCGTGCGCTCCCTGAC
>JAIWAP010000077.1:0-7624 GCA_048634345.1 Methanobacteriota archaeon | reverse complement strand
TGATTTTCTGTGCGGCGGACCACGGCACTCACTTGTCACCAACCGGTTTGGTGGCAATCTACTCGCCGCGGTCAACGAGGAGATCCGTGCGATCATGAAGACCGAGGTTCCGCAGCTGGATACGAACGCATCGATCATCGATGCGCTGAAGCTGATGCATGACGAGTCGGTCGGGTGTCTGCCGATCATCGATGAGGATAAACGTGTATCTGCGATCGTGACCGAACAGGATTTTATGCGTCTGATTGCAGACGTCAAGGTTGGTGTCGCTATAAATGAGTACATGTCTACAAATGTGACAACCGTCGAACCGGACGCCGAGATCGGGACTGCTGGCAAACTGATGGTCGATAACAAGTTCAGACGTCTCCCTGTTGTCAAGAACGAGATACTGCTCGGGATCGCCACCTCCTTTGATATACTGCGTTTTCTTGGCAGCGGCGAAGCACTTAAAAAAGGTGCAAACGGCATAGAAGATGCACTGGTGACACCTGTCAAATCGTTAATCACGCGGGATGTTGTCTGGACGACATCGGATTGCGATCTTGGCGAGGTTGCCGGTATGATGGATGCAAACAACGTGGGTTCGATCCCGATCATCGATCAAGGTGTTCTCACAGGAATAGTAACTGAAAGAGACATTGTCCGAGCGTTAGCTACACTGAAGCAATAGACAATGAAATGACGTAATAACAACATGACAGAGATGCGGGTTAGGGATATAATGAGCACTCAGGTGTACGCGGTTACCCCAGGGGAGCCGCTTTCGCGGGCACGTAACCTGATGCTTCGCCACAAGATCAGTCGGTTACTGGTGCTGATGCATGACGAGCCGGTCGGCATGCTCACCAAAGCCGATATCACATGCAGGCTTAATCAGGCAGAGCCACAGTGGCGGAGGCGCCCGATTGATCAGATTCCGGTCCAGCTGGTTATGACAAAGTCTTTGATCGGCATATATCCTGATGCCACACTACCACAAGCATGTGAACTGTTGCTTGAGAACGATATTGGTGGGCTTGTCGTCCGTGATGAGGATCTGCACGGGATCATCACCAAGTGGGACATGATCGTATACCTCTCAAAGCAGTCAGCAGGGATACGCGCATGTGACATCATGTCTGATTTTATTGCAGTCGTGCACCGCCAGCATTCGGTTGGGCACGTCATACATACCATGGATGCCGAGGATGTGGACCGGGTCGTTGTTCTTGAATACGGAGGGAAGCCGATCGGCATGATCACAAATTCCAACCTGGCGTTTGGGTGTGCGTCTGACCCCCGCGGCAAAGACCAGAAGTTTCTTGAAGTTCCGGTCGTTGCAGAGGATATTATGTCCACACCACTGATAACGATACCTCGGGATGGTTTTGCAACCGATGCGGCGCGGACAATGGTTGAGGAACTTATTAACAGCATCATCGTTCTTGATGCTGAATCTGATGTTATTGGGATCCTGGATCAGGAGAGTATACTCCGGGCGATCATTATGATGGGAGAATAATTATGAATGTATCTGAAATTATGGTAAAGCCGGTGCGTATCGAGAAGTCAGAGAATCTGTCTCATGCAATGGACCTTATGAGCAAGCACGACACCAGACGGTTACTGGTCACAAACAAGGGCAAACTCATGGGTGTGCTGACTATGCGAAACATTGCACGCGCACTTGGCACGAGCAGAAAACCAGGAATGCCCGCATCATCGCTGCATGTCGCAACAGCGGTCGGCGATGCTTATGCCACAGTTCCGCCTGAGATGGAGGTGAACGATGCTATATCGATTTTACAGCAACAGCGAGGCATACTTTTTGTGATGGATGGTGATGAGATTCTTGGCTGGGTCACGCCTGAAGAGGTCCTGAAGACCTGTGGTATGACCGGGTTTGCTGCCGAATTCATGAACGCACCGATCACTGCCGCACCGGGCGATCGTGTTGTTCATGTGCGAAGGATAATGATGGACCAGAATATCGGGCGGCTTCCTGTGGTGGATGAGTATCAGCTGATAGGGATCATCACCGAGAAGGATATAGCAAAGGCGATGCGGGCGATCCGTGACATGGTTACTGCGAACCAGCAGGATAGTCGGGTCAAGAACATGCTGACGGCTGATGTTATGAGTCGCGGTGTCAAAACCGTGTACACGAACTCCCCGGTATCAGAGGTTGCGGATATCGCTCTTAAGTATGGGTACGGCGGAGTCCCTGTGCTCAATCTTGAAGAGGATCTGGTCGGATTCATCACTCGCAGGGATCTTGTTGCAAGGATGTGAGCTGGCTTTTCGGGTTTTTCGGTCCGTGACACTAACAGGTGTAGGTGACAGGTGTCGCCAAAACCGAAAAATCCCCTGACATTTGACTCTGGTGGTTTTTTTTGGCGTACTAACGCACCAGTATGTCGCCACTGCCGGTTATCGCGATCTCGAAATCGACCACCACCACCCTGTGCCGTATCCGGCGTCCTGCAAGTTCCCGGATTCTTGATGCGAGCGCGATGCCATCGTAACGTACATGCACATCCGCATCCGAGGCATCAGCCCTCGAATAGATCATCCCGACCAGATCATCAAGACAGGTGCCCTCTGCAACCTCGAACCAGATCGGTGCGCCAAGCATCCTGACAAATTCCAGGGTGTTTTCAGCCCGCTCGATATTCTTGCGTGCCGTTTTTTCGATGGCTGAGATGTTCTGTTTCGTCGTGCCCAGTTTTGCAGCGATCCTCTCCTGAGAGCAGCCATCATTCCGCAGTCTCAGTATCTGCATCTGCCGCTCTGTGAGTGTTGTGTCGCTTGCTGCCATCGATTGTCTCTGCACTGACATGGCATATCAAGGTATGGATACGTACGGTCGGACAAAAACATCCGGGAAACCCGGCAGTTTCCAAAACCGGGCGATCCGAACTTGTGGCTACGCCTGGAATTAGTTCATATCGTCCGTAAAAATAAGAAGTCTATTAATCCGGGAGCAATTTAGTCAGATCGTCATAAAAATTGAGCACCAACCCGGTTACCGGATTTTCGCCGTTTAACGTAAACGTGCGAATCTGTTTTCCGACCTTCTTTTCGTTGATGATCCCGATTGCGAGCAGCGGTTCAATCACCCTCGAAACACTCGAATGGGAGAGCCCGGTCTCCTCCGCGATTCCCGAGAGATATGTAAATGTGCCCCGGTTCTTCATCAGATTCTCAAGAACGATCATCTGCGCCGTCCGTCCAAACGTTTTTTCGAGTGCGCTCATATACGTATCTGTGCGTCCATTATTTATAAGATTACCCGTTTTTAAATTTGATGGGGCTGTTGTACGTCGGATTTTTTGATCAATCGACAGATAAGGTGCCGCGGTCAGATGGCGGTAAACGGCGGTGGGGCGGAAGTGTGGAATGGTGGACGGGTGGAAGGGTATGTTAATAAGCACTGTTGCGCCCATGAATTATCATCGATGGCGCGAAGGAACCGGAAGAAACTGATCAGGGATATTGCACAGCAGCAGATAAGACGGCTGTTTGAGCTTGCGGATGTGATATCGAAAACGCGTCCCGAATTAAGCGACCGTTACATACATCTGGCAAAACAGATCGGGATGCGGCATCGGGTGCGAATCCCCTCGCATCTGAAGCGCAGGGTGTGCAAGCATTGCGGAAAATATCTTGTTCCGGGCAGAACGTGCCGGGTAAGGCTTAACCACTCCCGCGTCGTCGTCACGTGTTATGCATGTGGCAAACAGATTAGATATCCATACAAAACACCGGGGAATCAGTGATTATGGCAAAAAACATCATCCCGCTATCGACGGTCGACTGGTACGGGCGAGCCGTGACCGTGGTTTTCCTGATGGGCTGCCCGTTCCGCTGCCCGTACTGCCAGAACCACGCGCTCCTTGAGATGGGGAAACTGACTGCGGAACCGGCTGATGTTGGAGAGATCGAATCAGAGATCAAAAAGAACTCCTTCCTCATAAGCGGCGTCGTTTTCACCGGAGGCGAGCCGTTTCATCAATTTGATGCGCTCCAGCATCTCGCGGAGTTCACTCACAAACAGGGGCTGATGGTTGGAGTTGAAACGAACGGATACTACACCGATCGGATCAGGCAGATGATCGATGCGCACCGCGTTGACCTGATATGCATGGACGTGAAGGCACCGCTGAAACGGGATGCGTACCTGCATATCTGCGGCATCGATGCGGCAGACCATGTCGCGGATTCGTTGAGACTCTGCGACCTGTGCAAGGAAAGTGAGATCGATTTTGAGGTACGAACAACGGTATTTCCGGATCTTGTCGGGTCACCCCGTGAGATACAATCGATCGCCACGCAGGTCAGGGAGCTTGCCGGTGATGTGCGATACATCCTTCAGCAAGGCATACCGGAGCACGCATGGAAGATGCCGTCTCCGCGGTCGTTTACGCGGGACGAGTTGATGGCGCTTGCAAGAAACGCAAAGCCAGTCCTATCGGACGCCCGAATCCGGACAAAGGAATATGGAGAGGAGCGCGTAACGTAGGGATTAAACATCGGCGGCAGTTGGCACTGTCTGGTTATACTTTAATCACAGGAAATTGACGCGGGAGTGGAGTTGTATCTCGATGGCTTGACATCAGCGTTTCCAGAACGAACTGCCCGCCGTATATTCCGAATTTGGTGGTGGTTTTTGGGGTCATGGTTTGTTGTGTTTCGCGATGTTTGTTTGCTGGTGGTGCTTTAAGATTGTTGACTATCGTTTGAACTCGATTGATGGCATTGACTCTGACGGTTTGGGTTTTATCGGCTTGCCTTCGGTCTCCCGAGAAAATTCAATCCCGGATGGACCAACCTTGAAATACTTGGACTCCGGAAGTAAAACAATTACGGTCAATAAACTTATGAAAAATACAATAAGCGCAACAAATTCGGCACCGGATAATCTATCATAATAGAATAAATAATATGAACTGATAATTACAGAAATAATAGCTGCTACAAGTCCACGAGGTAATGTTAATATCTTAGTCTCAGATTTCTTCTTTAATGCCCTGAGGTTGTGATGTGCTTTGCTGTGCGCTGGATCAGACGATATCGCTTTTTCAAAGTTTTCTTTTGCTTTTCTGTGGTGCTCCAACTCTACAAGAACGTATCCAAGACTGTTTAAGTAATCTGCATCTGACGGTTCCGATTCCAGCGCTACCTCGTACTCTTTCTTTGCGTCTTCATAGCATTCTTCATCTGTTAATATGATTCCAAGATTGTAATGGGGCTCGGCAAGAGAGGGTTCTATCTGTATTGCTTTTCTAAATTGTTCTTCCGCATCGATAGGTCTTTTTAATCCGTATAATACCTCGCCGAGATTATTGTATGTATCAGCATCCTTCGGATCGTAATGAATTGCTTTTTCATAGCAGTCTATGGCTTTTTCATGCTTTTCAAGATTGTCGTAGGCAATCCCCATGTTATTCCATGCATAGCTGGGTGTAGCATAGCTTTCATCCCCAATCGCTTTTTTATAGCAGTCTATGGCTTTCTTATACTCTTCAAGATCATCGTAGGCAATCCCCATGTTATTCCAAGCCCTGCCGGGTGTATCATAGTTTTCATCCCCAATCGCTTTTTTATAGCACTCTATGGCTTTCTCATACTCTTCAAGATCATCGTAGGCAATCCCCATATTGTTCCAAGCCCTGCCGGGTGTATCATAGTTTTCATCCTCAAGCGCTTTTTTATAGCATTCTATGGCTCTCTTATACTCTCCAAGACTTCTGTAGGCATTACCCATGTTAGTCCAGGCATAGCCGGGTGTATCATAGTTTTCATCCTCAAGCGCTCTTTCATAGCACTCTATGGCTTTCTCATACTCCCCAAGATTCCCATAGACAACCCCCATATTATTCCAAGCATTGCCGGGTGTATCAAAGTTTTCATCATTAAGCGCTTTTTTATAGCACTCTATGGCTTTCTCGTACTCTCTAAGATTATCGTGGGCAATCCCTATGTTAAACCAAGCATCGCCAGGTGTTTCGAAGTTTTTATCATCAAGCGCTTTCTTATAGCACTCAATCGCCTTTAAGTACTCTCCCTGCTCGTAAAATTCCAGCCCCCGTTCAAATACTTCTTCTCCATTCATGTTCATGCTTCAAACCATTCTACAACAAAATTATCTTCGCGATATCTATCCCCCACAGTCAGTTCCTCGATCGCGGACATCAGGGTCTCCGGGATGAACTGCCCGCCGTAGATTCCGAATTTGGTTTTGTTGATTGCTGTCATATCATATCTATTTAAACCGACCATCCATTTAACATCTCTCTACTCGCACACTCGACCTCTACCCTTCGATCACATCTTCCCACCAAACTCCTCCAACCATCGATTAACCTTCTCCCCCACCCTTTCGCTCTGATTTCTGAGCTCATCCTCCACGATCTTCATATCAATCCGCTCATAAATCCTCTTTGCATCCCCTATGGCATCGGTTCCATAATCATCCATGGAATGGCATGCCTTTAAGATGAACAGATCCTCAAGCGCTGGAATCCAGACACTCATATTCCGTATCTTCTCCTCGGTAAGCCTTGAAAATACCGATTGAGTCAGCAAAACTTCGCCCACCTTCCCATAAGAGATGTCAATATAAAGATCCCGCTCAAAATCGATGAACCGCCATACTCTCGCCCCCCTTCTCGGCTCATACCCCATCTTAAAGAGCGCATCTGCAAACCAGAAACACTCGCCTTGTGTCGGAAAAACAAAATCGAGGTCCTTTGTGGATCGTTTCAGCCCATGGTAGACCAGTGCGGTACCGCCGATTACAATTATCCTCGGGCGGTCCTGCAGGTGCCTCTCCACGATCATGAGCACTTCTCGTATCTCCTGCCAGCTCCTAAATCTCAATTTCATCACCAAAGTATCTCTTGAGTTCAGCGCCGTGGAATGGTAGTAGATGGTAATCCCGGTATATCTTGTAAAAGTCGTCGAACGTGAATGCAATCCGGACATTCCATCTCTTCTCGATATCTTCGAGAAAACTCCTTTTTATGTGCATTCTAAACTCGCTGTACGGAAAGATTGCGTCTTCGAGTACCGCCTCCGCTGTATTCGCGCTGCTATGTTCTGTTAGCACCACTTCAAACTCATCGTTGCGCTCCATGCAATTCGCGATCTCGATCAGCGCAAGAATCTCAGATAATACGCCATCACTGATCGCCATCCCAACCAATCTCTCGAAATCGACGCGTTCGTTCATCAAAAGCGTTGGGATATCCAATATCTCATCCTTGTCTCTCGATTGCAGTCTCTCGATGACCTGTCCTTCGATGAACTGCCCGCCATGTATGGCGCTGGTGGTGGTTTTTTGGGCCATAGTTCTCTGCGATCTTCTTTTTTCGGCGAATGCGCTTAAACATCGTTGGCTACTTTATGAACCCGGATGATGGAATAATCTTTGGGTTCAGGTTGTATATGAGTCGTGTTCGTATTTGCATGCACTCATGATTTTATGCAGACGGCTTTTGCTACACATGCACCCCATCACATCTCCCGCACGTACCGAACAATCGCATCAGCGCACGCAGTAGCGTCCATAAGATCGCTCTGCACCCTGATCTCCGGGTGTAGCGGCGCCTCGTATTCGACGTCCACACCAGGCACAGTT
>JAIWAP010000076.1:0-7755 GCA_048634345.1 Methanobacteriota archaeon | reverse complement strand
GACGATAGGCTGATAAAAGCCATCACAGGACTCTCCGCATCAGAACCAATCGCTACTTGATGACGATCCTGAATCGTTTGATGTCGTCCTGTCGATGGTCGAAGAGCGGTCAAATTATTATAGCGACCTATCTGCCAACGATCTCCACACCGTCCATGATCCATCCCCTGCTCCCCCGCCGTATAATCTCCTCCGGAACCGTGCTGAGCGCCGCGATCGCCTCTTCCGTGGTCATCCCGAAGATACTTGCAAGCGCAATCATCTCTCTTGGCGCCCTGAGATCGTAGATCGACTGCGCATTGCTCGTAAGCAACACCGGCGCACCATACTTGCGTGCAAGCTTAAGATTGTGCCCCAATTCGGCGAGCGCCCGGACCCGCCCTGTCCCGCGCATCTTGATGATCGAACTCATATCAAACTCGATTGCCACCTGGTTCTCAGACGCAAATCGCATAAGCACCTGGTTTAGTTTCTCGCCGGGGTGCGAAAGGACATCAACGTCCTGGCTTTCGACTGCTGCACGGTTGATCTTCTCGCTTCCGCCATGAACAGAAAGCACACACGCCTTTGCGCGATGCTTCCGGATCGTCTGCATGAGATGTGTCGGGTTCTTTGCGACGATCTCGATTCCGGAATAGATCCGGGTTCCGGCGTGATCTGCGGTCTTCGGTGCTCGCATCGGGTGCGGGGTGTGGTTCGTGATCGCGATTCCTGCGTAGCCATATCCGGATGCGGTCTCTGCCATCGCTTCGGGTGTGCTTTCGCATTCGGGCGCGGCGTGGACGTTGAAGTCGTAGAATTTGTGGGTGCGCATGGTGGTCATTTTGATCGGTTGTGGTTTCTTTGTCCGGGTGGATATTTATAGTGTCTCCGGCGACTTCTGGTGGCGAGCTTGTTTTGGATGGGAGCGTGCAAGAGGAGATTTAAGGTACGTGTTTAGCTAACACAAGATTACACAGATTTCCACGAGAAAGTATGAGGGGGCAGGATATGAAATGCAAACATATCACCATATCTTGTATGCACTACCATCTTCTTGTGTCAATCTCGTGAAATCTCGTGGTTTTTGGTAATGTCCTAATCCAAGGTAGTTAATTGGAAATAGAAAAATTCGTGCCATGTCCACAGGTGATCCGCCAATCCTTCCAACATTGCGGGGGAAGTTCTTCTTTTGAACTCGTTTATGAAATTCCAATAGAATTGAAACAGTTGAAGCGAACATTTCAGCATCCGCCTCCGTTTCGAGAAACATTTTGTCTTCCGTACCAACCTGCCGATCCGTTCCCTAAGGTATCCTGTTGTAGTTCTCGAACGATTTTTTCACAAAAAATCGAGTAAAAACTGCCCTCCGGGTCGGAAAGCCAGTTTTTGATCAAACTTTTGTGAAAAGTTTGGTGAAAAGTTTGCGAGTAAAAACTGGCATCTAACCCGGAGGGCAGTTTTTGATCAAACTTTTGTGAAAAGTTTGGTGAAAAGTTTGCGAGTAAGAGATGCCCTTCGGGTGGGGCTGGCGATATACTTTTCCGTGAATGAAAATGGTGCGTAGAGTGACTGGACGTTACATTGGTATATGCCACAAGATATAACCGCTAATCTCATCCGGAAGTACTGCCAAATACCGTTCGGTTCGTTCCGAGGTTATCTGACGTGTTCCATGAAACGTTGTAGCCGCTCTTGTCGCAGGTCACATGGTAGCTGACATAACTATTGCGTGTCCACGTGATATTCACGCCGGTGCGCGAGTGGCAGCCGAGACAGGCTTCGTTTGCATCGGATAGCCCGGTTTCTTCGCTCTGCATGGCGAGGAAGAACGATCTGTGTGCTGCGCGCTCGTGGGTGAGTTCGGTATCGACGTGTTCGATGAATGATGCATTGTCATCACACCCCGTTCGGTGGCACTTATTACATGACATTTGGTGACCATATTTGTCATCATATCTATCCATCAACTGATGCATTGGGATCTCGTCCCAGTCGTCCCAGTCTCCGGTTGCACCACCTAGTTCTCCCCCATGGCAGTCAAGACAGGATAACGTAGTAGCGGCGTGCGCGGGTGTGTGATCAATTGTTCCATTGTGATAGTATTCATCAATATCCATGCTTACGTTGTGACACTCCTCACAATCAAAATAGTAGGTAGTCGGACTTCCATTCATGTACATGTGCGGCACATGCCCAGTCTCATCGGTTACACCCCTCATCTCCTCATACTCAAGCCAGTGACACTTCTCACAGGGAATCCCCTGATCCTTCGGATCATACCATGCATGTTGCCCTGCAAACATCGAGACCGTTGCTGGTAATGCAAACAAACCAATCGCCACAACCGCTGCCGAGAGTAGGAATATTTTGGTTTTCATCAGACTTCCCTGCCATGTCCTGTTGTGTAAACGTAAGTATCAACAAACTTCATGTTCTTAAACATTTCGACGCTATACAACTCACCGGATATCCAAATGATATCTGCCACACATTTTGTCAGGACTGTCTAATTATCACAACCCACCCAAGCTACACAAACCCGTTCTGAAATCAGTCAGCTGCACTCCAAAATTCGCTGATTCTAACGGATTTGGGTGGTTCTCAGAAGATGCTGGAAGAAAGCAGTATCAGACGCGGTTCTGAAGATACGGGGTCCCATGAGGATTGGTTGCGCAGCATCTGTTCACCACCATTAAACCATTGGTAGCAGTTAGAAATGTTAGCCGCTGAGCCGACTTCACCGCAATTGTTCGGGTTTTCGCTCAAAACCTAATTTTTTTAGGGCAGTTCATTTGTACACCTAACTGGCATAGATGCCGTTAGGATTACCTAACAAAGGTCGATAACATGGATAGGATTAGCAACACAAGAGATCTGGTCTACAGAATCGTGAGGTGTATCGCGCCCACCATCGCGGGCGGGAAGCCGGCAACGGTGATGAACATCTCCAATGACAACGGCGGGCTCCTTGATGTATGGGACCGTTCCAAGGCGGACATCTTCACAGGATCCGAAATCGATTACTATGAATTGAAAAGTACGGATAAAAACGTGATCGTCATATTCTTCAATCGCAGTCAGTTAAACAGATTGCTTGCGAGAATGCCGGTACAAAAATTCCTGTCTGATTGTGGATACGAAACTGATTCCACAGGTTCCCTCGATTATGTGTTGAGCGAGCTCAGACATAGATATGCCGCGGGATGCCCGCATGAGATCGGAATATTTCTTGGAATTCCGCTGAAGGACGTTAAAGGATTTATGGGCTTGAATTCCCTCAAAAACACGAAACGCGGTATATGGCAGGTGTACGGGAACCCGAAAGCGTCAGAAAAGCGGATGAACGAATACCGCCACGCGAAAGAGATGGTGGCTGGACGGCTCTTTGCAGGAGAAAATCCGATTAACATCATCCGAGACGGCGGAATTAGGTTTTTTGAATTATCCTAACTTTATTAGGGAAGATTACTTGCATACCTAACAATGTACCATATAGCCGTACCAGTAATGGCAACAAATCAGAAAATAGGTGATATAAGATGAAATCATTGAACAATGTGGAACCTGAAACCACAGTGATCGTTAAGGAGGTCACAGGTGGTCTTGATACCAAACAGCACCTCGATGAACTCGGCGTAAAAGAAGGAGTCGAACTCACCGTGGTGGCAACCGAGCCTGTGCATGTGCATGGAGGACCGATTTCCCTATCAATGGAGGATCAGGAACTGATCATAGCTCGCGGATGGGCTGATAAGATCTATGTAGAGGCGGGTGTGGATGTTCTCCCGTTGTTGAGGTTAGAGGCGGGCGACAAAGGAACCGTTCGATCAATCGAAGGCGGGAAAGATTTTACGGATTTTCTCGCAGGACTTGGTGTTGCAGAAGGAGTCGAACTGACATTCCTGCGCCATGTTCCGGACCGCACCATAGTGTTTGCGGCAGGGGACGGACGCACCGAGATACGAATGGGTGAAGGTCAGGCATCAAAGCTGATTGTGGCGGTAGATGGGAAGTCTGTGCAGGCAAACTACCTCAAAGATGGCGAAACGGCTACTGTGGAGCGGATCATCGGTGGAACCCATCTCGTTGATAAATTTGATCAAATCGGGCTTAAACCGGGCGCTGAGCTGACCTTGCTCAGGAGAGAGACGCCGGCACCGAGTCCCACGAGAGGCACTTATGTGCTTGCAAGGGTGGGAGACCAGTTGATCACCATCGGTCACGGTCTGGCTGAAAAATTGCTGGTCGAGTAGTCAGAAGATGGCGCCCGGGCAGTTGGTCCGGGCTTGCCAGTGGGGGCAAAATTATGTCAGAAAGAAAGATATGGGAATTCAAGTGTCAGACGATATGCACGATTCTTGGTCTGGCGTTCGATGAAAAGGAACTGGTCAACGTTTTCAAGAGATTGAAGCTGGACCAGAGCCGAAACGCGCCTTATGAGATGCACGGTGACCTTGTTCAACTGTGTAGCACCCAGAACAAAGCATCCGGACAACTGGATAAAATGCTGAAGGAGCGGTTCGGACGATACGAACGCGACTTCAAGCGCATTCCAAGAAATGAGATATATAAATATATCGAGAATGGAAATGGAAATGGGACTGTGAACGGGGGCGGAAGCGGAAACGGCAGAAACATACCTCTCTCCGCGCTTGTCTGGTTTGCCGTGCGAAGTCCGCACGAAGATATCGACGAGATCGAGGCAAGGGTCTTTGCCGCCACGCACATCCTCGAGCACCGAGCCTCACGGTTCTATGATACACTACGGCGTTCAACTGTGGATGGCAGACCCGAGGATATTCTTAAGAACCTGGGTAATGCTCTCGAATCGAGCGAAAAACTCCAGACAAAGTGTGACCGGTTGGAACGTAAAAGAGAGCAGCTAAAATCAGAGATCGAATCACTCCGAGAGGATAAATCAAGAATCAATGCCGCACTTGAGGAGCAGAAGCAATTGAACAGACAATTGACCAGTGATTTTGAGAATCTGGGCGGTGCGGACACACTCGACCGGATCAACGATATGAAGAAGGAGATCAATCTATTGACCAGCGAGGTGATGTGCCTGACCGGTCAACTGCTGCAAAAGGACCAGATGGATTGCGCGATACCGGATGGTGGATCAATAGCAATCACCAGCATCACACAGGACCCTAAAGTAGATGCATGGGATAACGTGGTCGATGTCGATTTAAACGGTGCGAGAGTGACTTATGTGGGCGGCGTAGAATCGCTCATGCCGCACTACAAGGATGCTGTCGAATCCGTCGGCGGTACGTTCTGTTACCACTGCGGGCGGTGCATACAGGGTAAAAAGGAGATAGAAGGCATCGTGGCGAAGACAGATATAATATTCTGCCCTGTTGACATAAACAGCCACAACGCATGTAGATATGTCAAAAAAGCCTGCAAAATGCGAGATAAGCCCTGCTATTTCCTTCGCAGCGCAAGTTTGAGCATGTTCATCAAAGGGCTTGAGAAACACGCCGAAGAAAATGGGGCAACCGCGTAAGCGAGAAAACACAGGTCACCAGGGATCAGGAAGTGTCTGATTACCCGGATTCGTGGCTTCGCCGGGGAATCCGGGTTGTGCCCCACAAGCGATATAATACATACGGGCGTCATCATCACCATGCGCCTCCATGATCTACTGCGGATCGACGAAAACGAGATCGTGCACATCCCGGAACCCGGTTTCAGCGACCAGGGGATGTGCGAACAATCAGCGCGATACCGTTTCGAGATTGTTCGATCAGGAATCACGTTTGACGACGTGATACGGGTCGAAACTGATGCTGGCTTGCCCGGACTTGCTATTCCCATGCATTCGGACGGGCAGGACTTCTGGCTGGTCTTTGTCAACACACTATGCAGGGATCCTGATTTTGCAGATCATGCAGCCATGTTGTGCAAACAGTCAAACAACGTTCGCATCGTCGAAACAACCTCCTCGCTGTTCATGGATGCGATCATCGAGTATTATTCGCTCATGCTTGTGAACCGGATGCTCTGTGAGAAATGCATGCACGGAAAGAAGAGTTTCGGATCGATATTTTCGAAATCACGAGCAGACCGACTCGAAGCACTCCTGAAAACGATCGAACAGTCGGACGACATCGATTTTGCAGGCATGGACGTGCTTGAGATCTGCTGCGGCAACGGAATGGCGACGATTGCACTCAGGCAGTTAGGGTGCGATCCGGTGTGCCTCGATTCTGACAAATGCGCCGTATGCGAGGGGCTTGAGCACGGGGTGCTCCTTCCGCACCGCTCGATGGTGCTGGATGCCACACATATCTCACCGTTCTTTGAGGCAGGATCCTTTGATTGCGTCGCCGGATTCATGCTCGGTGCGATCTATGCGTTTAACAGGGACGTCTGGAAGCGCATCATGGCGGAGTCCATTGTGCCGTTGCGTGAAGGTGGATTTCTCGTGTTCACAGTCCATAAAAATGAAGAGATCCTCATTTTGAAAGAAGTTATGGACGAACTCGGGATGACCGGGCGGGTTATCGACAACCGGGATGATGCCGGGATGTATGACCAGTGGGTGTATGTCGGGCAGAAACACCGAATCCAAAACTTAATGTAGGGCGGCTGTACCATCTTTTTTTATGAAGATAGCACTTCTTGGTGGAACCGGCGATCTCGGAGAGGGTTTTGCGCTGCACTGGGCTGAAAAGCATCGCATCCGCATCGGTTCACGCGAAAGTGAAAAGGCGGAGGCAGCAGCCGAGCGGTTCAATGAAACGCTTGCAATTTTTGAACGCAGAGGGGACATTTCGGGGTTTGATAACAGAACCGCAGCCGAAGATGCTGACATGATCATACTCACCATACCTTATGAGCACGTATCAGGAGTGGTCGATGTCGTGCGCCCGGTATTAAGCGACCAGATCGTCGTGTCGCCGATCGTCCCGATGTCGCGGGGCGAATACTTTGAGTACAATGCTCCGGCACGAGGGAGTGCGGCGCAGGAGATCCAGGCGATGCTGCCAGAGGGCATGAACGTGGTCGCCGCATTCCACACCGTTGCATCCCGCAAACTATGCAGCCTTGATCCTGCATTCAAGTGCGATGTGATGATCTGCGGCGACGACCACCGTTCAAAGGAGGCAATCATCGATCTCACCGACGAGATCGTATGTCTGCGCCCGCTGGATGTCGGACCGCTCGCACTGGCATCGACGATCGAGTCGCTCACGCCGCTACTGCTCAATATCGCTGCGTTGAACCATATAACGGATCCGAGTATCAAGGTTCTGTGAGTCGATGTCGCTTGATTCCCTGCGTCCTTATGCGAAAAAGATCTTAAAACCGCTTGCTGACACCCTGTCACGGGCTGGCGTAACACCGGATGCCACTTCGGTCCTCTCACTGATCTTTGCAGCGGGCGCCGGGGTGCTGTATGCAATATCATGCGGCGACCGGACGCTTGCGCTTGCAGCTGGCGTGCTGGTGCTGCTCAACGGGATCGCGGACGCCATGGACGGGGAGATCGCAAGAATCGCTGGCACAGCCGGTATACGCGGCGATTTTCTTGATCATGTGATCGACCGGTACGCTGATGTTTTTATCATCTGTGGAATATTCTTTGGTGAATATATCGACTGGAGGATCGGGGTTGCTGCGATCGTTGGCACGCTTCTGACCAGTTATCTCGGGACTCAGGCGCAGGCAGTCGGTCTTGGCAGGCACTACGGGGGAATTCTTGGCAGGGCTGACCGTCTGGTGCTTATAATGCTTGCAAGCCTCCTGTATTTCCTGTATCCG
>JAIWAP010000075.1:0-8170 GCA_048634345.1 Methanobacteriota archaeon | reverse complement strand
CGAACCGACTTCCAGCAGCACTACGAAGAGATTGTTGCAGGATACAACCGTGAAAAGGATCAGGTGACCATCGAGCAGACTTTCGTTGCCTTGCTCAAACTGGTTCAGGAGCTGGATGATGAAGACAGCCGCGCCGTTCGCGAAGGACTGGACGAGGAGTCGCTGGCAATTTTCGATCTCTTAAAAAAGCAGAATCTCAGCGCATCCGACATCAAGCGGATCAAAGCTGTTGCCGTTGGTCTGCTGAAAAAGTTAAAGGCGAAGAAACTCCGGGTCGATCACTGGCGTGACAAGGAGGCGACACGCGACGCTGTGCGGGTGACCATTCGCGATTTCCTCTGGAGAGATAAAACGGGGTTGCCTGTGGAGAGTTACACTGAGACTGATGTGAACACAATATCGGGTGAAGTATTCAGGCACGTTTACCGGGCATATCCGACGGTTCCATCGCCGTGCTATGCAGAAGCTGCATAAAAAGGTGACCGAAATATTTACAGAACCGCCCCGCAACGATTTGATTACAGAGAAATGTAACATGTTTTAAGATGAAATTTATGAGCAATGGTCAATAAGAAAACTCTGTGTTCCTCGGTGACCTCTGTGGTTAATTATCTACAAAAAATAATAAAGAATTTCATCACCATAACTCATCCCGGTGAGGTCACCTTGACTTCCAACTACCCACACGAAATAGTGAAGAGCCAACTCCATACGACACCGGGCCCTGCCTATAAAAATCGCAGTTTATGCCGGTGCTGAGTATATTGCAACACGAAACATAAGATGACTTAAAGAAATCAGATGGCTAATATCATATTGCATCACGACGCGGTTTATTCGAAACCCCCCGAAGGGGCGGTAATCAGCACGTGAGTTATGAGATGATCTGATCTATGATTGCACACATCAACGGAATTCTTGATACAAAAGCCCCTGCCCGCGCAGTCATCGATGTTGGCGGCATCGGGTATGAGTTACATATCCCCGCGTCCACATACGTCGCGCTGCCCGAGACCGGGGACCGGGTGCGGCTGCACACCCACCTCCATGTAAGGGAGGAAGCACTTCTGCTGTACGGGTTCTCGAAGCTCGGTGAACTTGAGTTTTTCAGGTTGCTGCTCAGCGTATCAAGGATCGGACCGGGCGTTGCTCTGAATATATTATCCGGAATATCCTTTGATGAATTCAAATCTGCGGTATACAGCGAAGACCACGGTCGACTGCACAGCATCTCCGGTATCGGGACAAAGACCGCAAAACGCCTCGTTCTCGAATTAAAAGACAAAATAACAGAAATACCGGCAGAAACCGGGCAGCCGCCGGATCTTGCACGCTCTGCGATCGCGGGCATGGTCTCGCTCGGATACACAAGAGCCGCGGCAGAGGCGGCTGTGCACAGTGCGCTTCTCTCAGAACATGCCCATGATGTTGATGTGGGAGAACTGATCAAAGCAGCGCTTAAGAATGTGTAATGGATAAAAATGAACAAGGTGAACCGGATGCAACCACAAATCCACCCGCATATCGAGTATCTCGATCATCCTGCCGATGTCAAGTTCCGCGCCTCTGGAAAAACGATCGAAGAGGCGTTTGAGTATGCTGCGCTTGCCATGTTTGGCGCGATGATCGATACCGACACCGTACAGCTTGCGACAACGCTTGATATCGATCTCGATGCCGATGACTGCGAGGGTCTGCTTTACGACTTTCTTTCGGAACTGTTGTACCTGTTCGAAGTTGAGGAGATTGTGTTTGGCAGGTTCGATGTGGAGCAGATCGAGCGGCGTGGTGACCGGTATCATATCCGGGCGCATGCAACCGGCGAGGCGATTAACCTTGGCAAGCACATGTTCGATGTCGGTGTAAAGGCAGTCACCTTCCACGACATGGTGATCGAGCGAACCGATGCAGGGTACGTCGTGCAGGTGGTCGTTGATACTTAAAGTACCTCACCTGCACAAGTCCCGGGCGCATTTTCACCACCAATTGGATTTTATCGGATTTTGCAGTATTCACGATGAAAACCGGTAGTGCCCTAACCACGATCGTATCGTCTCCACCCTGAAGAAATCGCCCGCAATGTGATAAATATTGCCAGACAAACGACGATCATCAGAACGGCGATTGGAGAGGAGGCTGAAAGCCCGTAAGAGATATATCGCTCGTAGATCAGGGTCGGCGTGATCATCGGGTAGTATGCGATCACGATGACTGCGCCAAACTCGCTCATCGCCCGCGCCCAGCACATGATCGAGCCTACAAGGATGTGCCGAGCGGCAAGCGGAACCGTGACCAGCGTGAATGCGCCCCAGTCCGATGCTCCGAGCGATCTGGCAACGTTTTCGAGGCGCGGATCAACACTCTGGAATCCCTCCCGCGCCGAGTTGATCAGGAACGGCACCGAGACAAAGAGCATCGCAACCACGACTCCGGGCATCGCGTCCCTGAACTGGGTGATCTGTGACAACGGCTGCCCGAGCAGCCCATGCAGCCCGAATACCGTGAGGAGTGCGATGCCTGCCACCGTGTGCGGAACGATGATCGGGATATCCACGATGCTCTCGATTATGCCTTTACCCGGGAAGTCACGTCGTGCAAGGAAGTATGCGAGGGGTACGCCGAATACGAATGCTACGGCGGTTGCGGCAAGTGCGGTGTACATCGTAAGGAACATCGCTTTCCAGACCGAGGAATCGTTGATCGCTTCTGCCATGCCGGGCTGGTTGGAGATGAGTTGACCGACAGTCAGGTTCAGAAGCGGGATCATTATAAACGCAAGTATCACGAGTCCGAGTAAGAGGAAGATGACGAGCAGTCGGTCGTGCCTCACGGTCAATTTCTGCATTATGGCACATCACCATGGGCAGACATCAAGTAATCGGCAATGACCACTGTAATTTACAGGTAGCAATCGATCATTCAGCGAAATTCGAGACCCATTCCGGCTTTTCCGGCGGACTTGCAGCAAGCATATCTCGCCATGCCTCATCGGTGAGTCTCTCACTCATCGGCTGCTTGAACTCGTAATAGCTCATAACGGGACCTGCTCCGAGGAGGATTCTCCCGTCCGGGAGCTTGTATGCGACAACGATCAGATCGACGTATCCAACGCCCTCCTCGAGAACCTGCTGTGTATTGCCATCGGTATGCACATCGGCAACAATCGTTGTCTTCTTTGCCTTATCCTCGACATCGGCGATGACACCGTCCAGATTATCGCCAAAGTTCTTGATAAAGTCGTAATCATCCTCGGAGAGCTCCTCGTTTTCCAGTTCCTTTGACGAGATCTCAACAAGCCTCTCGAGTATCTCTTCGAGGTTCTCCAGCCTGCGCTTTGCTGATCCGTCCAGAACACCCATCTCGCCAAGACCGCTGTTCGTCATCCGTGTCAGCGCAAGCAGCCGGTTGTAGAACTCGGGAACCGGTTCGACGTATCCGACAACGGGTTTCTCCTCTTCAAGAGGCATACTGGTAGTCATCGCGGTGTAGCTCTGCTTGGCATAGAGAATCGTGTCGTGCCTGAGTTCTGCCCATGATGCAAGCGCAGTGGTCAGTTCCTTATCCTGCCACGCGCTGGTCTGCATGAACGTCGGATAACCCGCGCCGTGATCGTCGAGCAGGGGCTTCAACGCAAAGAGCCATGCCCAGTAGAGGTTCCTGTTCCAGTCCGCATAATCAAACGAGTCAAATTCGCCCTTCAATTCGTCATACTGGCGATCATACTCCTTGTAATTGGAATCGTCCAGCCCGTCCAGAAGCTCCCTCGACCGATCTGATCCGAGGAGCGCCATCACATCGAGACCGCGGGGAAAACCCCTGACCTGCCTTCCGGCACCATCGATTATAAGCGTGAACGGCTCCCCATCTCCCTGATAAAGGTCGGTGTATGTCCCGACAAGGTTTGTGAACATGTACGAGTCAGGAATGAAACGTTGCCCCATCATCCGGAATCCTTTGGTGTTTTCAAGGCACTGATCTGCCTGCTCCGGGGTAAACGGCGGCAGTATCACGCAGGCTCCGGTCCCGCCGTAAATTTCAGGAGACCTGTGCTCTGCCAGTTTCGCTTTCACCCCGCCTACAGTCTCCTCGTTCAGGTCACTTTGGTTGAATGTTTCCCCGAATACATGGTTCAACGCATCTATGTACTCGTAAGGTCCGAGATCATCAGATAATCCCACATAAAAAGCCGTTACCGAGTAAATCCGATCCCACTTATCCATGAGCTCCTGATTCCCGCTGAATTCGGATGATATCAGGCAGGCAGCCATCGTCTGGATTCTTGCGTCCTCTGCGGAGATCAGACCAACCTCCGAGTACGGGTCGGTCGTCCCTGGCGGTATCGCGTCAGAGCCTTTGAGCAACATGCTCATCCTGCCATACCACATAAACGCCCTGAAATAGTTTTTCAGCTTCTCCGAGCGCGTGTAGTGCCCTCTCGGGATGTACTGGGAGTAATCTTCACTGTAAATAAAAATAGGGGACTCTGTAAACCCGGAATGCTCTTCGATCAATTCTAATTCATTTTCAACATCATCGGCGACAAACGACGGGACTTCGAAACCGTATCGCCCCAGATCCTCTTTCTCAAAGTAAGCATCTGTACACTCCCATTTGTTCTCACTCTGGCAGACTTGCTCCGGAGATGGCTTGAGTAAGCTTAATCCTACTGCAAAGTATGCAGCATTCCTCCTTGATGCTTCTTTCAGCTCGCCGTCCGAATTTTTGTATGATTCCATCGAATCGTTCAGTAATTCCTCGCTGATCTCCCAGATCAGGTCATAGAATTCCCGCTCCTCGATCTGCCGCAGCGTCTCGTCGAACTGGATGTGATAGAGATGCAATAGCGAATCGGTGGTGACGAAGATCGGTACTTCGTTCCGAGCGAGCGTCTTGTATGGCTGGATGATATCATCTTCCTCCCGGTAGAACGGATTTTCGATCACAACAAAGCCGTTCTCTTCCAGTAGACTCGTGGCACTGTTGCTGAGAGCGATCTCTTTTGAGAATGGATCATAGTTTGAGATCTGATCTGTTTGCAACGGCAGATCGTACCCGGGAACCTTCAGATCGATACTTAGCGGTTGCAGCGAGTAGTATCTGGTGAAATCCATGGTCCCGGTCACGGCGCCGGACAGATCGATTGGTTCTGTCTCGAGTTTAGCCTGATCAGCTGGTTCGTCGGTTGGTTCCGGTGGGGGCAGCTCGGGTTGTTCCGTAGGGGATTGTTCCGATTGAGTCTGTTTCTGATCGACACAGCCGCTGATAACTATTGACAGAATGATTAACACCAGAATTCTACTCCTCATGATTGAATCTTCGGGAATGCTTCCATTATAAGTCTTTTGCTATTTTGCGCAGTACAGACAAAATGCCTGCCAGAAAACAACCTCTTGGCACCCCGTCCGCAAGATCCTGGGTCAGACCATGCCAATCATTCAGCGAAATTCGAGACCCATTCCGGCTTCTCGGGTGGACTTGCAGCAAGCATCTCCCTCCATGCCTCATCGGTGAGTCTCTCGCTCATCGGCTGCTTGAATTCATAATAGCTCATAACCGGACCTGCTCCGAGGAGGATTCTCCCGTCCGGGAGCTTATATGCGACAACGATCAGGTCGACATATCCAACGCCCTCCTCGAGAACTTGCTTTGTATTGCCGTCCGTATGCACATCGGCAACAATCGTCGTCTTCTTTGCCTTATCCTCGACATTTGCGATGACACCGTCCAGATTATCTCCGAAGTTCTTGATGAAGTCGTAATCAGCCTCTGTTAGCTCCTCGTTTTCCAGTTCCTTTGACGAGATCTCAACAAGCCGCTTGAGTATCTCTTCCAGACGTTCCAGCCGGTATTTCGCAGAACCGTCGAGAACACCCATCTCGCCAAGACCGCGGTTCGTCATCCGTGTAAGCGCAAGCAGCCGATTGTAGAACTCGGGAACCGGTTCGACGTATCCGACAACGGGTTTCTCCTCTTCAAGAGGCATACTGGTAGTCATCGCGGTGTAGCTCTGCTTGGCGTAGAGGATCGTGTCGTGCCTGAGTTCTGTCCAGGATGCAAGAGCAGTGGTCAGTTCCTTATCCTGCCACGCGCTGGTCTGCATGAACGTCGGATAACCCGCGCCGTGATCGTTAAGCAGGGGCTTCAACGCAAAGAGCCATGACCAGTAGAGGTTCCTGTTCCAGTCCGCATAATCAAACGAGTCGAATTCTCCCTTCAACTCGTCATACTGGCGATCATACTCCTTGTAATTGGAATCATCCAACCCGTCCAGAATCTCTCTCGACCGATCCGACCCGAGGAGCGCCATCACATCGAGACCGCGGGGAAAACCCCTGACCTGCCTTCCGGCACCATCGATTATAAGCGTGAACGGCTCCCCATCTCCCTGATAAAGGTCGGTGTATGTCCCGACAAGGTTTGTGAACATGTACGAGTCAGGAATGAAACGTTGCCCCATCATCCGGAATCCTTTGGTGTTTTCAAGGCACTGATCTGCCTGCTCCGGGGTAAACGGCGGCAGTATCACGCAGGCTCCGGTCCCGCCGTAAATTTCAGGAGACCTGTGCTCTGCCAGTTTCGCTTTCACCCCGCCTACAGTCTCCTCGTTCAGGTCACTTTGGTTGAATGTTTCCCCGAATACATGGTTCAACGCATCTATGTACTCGTAAGGTCCGAGATCATCAGATAATCCCACATAAAAAGCCGTTACCGAGTAAATCCGATCCCACTTATCCATGAGCTCCTGATTCCCGCTGAATTCGGATGATATCAGGCAGGCAGCCATCGTCTGGATTCTTGCGTCCTCTGCGGAGATCAGACCAACCTCCGAGTACGGGTCGGTCGTCCCTGGCGGTATCGCGTCAGAGCCCTTGAGTAACATGCTCATCCTGCCATACCACATAAACGCCCTGAAATAGTTTTTCAGCTTCTCCGAGCGCGTGTAGTGCCCTCTCGGGATGTACTGGGAGTAATCTTCACTGTAAATAAAAATAGGGGACTCTGTAAACCCGGAATGCTCTTCGATCAATTCTAATTCATTTTCAACATCATCGGCGACAAACGACGGGACTTCGAAACCGTATCGCCCCAGATCCTCTTTCTCAAAGTAAGCATCTGTACACTCCCATTTGTTCTCACTCTGGCAGACTTGCTCTGGAGATGGCTTGAGTAAGCTTAATCCTACTGCAAAGTATGCAGCATTCCTCCTTGATGCTTCTTTCAGCTCGCCGTCCGAATTTTTGTATGATTCCATCGAATCGTTCAGCAATTCCTCGCTGATCTCCCAGATCAGGTCATAGAATTCCCGCTCCTCGATCTGCCGCAGCGTCTCGTCGAACTGGATGTGATAGAGGTGCAACAGCGAATCGGTGGTGACGAAGACCGGTATCTCGTCATCAGCGAGCGTCTTGTACGGCTGGATGATATCCTCTTCCGCCCTGTAGAATGGATTTTCGATCACAACAAAGCCGTTCTCTTCCAGCAAACTTGTGGCACTGTTGCTAAGCGTGATTTCTTTTGAGAATGAATCGTAATTTGAGATCTGGTCTGTTTGCAGTGGCAAATCATACTCTGGAACCTTCAGATCAATACTCAGCGGTTGCAGCGAGTAGTATCTGGCAAAATCCATGGCACCTGTTGCGGCGCCGGACAGATCGATCGGTTCTGTCTCGAGTTTTGCTTCCTGAACCGGTTCGGGTTGCTGTTGACCTTGATCCGGGTCCGGTTGAACCGGTTCGTGAACACCCTGATCAACACAACCACTGATAACTATCGACAGGACAATAAGCACCGGGATTACACCCCTCATGAGAACATAATCAGGGATGCATTGGTTATAAGTGTTTTGCTTTGATACCGCGGTCAATAAGCCCCGCTCTTAAGCGTGTGCGCTATCGCACCGCCGCTGATAAGGATTTCAGAGATAACGAACGTCCATGCAAGCAGGTATCCCGCGATACCAAGGACGTTGCAGGCAGACTGCGCAAAGATCGCACCGTCCAGATCACACAGAGGCAGGGCGTCGATCCATGCCCGGCACAGGAAGACAACACCGATCATGTGCATCATCTTGCTGTTGCATGAATAGATCAGCGATAGTCCAACCAGTATCAGCCCGACACTGCCCGCAGCAGCTATGAACAGCGTGTCGATCGAAGTCATCTCCCCGTGC